>JAAWDI010000007.1 GCA_022793685.1 Oscillospiraceae bacterium
CGTCGTACTTTTCCAGGTTGACATTGCCCACCTGGCGGGTGTCCACCAGCTTCTTTTCCGGCACGCGGGTGGTGGGCTTTTGAAGGGGCGCGCCCTGCTGCGGCTTCTGGGCGGCCTGCTGCTGGGGCTTCTGCCCCTGCTGAGGCGCGGAAGAAGCGCCTGCTGCGCTCTTCTGCGGTTCCGCAGCGGCAGCCTTCGGCTGCGCGGGCGCCTGCTCCGGCTTTTTGGCGTCCGCAGGCTCATGGTAAACGTCGGCGAAGATGCTTTCGATGCTCTCCACCTGATGATGCTGGGTCAGGTAGTCGAAAATGACGGCCAGCTCGTTCTGCTCCAGTACCTGCATATGGTTTTTCGGGGTTGTGAAATACTTGGTCATAATGTCGGCGATGTCCTTGGAATTCAGGCCGAAATCCTTGGCCACCTCATGCACACGATATTTGTTCAGCAATAGAATGCCACCTCCATTTGGTGGGACCTGCGCCACTCCGAAAGGACAAAAGGGCTTTGCCCTTTCGGAGTGGAATAAGTCTCCGATGTTCCCTGTTCTGTGCCATGGTCTTATGTCTTTTCAGCGGGCTGATGGCCGCCGTCCTTCGGCGGGGCGGCCCAGGGCTTCTTTTTGCCCTCCCGCAGGTTTTTCTCGTGTCGGCGCTTTTCAAGTTGGCGTGCGCGAACCTTGTCAGCCTTGCCGCTGAGCTGTTCTGCTGCCGCGGCATACTGCTCCGGGGCCGCCGCGCTGAGCTTCTTGGCGAGGGACGCTGCAAAACCGGCGTCCATGATGGCCGCCATAGCCACGTCGCCCCGGCCCAACACGTCGCCCAGCTCTGCTTTGGTGCAGGGAAGGGTCAGCCACAGCACATTTCCCGCCTCGCCAAAGTGGCGGATACGGCGAAAGGTGTTGGGCGATGCGTCGGACGCCGCAATCAGCAGCTTGGCCTGCCGCGCACGGCAGGCGCTGCCTGTCGGCTCCTCGCCCACCTCCAGCTTACCGGCCTTGCGAATCAGGCCCAGCAACCGGAGAATATCCTCATTGTGTGTCACAGCCCGCCTCCATTTCCTGCGCAAGCGCACCGTAAACGTCGGGGGGCAGAGCAGCGCCGAAGGCCCGTTCCAGCGCCCTGGCTTTTTTGGCCTTGGTAAGACAGCCATCGTTGGGACACACATAAGCGCCCCGCCCTGGTTTTTTGCCCTTGAAGTCCAGCGATACCTCCCCTTCGGGGGAGCGTACCACCCGAATCAGCTCTTTCTTCGGCTTCATTTCCCGGCAGCCTACGCATTGGCGCAGGGGTATTTTTTTCGGCATGGTGGTTCCCCCTTTCAGACGGGTTGTGGATTAAGCGTCCGCTTCGTCTCCGGCAATCAGGTCGATTTCGTCTTCCATTTCACCCAGCGGGTCGCCGTCAGGCGCGGACTCTGGCTTAATGTCGATTTTATAACCGGTCAGTTTGGCGGCCAAACGGGCATTTTTGCCTTCCTTGCCGATGGCAAGAGAGAGCTGGTCGTCCGGCACAATGGCACGGCAGGCGTTACTGCCGTCGTCGGCGGTGTCCACCCGGATAACGTCAGCGGGAGCCAAGGCGGCGGCCACATACTGGGCAGGGTCGTCGGAATATTTGATGATGTCCACCTTTTCGCCCTTCAGCTCTTCCACAATATTGTTCACCCGCTGACCCCGCTGACCGACGCAGGCACCGATGGCGTCCACATTTTCGTCGGCAGACCAGACGGCAATCTTGGTGCGGCTGCCTGCCTCGCGGGCGATGGACTTGACCTCTACGGTGCCGTCATAGATTTCAGGCACTTCAAGCTCGAACAGGCGCTTGACAAGCCCCGGATGGGTGCGGGAGATGAGCACCTGCGCGCCGCGGGTGGAGCGGCGGACCTCCACTACATAGACCTTGATGCGGTCGCCCTCGCGGTAGACCTCGCCGGGCACCTGTTCGCTGGCGCTGAGGAACGCGCTGGTGGTCTCGCCGCCGCTGCCGAGGCGCAGAATGACGCTGCCGTTGCGGGGGTCGACTCGTGTGACCACGCCGGTGAGAATTTCGTGCTCCTTTGAGGTAAATTCGTCGTAAATCATGCCCTGTTCCGCCTCACGGATGCCCTGAATGATGACCTGGCGGGCGGTCTGGGCGGCGATGCGGCCAAAATTTTTCGGCTTTATCTCCATGCGGATAACGTCGCCCAGTTGGGCGTGGGGCAGGGAGAGACGGGCTTCGTCCAGAGAAAGCTCGGTGGAGGGGTTATCCACCGTCTCCACCACGTCCTTCTTGATATACATGTGAAGCTCGCCGGTCTCCTCGTTGCCCTCAATGGACAGGTTGTCGCCCAGTCCCTCGTGGTCTCGGCGGTAGGCGGTGATGAGAGCCTGGGTGATTTTTTCCAGCATATAGCCCTTCTGGATGCCCTTTTCCTGCTCAATCTGCGCGATGGCGGCGAAAAACTCCTTGCCGTCGCTCTCGTTGCTGTTTGCTGCTTTCTTTGTGTTTCTTGCCACGTTATTTCCCTCCTGGCGTCCGGAGAACGCCCTGTTGTCTTTTATCAGATGGTTACATGGAGGCGCACCTGCGCCACGTCCTTTTTTTCAAGCGTGAGGCTTTCGCCGCCCACGGCCAGGGTAACGTCGCCGTTTTCATAACCGGCGAGCACCCCTATCAATTCTTTTTTACCTGCCATGGCGCGGTAGAGCTTTACGTCAACTTCGCTGCCCAGAAAGGCGGAAAAGTGTTCCGGCTTTTTGAGTGCACGGTCCGCCCCGGCGGAGGATACCTCAAAGGTGTAACTGCCCTCGATGGGGTCGGCCTCGTCCAGCTTGTCGCTGACCACGCGGGAGATGGCTTCGCAATCGTTGATGGAAACGCCGCCCTCCTTGTCGATGTAGAGGCGAAGATACCAGGAACCGGCCTCTTTGACATATTCCACGTCCCAGAGGGTGCAGCCGTGAGCCTCCACCTCCGGACGGGCCAGCGCCTGCGTGATTTCCGTCACTTTAGACATGACCGTCCCCCTTCCAAAAAATTCCTTGGTCGATTTTTTCAATAAGAAAGAGCGGAGGAAATCCCCCACTCCGTCAACTTACCATTCTTACACTGGAATTATAGCACAGCTTTTCACGCAATGCAAGTGTTTTCAAAGATTTCCCACCTTAAAAAGCGGGGTGTCAGCGACGGGCGGGAAGGAATAGGATGACGCAGACGGGAAAAAGGAGGGAAGAGGATGCAAAGAGAGGGACGGAACTGCCGCCGCGGCTGCTGCAATGCGGAGGCGCTTCTGGAAAGCGGCTGCGGCTGTGGCTGCAGAGAGAGCTTGGAAGAAGATATGCCTATGTGCCGTCATACAAACCCTATCTTTACCTGCGGGGATTGTTGTGATTGTGGCTGCAGTTGTGACTGCGGCTGTGGGGACAGTGAAGGGCTGGCGGCCATCTGTGCGGCGCTTCAGGAGCAGAACAGACTGCTTTCTGAGCTGGTATGCGGTATCACCGGACTGACCGGCGTGGCGCTTCACTGCTGCCGTGATTTGCAGAACGAAAACGACCGCCGCTGACAACAAGGTTTCGGTACAGCAAAGGAAAGAGGGACGCCGTACGGCGTCCCTCTTTTGGCGTTTACCTGTCGTGGGGGAGGGGAGCGAAGCTCTCGTCCAGCGTGATGACGCAAAAATAGTCAGGGTAGCGCTCCGTCACCAGCTTACTGACCGCGGCTTTCAGCGCGCCGTCCTGCAGCGGGCAGCCGGATGGCACCACGCAGTCAAAAATGACGTTGGTGTGGGTGGGGCCGGGGACAATGCGCAGGTCATGGATGGTCAAATCGGGATGAAGGGTGCGAACGGCCTCCGCAAGCCATGCGCGCAAATCGCTGGTGGCGCCGTCGGCCGTGACGATGGGGTCGAAGTGAATAATCAGATGAAGGCCGGACTCGGTGAGGAAAGCCCGTTCAATATTGTCAATTACGTCATGGCTTTCCAGCACGTTTTCCTCTGCTGCCATTTCCACATGAACGCTGGCGAACTGCCGGCCGGGGCCGTAATCGTGAATCATCAGGTCATGGGTGCCAAGCACGCCGGGATAGCTCAGAATTTTACGCTGGATGTCCTGCACCAGCGCAGGGTCTGGGGCCTTGCCCAGTAAGGGGTCTAACGTGTCCTTGATGAGGCCGAAGCCGCTGTACAGGATGAACAGAGCCACCGCGATGCCAATCCAGCCGTCCAGCTCCACCGCGGCAAAATGGGAGATAAGGGCGGCGGCCAACACCGCCAGCGTGCTGATAACGTCGTTCCGGCTGTCGGCGGCGGTGGCAATGAGGGTTTTGGAGGAGATGGCCTTGCCCATGGCGCGGTTGAACAGCATCATCCACAGCTTAACCGCCACAGAGCAGAGCAGTACCGCCACGGTAAGCCAGCTGAACTCCACGGCTGACGGGTGCATGGCCCGCTGTATGCTGGAGCGGAGCAGCTCCAAGCCGATGATAAGGATGAGCAAAGAGACGGAAAGGCCGGAGAGGTATTCATACCGCCCGTGGCCGTAGGGGTGTTCCGCATCGGCGGGGCGGCTGGCCAGCTTAAAGCCCAGAAGGCTGATGACGCTGGACGATGCATCTGACAGGTTGTTGACCGCGTCCGCCGTAATCGACACCGAGCCGGACAGCAGCCCGACGGTCAGCTTGCCGAAAAACAGCAGGACGTTGCAGGCCATTCCGATAAAGCTGCTGGCCTTGCCGCAGGCAGTGCGCAGTTGGGGGTCGGAGGTGGCGCTCTGGCCGTACAGCAGTTTGCGAACGAGCCACTTTGTCATGCCGGTCTGCTCCTTTCGCTTTTTGATTGACAGGGTATTGCAGGGTGGGATATAATAATAAGACTATAAAGGGTCATATGGAAAGACATTGACATTTATTATATCGGTGCAAAAAAAGCCTGTCAAGAAGAGGGGGTGTGCGGCTCTTGAACCAGCAGAAAATTGCGATTTTGGCCGACTCGTGCGCGGACATTTCACCAGAGGTGCTTGCCGGGCGCAAGGAGGTTTTTGTGGTGCCGCTGAAAATCCTCTGTAAGGACGGGGAATTTTACGATGGCGTAGATATTTTCGCCCCAGACGTCTATGCCCGTCAGGCCAAGGGCGAGCTGCCCCGCACCTCTCTGCCGGACGGCGCCACAATGGAACGGACGCTGGACGAAATTGCCGCCCAAGGGTACGAAAAGGTGATTGCGCTGATGCTCTCCGGCGGCCTTTCGGGAACGTATAATATGATGCGCATTTACGGAGAAGAACGCAAGGACCTGGATGTGCGGGTATATGATACACGAAACGGCAGTCTGGGCATCGGCATCATGGTTTATCAGCTTTTGTTGGATATGGACGCAGGCCTTGGCTGGGAGGAGCTGTTAAAGCGTGCGGAGCATTATATTGGCAACACCTTCCCATTCTTTTCGGTGGATACGCTGGAATTTCTGCAAAAGGGCGGCCGTATCGGTCGGGTGACCGCCTTGGCGGGCACAATGCTTCAAATCAAGCCCATTATTATTTTTGACCATGACGGCCAGTTGAAGAGTACGGCTAAGGTGCGGGGGCGGCGGCAGCTTATTGACCGGTTTGTGGAGTTGGTGAAGCAAAAAGTGGGCAGCCATGCCAGGTACAACATCGCGGTGGCCCATGGCGGGGCTTTTGAGGCAATGCAGGAGCTGGGCGAAAAGCTGAAGCAGGCGTTGCCAAACTACATTCATTATTGGGAGGGGGAGCTGGACGCAACTCTCAGCACCTACATCGGTTCCGGTGTTCTGGGTGCAGGCGTGCAGCTCCTTTAAGCAGGAGACAGGATGCAAATCAGAGCAGTTGAGAAGAATCAGAAAATATGCGCTGTTGTCAGTGGAAAGGGAAAGGCCATCAAGGGAGTAGGCTCTGCGCTGGATGTTTTGATGAGCGCAAAGTATGAGGCGAAAACGGAAAACGTTGTTATCGGCAAGCGTTTGGTGGCGGATGGCTTTTTTAGCTTAGCACGGGCTTTTCCGGAGAAATTTTGCAGGAATACATCAATTATGACGACTATTCCAAATTATACAAGCAAGCCCTTGAAGGATTTCATTTATGAGAGCAACAAGGGCAAAAACGTATTTTTTACCTCCACGGAAGAAGCGATTGATATACTGACACGGTAGCGTGACTGCGGTAAAACAAGCGTCCGCTGGGAAGATACTTCCCAGCGGACGCTTGTTTTTTTCTTTTTATGGAGGCGTGAACCGGACGTTTCTGATTCACTGCGCTCAAAGCACCGCGTCCCGCGAAAGGGCGGCTGCGCGGGGAAGAGCCACCTCCGCTTTGAACAGGTCGCCGTCCACGGTGAGGGAGAAGGAGCCGCCCTGCAATTCCGTCAGGCTTTGCGCGATGGAGAGGCCCAGGCCGCTCCCCTCAGTGGAGCGGGAAGCGTCGCCGCGGACAAACCGCTCCAAAAGCTGCGCCGCGGGAACGTTCAACGGTTCTCTGGACACGTTTTTCATCGTGACCACAGCCCGCTCTCCCCGCGCTTCTGCGTCCAGATAAATACGGGTGCCCGGCATGGCGTATTTGCAGCAGTTGGACAGCAGATTGTCCAGAATACGCCACAGGTGCCGCCCGTCTGCCCAGACGTACAGATCTTCTTCCGGGAGATTCAGGACGATGGAGAGGTCTGTTTTTGCAAGGCGTTCACTATATTCGGCGGTGGCCTGGCTGATAAGCTGGCTCAACCCCAGCCGCTCTCGGTTTACGGTCAGCGTGCCGGTGGACGCCTTGGAGGCCTCCACCAAATCCTCTGTCAGTTTTTTAAGCCGTTGGCTTTTGCGGTCCAGCACCTCGATATACTCTTTCGCTTTTTCGTCCTGAATATCCTCTTTTTTCAGCAGGTCCACATAGTTGATGATGGAGGTGAGGGGGGTTTTCAGGTCATGGGATACGTTGGTGATAAGTTCCGCTTTGAACCGTTCGGACTGCATTCGCTCGTCCACCGCCTTGCTGATGGCGGTGTTCAGGTCGTTCAGCGCTTCAGCGTGGGCCTTCAGGTCGGGATACATCTTGGTGGTGTCGATTTTCGCGTCAGGGTCGCCGCCCACAATGAGGGCCGCACCGCTGCGGATATGCTTCCACTGGGCAACCCAGCGGCAGCACGCGCCGAATGCAAGGCCGTTGAACAGCACCAGAAGCAGCAGGTAAAATCCAGAACTGAAAGAGCGGTAAAGCCCCAAGGAAAGGAAGGCGTTGACAACCAAAAAGCCGAGGAAGAGCAGCGCGAAGCGCCATGCCAGCGGCAGGGTGCGGGCGGTTTCGCGGAACTTCCGTCCAATCAGGGCGCATACGCGCCAGATGATGGTGTTGCGGAAAATGGTGCGGCTTTTGATACGGGTGGCGGTGGAGAGCACCGCGGCAAGGAATAGACCTATCAGCACCACACCCGCGCAAATGACGACGCTCCAGCCCAACTCGCTCCATTCGAGGAGGTAATCAAGCGACCCAAAGGAGCCGAGCAAGGCGGTGGCGCCGAACAGGAGCCAGAACATGATGAACAGGTAGAGGTCGTATGGTATCTTATCCTGCCATGTGAGGTGGATACCCTCCAACCCCGCCTTGTACCCCACGAGACAGCACAGAAAGACAATCAAAGCGAGGAACACCACTGCACCCACCAGTGTGAGCCATAAAAACAGCGGGTCGCCCACCTCATAGCTCTGATACTCCGCAAGGAAAATATCATCATAAACCAGCGGAACAAGGGTGGTGCAGGACACAAGCACATCGGGCGGCAGCGGAGTGCCGTCGGGCAAAGCAGGGGCAAGCATCACTTCTGTGGTGATTGAGGAGGTGCCCTCCTCGTCGTAATAGCTGATGTTGGGAGAGGCATAGAGGCTGTAATTGGTAAAGAGGGTGGCGCCGGTGGAATCCATGTCTTCAAGAAGCAGCCCGCCGGTGTTGTCCAGCAGAAGTAGTCCGGTCTGGCTGTCCTGCACGGTAAAGCGGAAATTTGTGGCCTCCGCCTTCAGAGACTCCTCCATGCTTTCGATTTGCTTGCGCTGCATATAGTTATAGTTCCCTGTGTCCCCAGACATTAGGTCGAGGTAGTTTAGCAGGTCGCCGCGGCAGCTGTATAGGCTTTGGTAATAGACGCTGCTGTCAAAATAGCCGCGGCCAAACAGGCTATCCCAGTGCTGAAGGATATAGAACCCCCCAAGCAGGGTGGCGGCGCCCACTGCGATGCAGAGGACGACAGAGAGCACCTTCACGCTCAGATTTTCCCGCAGCTTCTTCATAAAAAATCGTCTACCTTTCCGGATTTTCCAGCTTATAGCCGAGGCCCCACACCACCTTGAGATAGCGCGGCTCGGCGGGGGTTATCTCAATTTTCTCCCGCAGATGGCGGATATGCACCGCAACGGTGTTGTCGGAGGACAGGGCGGCGTCGTTCCACACCTGCTCGTAAATTTGGGCGGAGGAAAACACCTGCCCGGGATGGGAGAGGAACAGCTTCAAAATGTTGTATTCGATGGGGGTGAGGGTGACACTTTCGCCGTCCACAGTCACCTGCTTGGCCTTGTCGTCCATGGAGATGCCGCCCACGGTGAGCAGGTCGGTGCCGACGCTTTGGCCGCCCAGCGTGGTGTAGCGCCGGAGCTGGCTCTTCACCCGTGCAATGACCTCCAAGGGGTTAAAGGGCTTTGTGATGTAGTCATCTGCGCCGATGTTGAGGCCCAGTATCTTGTCGGTGGCCTCGCTTTTGGCGGTCAGCAGGATGATGGGGACGTTGCAGGTCTCCCGCAGCTTGACGGTGGCGTGAATGCCGTCCATGGCGGGCATCATGACGTCCATCAGAATGAGATGGACTTCTTCCTTTGCCGCGACCTCCAGCGCCTCGGCGCCGTTGTAGGCCGCCAGGGTGCGGTAGCCCTCGCCCTTCAGATAGATTTCCAGAGCGGAAACAATGTCGCGGTCGTCGTCACAAATGAGTATGGTCTGCAAGGGGAATCACCTCGTTTACAATTTGTATGGTATCACCTGTTTTTTAAGCGGCAAGTGGGGAAAGACTGAAGAATTTTTTAAGAAATGCTGCGATGCGCCCTCAGCATACCACATTTCGTCAAAAAACAAAAGGCGGAGCGCCCAAATCGGGCGCTCCGCGCTGCTTTCAGTTGAATTTGTAAATGCGCCGAACAAGGCGGTACAGCTTGAGGGAAAGCCGCCGCCCCTGATAGCCGGGGAAGCACCCGACTGCGGAGACCGCCCGGTATTTCATGCGGTGGTAAATACCGGAGTCCACCGTCCGCAGGTACTCCCAGAGCTCGGTGCGCTGTCCCAGTTTTTCGGGGGAGCCGTCCATCACAAGAAAGATGGAGGAGATGGTCATCATCATGGCGAGGTCATTGAACATATAGCGCCCCAGCGCCCGGTTTTGGGACATGACCGATTGGAGGCTGTGGGAGTCTATCATCAGCTTGGTGACCTTCACCTGCTGCTCCACCCGTGAGCACATGATTTCCTCATTGACCGATTGGTCGGCCCGCCCGATGAAGTAGCGGTACAGGTCCACGTCCATGTAGTAGATGCTGCGGACATAGGGGAGGGGCTGGTAGACAAAAAGGTTGTCGACATAGAAGGTGTGCTTGGGCAGCACCAGACCGCAATCCCGCAGAAGCTGGGTGCGGTAGATGACGGAGTGCATCAGCAGGTATTGGGACGGGCGGAACCGGCTGGTCTCCGCCCATGTGAACACCCGCCCCTCCGGGAATACGTTGCGGTAACGCATGACCTTCTGGGTGCCGTCCTCCACATGCTCATAGACATAGTTGCACACCAGCATGTCGATGAGCCGGTTGCCGGACGCAAAGGCGCGGAGCTGGTCGAGAGCCTTGTGGAGGGCGTCCTCGTCCAGCCAGTCGTCGCTGTCCACCACCTTGTAATAAAGCCCCGACGCGTTGCGCAGTCCCTGATTGACCCCCTCGCCGTGGCCGCCGTTCTCCTGATGGATGGCCTTGATGATACCGGGGTATTGGGCGGCATAGCGGTCGCAGATAGCGGGGGTATCGTCCTTGGTGGAGCCGTCGTCCACCAGAATGATTTCGACGTCCTCGCCGCCCTTCAGCAGGCTCTCCACGCACTTGTCCATATAAGCGGCGGAGTTGTAGCAGGGTACGGCAAAGGTAATCAGCTTTTTCGGTTCCATTGTTACACCAGCCTGTCACACAGTTCGAGCGCCTTCGCAACGATGGCGTCCATGTTGTAGTATTGATATTCCGCCAGCCGCCCCAGCAGATGGAAGTCTGGATAACGCTGGCAAAGGGCGCGGTAGCGCTCGTAAAGCGCCCGGTTTTCTTCGTTGATAATGGCATAGTAGGGGACTTCGCCGTCCGCGCCGGTATAGGCGCGGGAATACTCCTTCACGATGGTGGTCACCCCCGGCAGCCGTTGTCCGGTGAGGTGCTTGAACTCGGTGATACGGGTATAGTCCTCATCCACCGTATAGTTGACGGTGCCGTGGGTCTGATACCACGTTTTGTCGTGGGTTTCAAAGCGGAAGTCCAGCGTGCGGTAGGGCAGTTGCCCGAACTGGTGGGAGAACAGCTCATCCACTGCGCCGGTGTAGATGACGGTGCCGGTGAAAAGCTGGCCGTCCAGCCTCAGGCCGCCTTCCTCCGGCGTCAGGCGGCTGCGGGCATCGCAGCCAAGCTCCACCGTGATATTGGGGTGGTCGAGGATGGCCTCCACCATAGCGGTGTAGCCTTTGGCGGGCATCCCCTGATAGGCGTCCTGAAAATAGCGGTCGTCGGTGGAGAGAAGGACGGGGACGCGGGCGGTGGTGGCAGGGTCAATTTGTTCCGGAGTGGTGCCCCACTGCTTCATGGTGTAGGTCTTAAAAATGTTTTCATACACATAGTCCGCCAGCGCGGAGATTTCAGGGTCGGTGTTTTGCCGCAGCTCCAGAATGGTCACCCTGCACTCGGCCCCATAGGCGTCCGTCAGCTTGCGCGTCAGGCGTTCCGCCTTTTCCTCCCCAAAGGCGATGGCCAGAGAGGTGAGGTTGAACGGCACCGGCATAAGCTGGCCGTGGACGTTGGCCACCACCCGGTGCTCATATTCCCGCCAGTCGGTGAACCGGGTGAGATACTGAAACACCCGTCGGGATTGGGTGTGGAAAATATGGGGGCCGTATTGGTGAATGAGCACGCCGTGCTCGTCGGTACAGTCGTAAGTGTTCCCTGCCACATGGGGCCGACGCTCCAGTAGGAGCACCCGGCGGCCGCCGCGCTCGGCCAGCTCTCGGGCGGCGACGCTGCCCGCCAGTCCCGCACCGATGACGAGGGCGTCAAAAGCAAAGGGCATATTTATGACCTCATTTCGAGTGGTGATGCGGCGTATGTATCAAGTCAAGCATCATAGCCGCTTTGCGGTTATTATACCAAAACAGAAGGAAAAGAAAAAGGAAATCCTCCTTAATTTTCCTTAAATTTAGCGAAAAGAAAACCGGCAGGCTTCACAAAAGTCGAAGCCTGCCGGTTTCAGGAGAAAAAGAGGATTTAGCGGCTGTCTTCGAGCGTAGGCATCAGCGGCGTTTTGGAAAGTGCCAGCGATACCATCACGGCGGCCGCGACGGCGAAAGCGCCCTGTATCAGATTGCCTGGGACGCTGGCGGCGGCAGCCAACCCCTTACCCAGCAGCAGGGAGGCATAGCCGAAGTAGCCTGCCGCCATCACGCCCTCGCACACTACAGAGGAAACGATGCGGGCGGAGAGCGCGTGGCGGAGCGCCTTGTTCAGCAGGGGGAGAAGAAGGGCGGCCAGCAGGGCCATCAAGCCCTTGATGACGAAGGTGCCGGGGACATAGTGGAAGTAGCCGGTCAAGGCGTCCGCCAGAGCGGAGCCGATGCCGGCGGCGAAGAAGCCCCAAGCGGGGCCGAGCATCCAGCCTGCAAGCAGAACAAAGCAGTCGCCCAGATTGACATAGCCGTGCATAGGGGAGGGAATCTGAATGACCATGGTGGCCACGCAGCAGAGGGCGGCAAGCAGGGCGGCGCGCACCAGCTTTTGCAGCTTTGGGTTTTTCATTGCAATCAGACCTTTCGGAAATTATGCTTGCAAATTTGCTTACCCTGTATTTTAATCATATCTGATAGGATTAAAATAACCAAATTGATTCAATTAAACCATATCAGATTGAAGGGAAACCAATGTTGACTTATGTGCTGTCACGGCGGGGCAGTCTGCCTGCCTATGATTATTTGTACCGCTGTATTCGGAGGGATATTCTCGCCGGACGGCTTAAAACAGGAGAGAAGCTGCCGTCTAAGCGGGCGCTGGCGGGAGAACTGGGCGTATGCGTTGCTACGGTGGAGAACGCCTATGCCCAACTGGCAGCGGAGGGCTATATACGCACCAAGGAACGCAGCGGATATTTTGTGCTGCCCGTCATGGAGCAGAGAAACGCACCGGCGGAGCAGCCGCGCCAAGGGGAGGGGGAGCCGTGCGAGCGGGCGTGGCTTTTGGATTTTAAGGCCAACCATGTGGAACAGGGCAAATTCCCTTTTACGGTGTGGGCGCGGCTCATGCGGCAGGTGCTGTCGGAGGAGGACAAAGAGCTGCTGCGGCCCTGCCCGCCCGGAGGCGTGTACGCCCTCCGCACCGCGTTGGCGGACTACCTCTACCGTGCGCGGGGGCTTTCCGTGCTGCCGGAGCAGATTGTGGTGGGCGCCGGAACGGAATATCTCTACACCCTGATGGTGCAATTGTTGGGTCGGGAGAAAATTTACGGCGTGGAGGACCCCGGCTATGACAAGGTGGCCCGCATTTACCGCGCAAACGGCGCACAGGTGCGCTATCTGGGGGTGGACGGGGGAGGCATGGTGTGCGCGGAGGCAGAGGAAAGCGGCGCGGAGGTGCTCCACCTGTCTCCCGGACACCACTTCCCCACGGGCGTAGTGATGCCGGTGGGGCGGCGGCAGGAATTGCTCCGCTGGGCGGAGGAGGATGGCGGGCGCGCCATCATCGAGGACGACTATGACAGCGAATTCCGCCTCTCCGGACGGCCTATCCCCACATTACAGGGGTTAGACCATACCGGGCGGGTGCTGTACGTCAACACCTTTTCTAAAACCCTGTCCCCTGCTTTTCGTATCAGCTATATGGTGCTGCCGCCCGCCTTGGCGGAGCGGTACAGGGACAAGCTGGGCTTTTATGCCTGCACAGTGTCCAGCTTGGAGCAGTACACCTTGGCGCGGTTTATCTCCGGCGGCTACTTTGAGCGGCACATCAGCCGCATGAAGACCTTTTACCGTGCCAAGCGGGATGCGGTGGCGGCGGCCATTGAAGAAAGCCCTCTAGGCGGGCGCTCTCAAATTTTGGCGGCGGACGCGGGACTTCATTTCCTGCTGGAGCTGGACACAGACCTCGAAGATGAGGAGCTGGAGCGCAGGGCGGCGGATGCGGGGGTGCGGCTGAGCTGTCTGTCAAGCTATGTAAACGGAAACCACCCGGTGCAAACGCATCGGGTGGTGGTAAACTACTCCGGTCTTGACCCTGAGAAATTGCCTGAAGGCCTTGACAGGCTGGCGGCCCTTATGTGAAGGGAACCTCGCTCAGGCGGATATAGAAGCCCTGATTGTGTTTGCACAGGGGGCAGGCCTTGGGCGCGTCCTTGCCGGATAGGATGTGGCCGCAGTTGAGGCACATCCATTCCACCGGCGCGTCGGCGGAGAACAGAGCGCCGCTTTCCAGCCGGTCGGCAAAGGCGCCGAAACGGTCGCCGTGAACTTTTTCCACCTTGGCCACCATGTTGAACAGGGAGGCAACGTTGGCAAAGCCTTCCTCTTTGGCCACATTGGCAAAGCCGGCGTAGTCCACCTCCCACTCCTGGTATTCATTATGCTGGGCAGCGCGGAGCAGGGGCAGTACCTCATCGGAAATATCGACCGGATAGGTGCCGTCCACCGTGATGGTCTTGCCCGCCACCGGCTGGAGCAAATCCCAAAACGCCTTGGCGTGGGCGCGTTCCTGTTCGGCGGTGAACTCGAATACCTGAGAAACGACATACAGCTCTTTTTTACGCGCGAGAGACGAGGCGAACAGATAGCGGTTGCGTGCCTGACTTTCTCCGGCGAAGGCGCGCATCAGATTTTCACAGGTTTTGCTGTTTTCAAAAAGAATAGCCAAAGCGGATACCCTCCCCATGATTGATGGGAACAGTATCCGCTGAAGCGCCGTATTTTATGCACCGGACAGGATTATTTTCCCTGTCCCTTGAGCAGGCTCTGCTTGATGTCCCACAGCTTCTGGCTAAGGTCGACATAGTAAGTGTGAGGGTTCTCAAACCGCTTGACCTCGTCCCACTGGCGGTCAATCTGAGCTTTGCAGTAGGCGCGTATCTCGTCGATGGGCGGGCTTTGGTACACCTTTTTACCGCCCTGAAAGATGGGCGTAAGCAGCGGTTCCACCGTGAAATTGGAAATGGTCTTGCGCTTCCACGTTTCCTCTGGGTGGAACAGCTCCAGCGGCTTGCTTTCGTCGATAACCTCGTCGTGGAGGCAAATCAAATCGCCGATGGCCTTGCCGCTCTCCCGCTCAAACAGGCGGAAAACCTTTTTGAAGTGGGGATTGGTTATCTTAGCGGCGTTTTCGCTGATTTTAATCTTGGGGATAATATTGCCGTCCTTGTCCTCCACGGCGGCCAGCTTGTAGACGCCGCCGAACACCGGCTCGGACTTGGAGGTGATAAGCCGCTCTCCCACGCCGAAGGAATCGATTTTTGCCCCCTGAAGGAGCAGGTCGCGGATGATATACTCGTCCAGCGAGTTGGAGGCTACAATCTTACAGTCGGTCAGCCCCGCCGCGTCCAGCATTTTGCGGGCCTTGCGGGACAGATAGGTGAGGTCGCCGCTGTCCAGACGAATGGCGCAGTCGGTGATGCCTTGGGGCAGCAGCACCTCCTGAAACACCTTGATGGCGTTGGGAACGCCGGATTTCAGCACATTGTAGGTGTCCACCAGCAGGGTGGCGGCGTGGGGGTACAGCTCGCAGTAAGTCTTAAAAGCGGTGTATTCATCGGGGAACATCTGCACCCAGGAGTGGGCCATGGTGCCGCCGGCGGGAGAGCCGTAAATCTGGTCGGCGATGGTGCAGGCGGTTCCGGCGCAGCCTGCGATGTAGCTGGCCCGCGCGCCCAGTACGGCCGCGTCCGGCCCCTGCGCCCGGCGGGAACCGAACTCGCTCACGGGGCGGCCGTCGGCGGCCCGAACGATGCGGTTGGTTTTGGTGGCGATGAGGGACTGGTGGTTCAGGGTGAGCAGGATAAAGGTCTCAATAAACTGGGCCTCGATTGCCGGGGCGCGGACGGTGAGAATCGGCTCTCCGGGAAAGATGGGGGTGCCTTCCGGCACGGCCCAGATGTCTCCGGTGAAGCGGAAGGTCTTGAGGTAGTCCAAAAACTCCTCTGCAAACACATTTTTGGAACGCAGATAGGCGATGTCGTCCTCGTCAAAATTCAGGTTTTCGATATAGTCGATGACCTGCTCCAGACCGGCGGCGATGGCAAAGCCGCCGCCGTCAGGCACATTGCGGAAGAAAACGTCGAAGTAACAAACCTGTTCTCCCATTCCGGTTTTGAAGTAGCCGTTGCCCATGGTCAGCTCGTAGAAATCACAGAGCAAGGTATAGTTCATGTGACCTTTCATGTGAAGCGCCGCTCCTTTCGCGCACAAGCGCAAGGAAATTAAAGGTATTATATGCGCTTTTTATCTAAAAAGCAAGGGCGGAAGAACGAGGCCCCTGTTTGGCAAGTTTTATATTGAATTTAGACAAGCAGTTACCGATGCTGCTTGGAAGAAAACAACGAGGAGTGATGGAAATGAAAATCATCGGTATTCGCAAGAGTGAGTTCACAGGAAGCGACGGAGACACAGTAAAAGGCGTCAATTATTACCTGACAGAGCCTATGACGGCCAGCAGCGCAGAAGGTTTGTTGGCAGAGCGTGTCTACCTGACGGAGAAGCGCCTGTCCGAGCTCGGCTTTGTGCCGAAGCTGGGCGACGAGGTGTCTGTGGAGTATAACCGTTTTGGCAAGTGCAGCGGCCTGCGTCTGAACTCCTCCAGTAAATAAATACTCCCTCCCCCTCTATCCCCATGGCGGCTTTGCTCTTTCCTTGGCTGCCATGGGGGCTTTTTTCAGGCTGGTGAATGTCGGGATGATATGCATCTGTCTGAGTGGTCTCCCGGAAGCTGTGACAGGCTTCCGAAGCGGCCACTTGACACCATATCAAATTGCGGGAAGTGGTTGCTATTGCTATATCGCCATTGTACACCATTCATCAGTACCGCGAGGACATTTACAAGGTCGTTGCGTTTAAGGGCGTCCGTGACCCGGACAGCTATCTTTTCCGTGAAACGGAGAACGTGCAGCACAATGACAGGAAGCTGGACAACAATTTTTCCCGCGCCCGGTCAATGGTGCTGCAATACGCCCTCTGTAATCCGTGGGATTACTTCTTCACCGGCACCCTTGACCGCAAAAAGTTTGACCGCTATAACCTTGACACTTATGCCGGAAAACTGATGCAGTTCATTCGGGATAAGCGCAAGAAATATGCCGCCTCTTTTCAAGTGCTGCTGGTGCCGGAACACCACAAAGACGGCGCGTGGCATATGCACGGTCTGGTGTTCGGCCTGCCGGAGACGGCGCTCTGTCCCTTTGCTCCTCCGGCTCCGCAAAAGCTGATAGAAAACGGTTTTCTGAACTGGCCGGATTACATGGAGAAATTCGGCTTCTGCTCTCTGGCTCCTATCCGTGACCCGATAGCAACGGCGTTTTACATATCCAAGTATGTCAGTAAAGACCTGTCCCAACGGGCGAAGGAGCTTGGCAAGCACCTGTATTTTCATTCTCGGCCTTTGAAAAAGGCGGAAAAGGCGTCCGATGTTTATTGGCACAACCAGCGGCTTGAGGACTGCTGTACCCATGAATATGACTTCTGCAAGGTTGGCATGGTGGAGGGCGTCAACTGGATGTTCCCCTACCAGTGGGACGGCGTGGACTTCCCCTGCGAGGAGCTGCCCTCGATGCGCCCCATAGCTGAACCATTACAGGATTTTGACCCGCAGACCATAGACCCATTCTGGGACGGCTCGTTTGAGCAGTCCACATTCCTGTAACACAAAAAGTAAACTGCTGCGTCTGGATGGGAGCTGGAGCTGACGCAGGAATGTGTTACGAACAGAAAGGAAGATATGTGATGTTTGAAAATAAGCATATTGTGCTGCCAACCGACCGCCTGCGTAAATTGTGCCTTGAAAAAGGATGGTTTGACTGTGGCACTGTTGAACTGTATGAAAAGATGCTTGAGATGAATGAATTTGGTGTTCCAATGGACGAGCTTGCGGCTATTATTTGGTTTTGTACCGATGCCGGTGGATATAGCGAAGTTGATATTTTGGATTGTCTCTTTGCTGAGTACCTGAAATTTTACTGTGAGCAATACGGGTGTTAAGAGGCGTAATACAAAGCGCGTGCCCTGGCGTCGCGCCGGCGCACAATTCTGTGTTACACAGGAGGCTTTAGCTATGAAGCAGTGTCTCAAAAAGAGAATAGCGCCTGTCCTGCTGGCCGTGGTTCTTGTCCTGCCCATGTTGACTTTCTCCGTGTCGGCGGGTGCAGAGTATGTATATACTCCCGTTAATAACGGTTGGACAGCTTTAAGCCTATCATTAAGTCATTGTTTGGAAGAAGATGGCTTGGAAGCATCTAATATAATTGCAGGCTTTACTTTTGGTACTAATTACGGGAAGGTATCAAAAGCAGAGTTGGATGCTGCGTGTGAGCATTATAATTCTTATTGGAACAAGCAAGTTCGTAATTTTACGTCTAATATGGCTGCTCTTCTTACTGGTGGAGATTGGAATTATGGAGCGGTTGTTCGAGAAGATGACGATTTGGGTATTGTGCGCCTTGCCGAGAAGCGGAGCGGTGCATGGATATACGATATAAACGGGAATTTTCCTTATTATGAGGCTGATGGTGACATTCCTGCACAGCAAGTAAACCCATCTAATCCTGTAGGCAACAAGTGGATAGACTCCCGTTCTCTTGATAAAGTGCCGAACATTGTGCCAGTTTCAAGGGCGCAACTTGATGTCGCTTTGGATAAAGTCAAAGAAGTATATCCAGATGCGAAAATTGTTGAGTTGTATATTCGTAAAGTCAAGTTTTTTGTTATTACAAAAGACCAAAATCAAAGAGTTTATGCTGACCCTGATGGTAAGCCTTTTGCCGCCTCGCCGGAGAATACGACCGCTGCCGAAAATAATTATAACTACATCGTCAACGGAAACGGCAACACGGTCAACAACCAGTTCATCGACAACGAAAACGGCGTGGTAACGAACATCAAGGACGACAGCACCACGCAGCAGTTCGACATTGACTATATCACCTACAACTTCGACGACCACAGCTATACGGTCAACACCTACAATTACGACAACCGCACTTATACTTACTATACATGGCAGTACACCTACAATATCACCAACACCTACTATACCTATATCGGCACCTCCGCCGAATACCAAAATGAGGCATACGAGTTTTATTACGAACTGCCGGACGGCCGCTCCTCCGCAGACCTGACGGCGGAAGAAATTGCGGGGATGTCCTTCCAGTTCACCGACGTGGTGAACTACGAACGCTCCGCCACCGATACCAGTCTCCGCTCCCTGTACCATTTCGACGGCAACACGGATGACGCCAGCTACTTTTCCACCCAGACAGAATTTGCATGGAACACAGGCGCCAGTATCACCTACATGGACAGCGGCGTCTTTGACGGCTGCCTCTATCTGGACAATACCGCCCATTCCTTTGACCTGACGCTTCCGTCCCATATTGCTTCCGCTGATTTTACCTTGCAGTTCCGCTACTATCAGGCCAGCGAGCCGGACACCCAAAACAACATTGAGAATACACTTTCAATCGGTGCAACTGCCGTCCTGAAATGGGATGAAGCGTCCCTGTATAACGGCTCCGGTGCAAAGCTGTGCGCCCTGCCTGTCGGCTCATGGAACGAGGTCGCAATCATGCGCCATAACGGTACGGTTTACACTTATTTGAACGGTATCAAGGTGGGACAGGTATCGAATACGACTGCTTTTAATAATAAGCTGTCCTTTGTCCTCGGCTCTACCTCCCGCGCCTACTCCCAGATAGATGAGTTGCGCTTCGTCAACTTCGCCGTCGCGGAAAGCGGCAAGTCCTATACCTGCACCGCCGTCCCTTACGATACCAACTCCGTTCTTGTGCTCCCCGGTGGCGCGCACCCTATTGCGGATGAATATATCGAATGGGATACCACCTATGAAAATCTTCTTTCGTGGGGCAGCTGCTTTAGCGAAGGAGACAGTACGCCTATTTATTTTGCGCCGAGTTCTTATAGCAATAGTAGTGGCTATGATGGCAGTAAAAAACCTGTTTATGTTGCTGGCAATGGCGGCGGGCTGGATTATAGCTTAAACCCTGACTGTTTGTCGCTTTCCGCATCAGCTTCCCGTGGATATTCCTCTATCAGTTCAACCTTTCCCTATGACCTTTCATGGGATCGTCCCAGATATTCCGGCGTCGCGGTCTCTTTGTCCGCTTCTGCGGGCGCGAACGGCTTTAGGTCGGAGACTTCTTATAGCAAGGTTTCTGTACCTATCACGGACACCAGTACCTATACGTTTACTGTGATGGATACCGATTTTAATCGTTACAGCATTACGTTCCGCTTGACCGCACAAAACCGTATCAGTCAAGCGGTTGATTGTAAACAGGTTGTTGGTACTTACTCCAAAGAATACGACTGGGGCTTCCTGCTCCTTTCCGACTCCACCGATACAGTAAGCAACTGGCGGTCTTGTGTGGCGAGTATCCTTTTGAAACCCAACCAGTCCCTTGATATTGCCTATATGGAGCTTGTGAAGGGCAGCACCCCCAACACCGGCCACAAGAAGGTGACCTGCATCTACTCCGATTTGGAGCTAAAGCCCAACACCGCCGCCGTACAGTCTGATATCCCCGTCAGCGGCTACACCGTGGGCGGCGTTCGCCCCACCTTTCCCAAGCGCGGCGATGTGTGGTTCCCTGTGTCCGGCTCCCGTATCACCGGGTGCTATATCTACACCGGCTCCATGTGGCAGGAAGCTGGGTGCCGTTACTACACCGGCAAGCGCTGGATACCCATTTACGCCCTCGACATTTACACCATGGCCGACTGCTGGGACACCGCCGACGGCGGCGATGTGCAGCAGTCCATCACCAGCGAGTATAACTTCTGGAACTGGTGGCAAAAAAGCTGGCTTGACTTCCGTCAATGGCTGTCCGCGAACTGGACAGGCTCGCCCGGTGGCTCCGGCTCTGGCGGCGGCTCCATCAACGAGGATGACTTTCCTGTCGATACCCCCGCGCCGGGCGAGGAGGATAACGGCTTTACCATTCTGGATTTGCTCGTCGCGCTGAAAGACGGCTCATGGAGAATTATTAAAGGCGTGGTGTCCATCGGCGCGGACGGCCTCGCCGGATTGGTCGGTTCTGTTGGCGATATAGGCAACTTTTTTGACGCCTACGGACAGGGCGGCATCTTCGACATAGAGAACTTCGGAGGCGATGACATATGGGATTAGTGGAAAGTATGAACGCCGTCTTTACCTTTTTGCGCGGCGTCTATGACTGCTTGCCGAATGCCGTCAAACTCCTGATTGTCGTCTCCTTTGGCTCCGTTGTCTTTATCTGCATTTTGAAAGGAGTTGGCAAGTCATGAGCGGTTTCATCTCCATGCTTTGCGGCTGGCTTCCTGCGCCTTTGCTGGTGCTGGTGCTTGGCGTTTGCGCTATATTCATTATTTCCGTCATCCTCCGGCTCATCGCCTTTATCCTTGACCTGATACCGTTTCTGTGAGGTGTTCTCTGTGACCGATTTGTTGACCGCCATCGGCTGGCTGTTCTCCAATGCGTGGGATTTCTTTACAGAAATCACCGTTCCCGGCATCGGTGTTTCCTTTGCCGCTCTGTTCGTGGCGCTGTTTCTTGCAAGCCTCGGTCTGCGCTTGTTCCTCATGGTGCTGAACGGCTCCTCTGACGCTGGCGGCTTCAGTATTTTCAGACGAAAGAAGGATGATAAATGAAAGACCTCATTGTGACCATCTTCGGCATCTATGAGCCGGTCACCACCGCCGTCTA
The DNA here is from genome assembly GCA_022793685.1 of Oscillospiraceae bacterium. Taxonomy (GTDB): domain Bacteria; phylum Bacillota; class Clostridia; order Oscillospirales; family Oscillospiraceae; genus CAKUEI01. The sequence goes on from JAAWDI010000007.1 coordinate 21,205, forward strand.
TGACGCCTCTGGCGCAGTTGTTGGACAAGCCGTCGCCTCCGGCGTGGCCGGCGTGGACTGGCCGTATCTCGCGGGCATCCTCCTTTTTGCCCTCGTCCTTTACTCCTTTTTTCGACTGTTAGGGATGGTGCTGAAATGAAAGTGACCCGCTATCAGCTTCGCGCTTGCGCTCATGCGGCAAAGTCCTTTGTACCGTACCCCCTGCGGCGCTTTGTCCGCTATGGCCTGTATGTGGCTTGTTTGTTGGCCGGACTGCTGGTCGGCTTCCTCATTGGCTCCCATTGCTTCCATGGCTCCTTTGGAGGTGTGTTCCTGTGATGATGCAAAGCATGATTGATTTCTCCACCGCCATGCTGTCCGCCCTCTCCGAGTTCCTCATTGCAGAGCCTATGATTTACCTCCTTGGCTTGGTCTGCTTTCTCTTTGTCGTGAAGGCGTTCAAGATACTCTGCACGAAAGGAGGTGATTTCTAATGGAAGGTGCGGCCACCGTCACCATTGCCACCCTGCTGACCTCTGTGGGCGAGGTGTTCACCAAGGTCATGTCTTGGGCTGGAAGCGTCGGCTCTACCATCGTCGGCACGCCCGTCCTGCTGCTCTTCGCCGTGGGCGTTCCCCTGTGCGGCCTCGGCGTGGGCATGTTCAAGCGCCTGTTGTCCAGCCGTGGCTGATGCGGCGTCCTGAATGTGCATTTTCAAAGAAAGGAGGAATTGCATGACTGACCTGCTCACCTCTGTCGGCGCCGTCTTTACACAAGTGGTCAGCTGGGCGGGCACCGTTGGCGAGACCATCGTTGGCACGCCTGTGCTGCTGCTGTTTGCCGTCGCCGTGCCCCTGTGCGGTCTTGGCGTTGGAATGTTCAAGCGACTCCTGTCCACCCGCGGCTAAAAACAAAGCGAGGAGGCCCCCTCCACCACGCGAAAGCGGGGAGGGGGCCTCCTCTGTCTATATTAGGAGGTTTCCTCTATGATTGTCGTTCTTGTTCTGCTCGTTGTTGCCGTCCTCGTCTTTGACCTCAAGACCCGGAAATACCTCAACCCCTACAAGCTCTATCTTGTTTTCGGCAAGAAAGGCTCCGGTAAAAGCACCTACCTTGTCAAGCTGGCCAAAAAGCACCTGAAAAAGCACTGGCTTGTCTACACCAATATGGACGAGCTTTTCATCCCCGGCGTCCGGCATTTCAACGTCCAGCATTTGGGTGATTACGTCCCGGAGGCGCATAGTCTCCTCCTGCTGGATGAAGTGGGCATGATTTGGGACAATCGGGATTACAAGGTGTTTAAGCCTGCCGTCCGTGACTTTTTCAAGCTCCAGCGTCATTACAAGGTCAAGGTCTATATGGCCTCCCAGAGCTTCGACGTGGATAAGAAGCTCCGCGACCTCTGCGACGGAATGTATCTCCACACCAACTTTGCCCGTGTGTTTACCCTCGGTAAGCGCATTACCCGCAAGATTACCATTACCGCCAGTACCAGCGAGGCGGAGAGCCGCATTGCCCAAGACCTGAAAATATGTCCGCCGTGGGAGTGGACGCTCACCTATATCCCGCGCTGGGCAAAGTGCTTTGATAGTCATACTATCCCCGATATGCCGAAGCTGGAGTATAGCGAGGATGCGGAGGGTGCAGAACCAGAGGATGTAGAGATGGATGCAGATGCTCCGGCTCCGGTAGACCTCTCCGACTACTTCGGCCACTCGCAGGAGGATTATGACGCGCTGGAAGGTGGTGATGATAATGAATGAGCTTCATTAGCTATCGTATGGTCAGTCTTTGAAATATTTGTATTTTGAGTTAGATTTCTTGCGTCCAAACAGCAACCGCTTGATTATTGTGATAAGGCCGACAACGGCGAGAATTACAATGATGAGTGAAATTATAAATGCTCCTATGGCTCCCAATGTTCCATCCCATACAAAACCAATCATACCTCTGGCAGCATATCTGTACAAAAGTGCTTCAAATCCTTCTCCGAAAATGAATTTCATATTTTCTCCCTCCATATTCTCTTTCAGTAAAGCGTCAATTTATTTCTTCATCTAATTCCCATAGTAACGTAAATGCTTCGTGTCCTATTCGTAGTGCGTCACTTTTGTAATTATTTTCTCCCCCCAAGTCTGTTGGATTTCGTAATGATAGTGTAATTAGTTCAGCTTGTTTTTCCGTTATTTGGGCTGTGCAAAATTGGATTTTTGTCTGCTTCCTCATTTCCACGGTATGGAGCGTAACGCCTGCGATATTGGTCGCAAGAATGGCGCAGAGTATAATAACGACTGCTTTCGGTGTTTTCATGTCCATTCCTCCTTTTTTCTCCATTGTATGGTGTGGCGCTGCCTTTGTCAATGTAACACGTTTTATCTTCAGCTCTGGTTCTCCAGGACATGCTGCAGTGTACTTTTTGTGTTACGTTGCCAGCTCCGCAGGCGTCGCCCAGTTCAATATTTTCCTCGGATAGTGGTTCATCCAGTCCTGCACCCGCGCTATCTCCTCGTCCGGCACCTTGCCGAAATCCGTCCCCTTGGGGAACCAGCGGCGTATCATGCGGTTATGGTTCTCGTTCGTTCCTTTCTCCCATGCTGCATAACTGTGGCAATACCACACCTCAAACCGTTGGCCACCGTGAATGGATTGTCGAAGCTGCTGATATTGCAAAAACTCCACTCCATTGTCTGTCGTGATGGATTTGAACCGTTCCTTGAAGTCCGCCTGCTCTTGTTCCAGTTTGTTGAAAACGCCCTGCACGGTGGCCGCTTTCCTGTCCGGCAGCTTGAAGATAAGCTCCTGCCGTGTGACCCGCTCTGTAAGCGTCAGCAGTACCGTTTTGGTCTTTGCTTTCCCCACAACTAAATCCATTTCCCAATGACCGCGCTCTGACCGCGCCTCAATTTGCTTTGGCCTGTTTATGATAGACGGGAGCAACGGATGCGCAATCCGGCGCTCCTCGCTCGCTTTTCTTTTTCGCTTCTTCTTGTTCCATAAATGCTTGTCCGTCAGCTTGTAAAAGACCTGTTTGGTGATGTAGCTGTAAAGCGTTGTGACGCATACCTTTGTTTGGTAACCCTGTTTCCGTGCCGCTGCCAGAGCCGCCGCGGGGGAATATCGCTCCTCTATGATTTTCTGCTCCAAAAAGGCCGCATAAGCATAGTCGCCCCCTATCTTTAGGGGGCGGCCTTTGGCAGTCTGTGCGTATTGAAATTTCTGCTGCGCTTTCTCTGCTGAATATTCCACGGTGTCAATGGGGATGCCGTGCCGATTCCTGATGTAATTAACTTTTCCACGGCACAATTCGTTGTAGATAGTTTGGCGGCAAAAACCAAGCTGACGGGCTATCTCCGCTATGGGTATCCTGTTGCGGTGCATTGCCTCCAACTGCTGCCGTTCATCCCTTGTCATGTAGTGCTGTTTTCTTGCCATGTCGCTGTCCTCCGTCGTAATATGGCATTTTCCTTCATTGTAACACAGAATTTTGCGCCGGCGCGACGCCAGGGCACGCGCTTTGTGTTACGCTTTCCATTGCAGGACAGCGCGGTTAACTGCCCGTTCCATTTCTCTTACTTTGTCCGATAGGCTGATAAGCGTCCCGCTTAACTGCTGGGCTTGTTCCGACATTGCCCGAAGTTGTTCCCGCTTGTGTGCAATTCTTTCCTCCAGCCGCTTTAGTTCCGCTTCCTTCTGCGGCAGTTCCCCGACGCAGCGGGTCACAAGGTTGGTGAATTTCTCCGTGAAGTTGCCTCCGTCCTGCTGGTCGATGAGCGCGGCCAGTTCGTCGTTGAAGCGGATGCTCCTGATGTTGCTCTTTTTGTTCATGGTGCGTTTCCCCTCTCAAAATGTAAAGTAGCGAGCCAGCGAGTGCAGCTCGCCCGGCTCGCTTTCTTCACCATGAACACAAAAACAGTCTGGCAGTCAGGGGAACCGTGGAATAAATCCAGTGCGCACACTGGTTTTATGCCGCGAAAGTCCCTTGACGGTCAGACTGTCTTTTGTGATTTTTCACTCCGCGTTTTTACTCATGTGTCTAAATTCTTCTTGACATTTGCACGAGGCCCCTGTTTCATGGCGGTGTTGCTGTGCAGAACTCTGTGGGCTTCACGGAAACGAGTTGAACAAGGTATGTGCCTATACTATAATGAAACGACGAATTTTGTTTTAGGAGCGTATGAAAATGGTGCATTTAGTATATTGCGATGACGCGGGCAGGAAGGGCGAAAAAGTATTGGATAAAATCTTGGCGGGAACCAAGACGATGATTGTCCGCGGGGCGGCGGGGAGGAAGATTCCCCATAGCAGAGTTTTCGCGGGGGACCGTCTTTATTTCATGGAAAAAGGAAGCGCTTCCATAACGGCAACCGCCCTTGTGAAAGAGGTTCAAAATTTTGTGAAGCTGTCTGAGGAAGAGATTACCAAAACGCTTGCGGACAATCAGAGCAAGTTGAATCTATCAGAGAAGCAAAAAGTACGGTGGCATAAGAAGTGTTTATGCCTGGTGGAATTTGAAAAAGTGGAAAAGATAACCCCACTTGCTTTTGAACATCAAGGAAATATGGACGATTGGCTGATAATAGAAAAAATTGAAGATGTGGTTGTGGGGACAAGCATTCCCTATGATTACGAAAAGTCGAAGTTTTGAGGCGGCAGCTTCCGGTTTGGCGGGCAGCTATCCATCACGGATAGCTGCCCGCCTGTATACTTTGAGGAAAGAGTTCGGCAACAGGGCGCTTGAACAGGAACTGAACGGGGAACTTGTTGCGGCGGGGACGGGCGTATGATATGATGAAAAAAGAGGTGAGGACGATGGCGTTTGATTTCAAAAAGGAATATAAGGAATTTTATATGCCGCCCAACCGCCCGAAGCTTGTGACGGTGCCGCCCATGAATTATATTGCTGTCCGCGGCTGCGGCGACCCCAACGAGGAGGGCGGCGCTTACAAACAGGCGGTGGGCGCACTCTACGCCATTGCATACACCATCCGTATGAGCCGCAAGGCCGGCCATGAAATCGGCGGTTTTTTTGAGTATGTGGTGCCGCCGCTGGAGGGCTTTTGGTGGCAGAACGGTGCAAATAAAATCAATTATGCGGATAAAGCGTCCTTTCGATGGATTTCTGCAATACGCCTCCCTGACTTTGTATCGACGGCTGATTTTGAGTGGGCGGCGACGGAGGCAGGGCGGAAGAAGAAGCTGGACTGCTCCAAGGCGGAATTCCTGACGGTGGACGAGGGCCTCTGCGTCCAGATGATGCACGTCGGGCCGTATGACGACGAACCGGCGTCAGTGGCGCGCATGGACGAATTTCTGGCGGAAAACGGCTATGGGACCGATTTTACAGACGCCCGCCGCCACCATGAGATATACCTGACCGACCCCCGCCGCTCTGCACCGGAAAAGCAGAAAACCGTGCTTCGGCATCCTGTCCGCAAGCTGTAAAAGGGAGACGCAGTTGACGGAGGAGCCGCTCTCCTTTATACTGAAGCTACGAGAACCACAACAAAAAAAGGAGGTCAAGCTCATGTATTACGAGACCGACAAAGACGACCACGGCCTACCCTTCAGCCCCTTCAAGTCCTGCGTGGTACCCCGCCCCATCGGCTGGATTTCCACCCGCAGCAAGGACGGCGTGGACAACCTTGCGCCGTACAGCCAGTTCCAGAACCTGACCTTTGACCCGCCCTATGTGATGATTGGCATCAACCAGACGGTGGACGGCAAGCGGAAGGACACCACGGTGAACATCGAGGACACCGGCGAGTTCGTCTACAACATGGTGACTTATGACCTGCGGGACGCTATGAATCGCACCGCCGTGCAGGAGCCGCCGGAGGTGGACGAGTTCGAGGCGGCGGGCCTGCACAAAGCGCCGTCCAAAATGGTCAACGTGCCGCGGGTGGAGGAGTCCCCCATACAGTTTGAGTGCGTCTACCATTCCTCCCTGCGCTTGCCCGGCCGCAGTCCGGTGGGCACCATCGACATCATCATCGGCAAGGTGGTTGCCGTCCACATCAAGGACGAGGTCATCCGTCCCGACGGCCGTTTGGATATGGATAAGCTTCGCCCGCTGGCCCGCATGGGCTACTCCGACTACACCAGCGTGGAGCACACCTTTGAGCTCATCATCCCCGCTGAAAACAAGGAGGAGATTATGTCCGGACTGTCCGGCGCGTCCAGCATCGATAAGAACAGCACCTTCAAAAAATGACCGTGGAGTGATGTCAGCATGAAAACCGCCGCGAAGCGAGACCTGTCTCTGAGGTTGCTGGCCGCGGGACTGGCGGTCGTCCTGCTTGCCCTTGTGCTGAGTTGCTTCAGCCCAGTGCGGGAATGGGGGATGGTCGGTACATGGCGGAGCGACGGGAGCTATTCCATCGCCGGTATGAATACCCCGCTGAATGGTGCGGAAAGCCTGACCTTGCATCTGGACGGAACAGGCAGCGTCAAAAAGGCTGACGGCGATATTGTTCCGTTCGAGTGGTCATTGGTAAACATGACGCTGAATTTGCAGATAATGAACGGCTGTTACGGCGTGGCATTCGCCAAGGCGGGACCTGTTTTAGACATTGCGGACGACAGCGGCATGATAAGGTTTTCCCGCGCATAAAAGAGAGAAACCGCCCAGTCAGCTTTGACCGGGCGGTTCTTTTATTTTGCGTCAGATAATAACAGCAGCTTCTCCTTGGGGATGCACAGCAGCCCGTCCTTGGGCAGGGCGCGGAATTCCTCCTTTGAAAGCTCCCACCGCAGGGAGCAATCCTCCGCCGCGCCGCGGGGGCGTACCATCAGAATAAAGCTGAAGGTGTCCTCAATGGTGCGCACCACCTCAAAGGGGAAGGTGTTTTCACCGGAGATTTTTGCACTTTGAAAGTCGTGGGCGCGTATTCCCACATGGGTGACCGGACGGTCATCCCGCCCCTCAAGGGTCAGCCCCCACGCGGGGACGAATACCCTGCCGTCCTTGTTCCGATGGGCGGGGGACAGGTTTTTGCACCCAGTGAGGCGGGCGGCATTCAAAGTGCGGGGGTCGCGGAACAGCGACCATTTTTCATCGGTGACCTCCACTGTCCCCTCACCGTAAACCGCCACCTTGTCTGCAATACGGTAGATTTGGTCGCGGTCATGGGAGACAAGTAAAGTCGTGCCGCCGAAGGAATCGATAACCCGCATGACCTCCTGCTCCACCTCCCAACGGAGGTGAGCGTCCAGTGCGGAAAACGGTTCGTCCAGCATGAGGATGCGGGGCTGCGACATGAGGATACGCGCCAGCGCCACCCGCTGCTGCTGTCCGCCGGACAGTTCTTCCGGTCGGCGGCGCTCCAAGTCGGTGAGGTAGAAGCGCTCCAAAAGCTGTTTGAGCCGTTCCGTCTGCTCCTGCCCCCGGCCTGCTCTGCGAATGCCCGCCAGCAGGTTTTGCTCTACCGTCATGTTGGGGAACAGGGCGTAATTCTGGAACAGAAGTCCCACCCGCCGCTTTTGGGGCGGCAGGTTGATGTGGGCGGCGGAGTCGAACAGGGTGACGCCGTCCAACACAATCTTGCCCTCGTCGGGCGTAACGATGCCGGCAATGCACTTGAGGGTCATGCTCTTGCCGCAGCCGGACGCTCCCAGCAGGGCGAGGGTTTCGTTGCCCGCCTCAAATTGAGCGTTGAGGGTAAACGAGCCGAAATCCTTACGTATATTTACGGAGAGTGACATATCATGCGCCCCCCTTTCGGGCGGGACGGCGCTTACGCTCCAACAGGTTGACCGCCAGCAGTACCACGGCGGAGATAGCCAAATTCACCAGTACCCACCGCATGGCCAGCGCCTCGTCGTTGGTGCGCCAAAGCTGATAGACGGTGGTGGAGATGGTGGCCGTTCGGCCGGGGGTATAGCCCGCCACCATGCTGGTAGCGCCGTACTCGCCCAGCGCACGGGCGAAGGCCAGCACGATGCCCGCTAAAATGCCCTGCTTGCAGGCGGGGAGCATGATGCGCCAGAAAATATAGGTGTTGGACAGTCCCAAAGTCTGCCCCGACCAGCGCAGGGTCTGGTCAAAGGATTCAAACGCGCCCCGGGCCGTGCGGTACATGAGGGGAAAGGCCACCGCCACCGAGGCGAAGATGGCGGAATACCACGTCATCACCATGCGGGTTCCGAAGGCGGCCAGCACCCACGCGCCCAGCGGACGCTTCGGCCCCAGCAGCAACAGAAGGAAATAGCCCACCACCGTGGGGGGAAGCACCATGGGCAGGGTGAGCACCACGTCCAGAACACCCTTTAACAGTCGGGGCAGCTTGGCGATGTAGTAGGCGGCAAAGATGCCGGTAAAAAAGACAATCACAGAAGAACACAGGGCAATACGCAGGGAGTTGAAAAGGGGGTACCAGTCCATTTTTCCGCCTCCTTTCAGTTTGTGTTAGGACTTACTCGGTCACCATGGTGAAGCCAACGGCCTCAAACACAGCGGCGGCCTCCGGCCCTTGAAGATACTCCAAAAACGCTTTGGCCTTGTCGGCGTGGGGGGCGTTTTTCAGTACGGCGGCGGGATAGATGACCTGCCCGCACATCTCCGCCGTGGCGAAATCCACCGGGGTCAGACCGGAAGAAAAAGCGTCGGTGCAGTAGATAACGCCGCAGTCCACAGTGGCCTCCGCGATTTGTGTGGTGACCTCCTTCACGTTGGTGCCGTAAGTGATAACGCCGCTGGCGGCCAGTTCTTCTTCGTTCAGGCCGTAATAGGCAAAGATTTTTTGGGTGTACTGCCCCACGGGCACGTCGGAATTGCCCATGGCAAACAGGATGTCGCCTGCCCTCAGATGAGCGGCCAAGTCGTCGAAGGTCTGAATACCGGCGGGGTTGCTTTCGTTGACGCACAGGATGACCTTGTTTTCCAGCAGGTTCAGCCGGGTGGAGCTGTCCACAAAGTCCAGCCCCTCATCCTCATAGGTAGCGTTTCCGTTTTCGTCCACAACAGGAGCAACGGCGGCGTCAAGCTGGTTCATCTGCTTCTGCCCGGCGGAGATGAACAGGTCGCACTCAGCGCCCTCCTGAATTTGCGTCTTCAAATCACCGGAAGAGGCGAAGGAGAACACCAGATTGACGCTGGGGTCGACCTCCTTATAAAGCGCGGCGATTTCCGTGAGGCTTTCCGTCATGGAGGCGGCGGAGAACACCACCACGTCGGTCTGTTTCGCATTGGGAGCGGCGCTTTCAGTGGGTTTGGGTGTGCTGGCGCAGGCCGCCAGAGAAAGGGCCAGCGCGCCCGCCGTCAATAGGGTGAGCAATTTCCGCTTCATATTGCATTTCTCCTTATCAGTTCTCATTACAAGCGTTATGTTTTTTATAGTATAACGAGGAAAAAAGGAAAATGCAAGCATTATTTTCCCCTGCACCCTTTCTCCACGGGGGCATAGACTGGTTCAGTGACGGATTGGAGGGCTGTGAGATGAAACGTGCTTGGAACATCTGGTTGGCGGGAGGCGATATGCGGCAGGCAAAGCTGGCGGAGCTGCTGGCCCGGGACGGCCACGGGGTGCACGCGTGGGCGCTGGAGGAGAGTGGGCTGGATTCACTGGAAAACCTGAAACGGGAAGAGACGCTGTCCGGCCTTGACCGGGCGGACTGCGTGGTGCTTCCGCTTCCGGTGCTTGACCAGATGGGGCGGCTGAACGCGCCCCTTTCCAACCTGCCGCGGCAGGTGGAAGAGGTGCTGGACGCAGCAGGAAAAGAGAGCGTCCTGTGCGGCGGCATGGTGAACGAAACGCTGACCGCGCTGGCGCAGGCGCGGGGGCTGAACATCCACGATTACTTTGCCAGGGAGGAGCTGGCCGTGGCCAACTCCGTTCCAACGGTGGAGGGAGCCATCCAAATCGCCATGGAGAATATGCCCATCACCCTGTGCGGCGCGAGGGTGCTGGTGGTGGGCTGCGGGCGCATCGGCAAGCTGCTGGCGGTGCGTATGGGCGCGCTGGGCGCCAAGGTTACCGTGGCGGCGCGGAAGTATGAGCAGCTTGCGTGGGCGGAGGCCTATGGTTTCCATTCGGAGCACATCTATCAATGGCTGGGCTATCTATGCGGTTATGACCTGGTGGTGAATACGGTTCCCCATCAGGTGTTGGGCGTGGAGGAGTTGGCCGACCTGAAGGAAGGGTGCCTTGTCATCGACCTGGCGTCCAAGCCGGGCGGAGTGGATATGGACGCGGCGGCCCAGTTGGGCGTACAGGTCATCTGGGCGCTCTCTCTGCCCGGAAAAGTTGCGCCAGTGACGGCGGGGGCGGGAATCCGTACCGCCATTTATAATCTCATGCGGGAATTGGGAGCGTGATATATACCATGGAACAACTGCGAGTGGGCTTTGCCCTAACCGGTTCCTTTTGTACATTTAGTAAGGCCATGACGGCGCTGGAGCAGCTTCGCGCCCGCTATGGCGACGTGACCGCAATCGTCAGTGAGCACAGCGCCGATACGGACACCCGGTTCGGCAACGCCCACGACTTTATGCGGGAGATGGAGCGCATCTGCGACAAGCGTGTTATCAAGAGCATTGTAGAAGCGGAGCCTATCGGCCCCAAGGGCATTTTGGATGTGCTGGTGATTGCGCCGTGTACAGGCAACACCTTGGCGAAGATGGCCAGCGGCATCACCGACACCACCGTGACCATGGCGGCCAAGGCCATGCTGCGCAACGGCAGGCCGGTGGTGGTGGCAGTGTCCACCAACGACGGGCTTTCCGGGTCATGCAAGAACATCGGCGCCTTGTTGGAGAAGAAGAACGTCTATTTTGTCCCCTTCCGGCAGGACGACCCGACGGGAAAGCCGACCTCTCTTGTGGCGGAGATGAGCCTCATTCCGGAGACCATCGACGCCGCTCTGCGGGGAAGTCAGCTTCAGCCCTTACTTTTAGGGCCGAGCGGAAAATAAAAAGCACCCCGAAGCATTGCTTCGGGGTGCTTTTCTGTTTTATTCAATATTCATCGCGGTAAAGAAGCCATCCCGAACAGCGGAGGTGATATTTCCCGCGCGGCTGTGGCAGTCTCCGATAATATAGGTGGCGTCCACAATGCCGCTCAGCTCATCGACAATCTGCTGGCGGGGGCGCACGCCCATGGACAGCACCACGGTATCGCAGGGAATGGTCTCAAGGGTGCCGTCGGCGTGCTCCACCGTAAGCCCCTCGTCGGTGACGGCGTGAGCCTTTACTCCGGTCACGTCCTTGACGCCCGCTTTCGCCTGCATCCCGCGGAGGGTTCCCATGATGAGGTTGGAGGCCTGCTTTTTTGCGTCGATTTCCGGGATGGTGAGCATATCCACAATGGTCACGTCGTGCCCCTCCTGAGCAAGTGCAACGGCGGTTTCGCTGCCTGTGAGGCCTGCGCCGATGAGCGCCACCCGCTTGCCCACCTTGACCTTGCCCATGTCCACGTCGGTGGCCAGCACCACGTTGCTGCGGTCAAAGCCGGGGACGGGAGGCACAAAGGGGTCGCTGCCCACGGCGATGATAACAGCGTCCGGCTGCTCTGCCGCCACCTGTGCACGGGTGGCGGTGGTGTTCAGGCGGATGTCGATGCCGGGCGTTTTTTCCGTCATGCGCACCGACCAGTCCAGATAGCGGCGCACGTCGCTTTTCAGCGAGCAGGCCGCCGCCGCGTGGAGGGTGCCGCCAAGCTGACTTTCCCGTTCAAAGAGCACCGGACGGTGACCACGCTGTGCCAACCAGCGGGCGGCCTCCATGCCGCCTGCGCCGCCGCCCACGACAACCACCTTTTTCGGCTCCTTCGCTTTGGGGATGTCGCGGAACTCCAGATTCCGCCCTGCAACGGGGTTGACGGAGCAGCGCAGGGGCTTGGGACAGCCGTGGGGGTCGTCGCCGGTGCAGATGCAGCAGCGGATGCAGGGGCGAATTTCGTCCGCCTTGCCCAGCCGGGCCTTGTTGACCTGTTCCGGGTCGGCCACAAAGCCGCGAATCATGGCCACCATGTCTGCCTTGCCGTCGGCTAAAGCCTGTTCCGCCAGCTCCATGTTGAAGGAGCCGACAGTGGTGACGGGGATGGACACCGCCTTTTTCATGGCCTCCGCAAAGCGGACGTTGGTGGCGGTGGGGATGTAGGCGGGCTGAATTTGATAGGCGATGGTGGTCACGTCGTAAAGGTTGCCCGCAGAGACGTGGACCATGTCGATTTTATCCTGAATGTACCGGACGAACTGAACAGCCTCCTCCAGATGAACGCCCTCCGAATTCAGCTCGTCGCCGGAGATGCGGTATTCGATGGCCATGTCGGGGCCGATGGCCTCCCGTACCGCGTCCAGCAGGGTACAGGCGAACCGGCAGCGGTTCTCAAAGGTTTGGCAGCCGAATTCGTCGGTGCGTCTGTTGAACTGGGGGGAGAAGAACTGGGCCACCGTATGGCCGTGGCCGCCGTGGACGAGCACCATGTCAAAGCCGCCCTTTCGGCACTGGCGGGCGGAGTCGGCAAAGTCCTGAATGATTTGGTAAAGCTCCGCCTTGCTGTACTCATGGGGGAGGCGGTGGTCCCGCAGGTTCAGCTCGATGGAGGCGATAGCGCCGTAACGGTGGATGGCCTCAGTCACCTGCACAAGACCGTGGACGACGTAGGGGTCGGCCAGATTGACCACATAGTGGTTTTCGTCGGCATAGGCCTGATTGACCGGACTGTCGCCGATGGTGACGATGCCCGCTCCGCCCTTGGCCATGGCGGCGGTGAACTCGATGAACTCCGGCGTAATCAGGCCGTCGCGGGTGCAGAGAAACGGCTCGGCCGGGGAGACCTCAATGCGGTTGCGGACGGTGAAGCCCCGCAGCTTCATGGGCTGAAATACATGGCTAAACTCCATGGGAAAAGTACCCCCTTACTCACAATATCTTTCGTTTAACAATAGCATCTGCACCGCGTAAAGTCAAGAAAACGCCCGACCAACGGCCGGGCGTTTCGCGTTTTATCTGCCAAATACGCGCATTCGCATACTCTTCAGCACCACCCGTCCTTTTTTCATCAGGTAACGGGTGCGGTACTGCTTCTGCGCCTTGGCATAGGCGGCGTGAATGGCGGCCTCGTTTGCCCACGGGTCTTTCGACCATGCCTGCGCCTTGGCGCGCAGGTTGGGGAACTGGAGGCAGTAGATAAGCTCAAACCATAGAGAGCTTTCCTCACTCTTTTCCCATTTCCAGAAGGTGTTGAACTGCTCTTCCATGGGGGCGAACATGATGTGGTTCAGCTCTTCCTTCGTGTAATAGCCCTGCTCGATGGCAAGGGGGATGATGTCGGTGCCGGGCAGGAAGTTCAGGCCGTGGAGCTGAAGCTCAAAGGGGGGAACCATCTGCTCAATGAGGTGGAAGGACTGCTGGATGTCCTCAATGGTCTCAAAGGGGTGCTGGAGCATAAAATCATAAGTGGCCCAGAACACGCCCGCGTCGTGGATGACCTGCGTGGCCTTGATAACGTCCTCCGAGGACTCATAGCGGTGGAAGATGTCCTTGCGGATGCGGGGGGAGCCGGTCTGAATGCCCATGATAACTTCGGTGAGCCCCACTTTCACCAGCTTGTCCAGCATCTCTTTGTTCACCATCTTGGGGTGGGACCAAATGGTAAAGGGGAGGTTGATGTGCTTCTTGTACTCCACCACAAACTTGTCCACCCAGCCGGGGGTGTTGGGGAAAATTTCGTCATAGAAGTGGACGAACACCAGCTTTTTCATGGACTTTTTTGCGATGATAAGCTCCTCCATCACGCTTTCCACCGAGCGGGTGCGCACGGTGCGGATGCCCTTGGGATTCAGGTGACTCAGGTTAGAGCCGGCGCAGTAGGAGCAGGTGAAGGGGCAGCCGCGGGAGGCCACCACCTCGTAACTCAGGGCCTCTAACTGGGGGTCGCACCGCTTGAGGGTGTTGCTTTCGATAAAGCAAGAGTCGGGACAGTGGATGGTGGGCAGGCCGTAAAGGTCGATGTCGTTTTCGATGCAGCCAATCTCGTTCTTGTGAACCTCGCCCGCCTCGTCCCGATAGCAGAGGGAGGGAATGTCATGGTAGCTGCGGCCCTCTACGATGGCGTCTGCAAGCTGGCAGATGGTGTGCTCGCCGTCGCTGCGCAGGACGCAGGTCGCGCCGCGCTCCAGCAGGTATTCAGGGAACATGGTGGCAAACGCGCCGCCGCAGGCGATGGGCAGGTCGAACTTCTGCTGAAGACGCTCCATCAGCATGTTGACCGTGTCCAGATACATGGAGCTCATAACGCTGAGGGCGATAAAAGCGGGCTTGCAGCGTTCGATTTCGCCGCACAGTAGCTCCACCTCCTCCGCGGTGGCAGGGCGGGGATGGATGCTGTTGAAGTCCTTGAAGTAAATAGTGGTGACCTCATAGCCGTGCTTGCGAAGGGCGGACTCCAAATAGCGCACGCCGAGGGCGCGGGTGTTGTAAAACGCCACAAGGGCCACGTGCTTGGAAGGCTGCTGCATAGTTGAATCGAACCTTTCAGCCCCGCAAGAGCGGGGATTTTTCTATATTTTACCCGTCTGCGCGGGGGACTGTCAAGAAAAAGCAAAATTTCAAAGTCTTTATGCCATAAGCCCCGAAATCAGGCTGGCCAGCGGCAGGTATGCGATGGGTAGAAATATGGCAGGCAGCATATTGCCCACCCGTATTTTCTCTTTGGGCAGTCCCAGCATATTCAAGGCGATGCCGATGATGATAACGCCGCCCACGGCGCTCATTTCGCCTGTGACGGTAGCCCCAAGATAAGGCCCCACCCACGCCGCCAGCAGAGTGAGCGCCCCCTGATAGACAATGAGAGGGATGACGGAAAATACCACGCCGAAGCCCATGGCGGCGGCGAAGGTGATGGAGGTAACGCCGTCAATAACGCCTTTGGAAATCAGAATAGAGTAATTCCCGTGGAGGCCGGCCTCCAGCGAGCCGTTGATGGCCATAGCGCCCACGCAGAACAGAAGGGTGGCGGAGACAAAAGCCTCGGTAAAGCGGCTGTTGGCGCTGTCCTGCTTTACCAGCCGCGCCTTGAGCGCATCGCCCAGCTTGTCCATGTACTGCTCAATGCCGACGGCTTCGCCAATCAGCGTGCCGATGACCATGCACAGAATGACGCACAACGTATTTTCTGTGACGATGGCACAGCTGATGCCGATAACGAGCACGCACAGACCCAAGACGGTGGTAAGGGCGCGGATAAGCTTTTCACTGATGCGGTTGCGGAACAGCAGGCCAAGCAGGCTTCCCAGCAGAATGAGAGCCGCGTTGATAAAGGTTGCGGGCATATTGGGGCCTCCCCAAAACAGTAAAATGAATGCTTTCCCCATTTTACCAGATATTCCGCAAAAGTCAAACTGCAATCATGCCCCGGCGGGGCGGTGAATAGACTGCTTGTATGAAAGAAAAGGAGGCGGGGCCGCTTTGAAAGGGAAGAAGGCGTCCATGCTGTACGGGACGGTATTGCTCACCGCTACGGGGCTGGTGTCTCAAGGGCTGGGATTTCTTTACCGCATTGCCTTGTCCCGACTCATCGGCGCGGAGGTCATGGGCCTTTACCAGCTCATTATGCCGGTGTATTCCGTTCTGTTGTCCTTGACTGCGGTGGGACTGACTTCCGCCGTGTCCACCTTGTCCTCCACCTATCATGCGCTGGACAACCGCAAGGCCGCAGGGCAGGTGCTGAAAAGCTGCCTGAAGGCCTTTTTTCTGCTGATTGCCGTGACGGCGGCGGTGGTGGTGCTGTTTTACGACCCTATCTCCGTCTACCTGCTGGGAGACGCCCGCACCCAGCTCGGCTTGCTGCTCCTCTTGCCGTGCATCGCCTTGACGGGGATAGAAAATCTTCACAAGCACTTCTTCTATGGCGCGGGCCATGTTCGCCCGCCTGCCGTCACAGAGCTTTTAGAGCAGTTTATCCGCACCGGCGCAGTGCTGGGACTGTTGCTGTGCTTCCTGCCCCAGAATCCGGAACGCACCGTGGGCCTTATTGTATTAGGCATGGTAATCTGCGAGGTGTTTTCCGCGGTGACGCTCCTTCTGCTCTACCGCAGGGAAAAACGGCGGGGCTTGACCGGACAGGGAGAACGCCCCAAGACAGTCAGGCGGCGGGTTGTCTCGATTGCAGTGCCCATTGGAGCGACTGCGCTGGCGGGCAACCTGATGGGCGCGGCCAATTCGGTGCTGATTCCCCAGCGGCTGGTGGCAGGGGGAGCCACCGCGTCGGAGGCCATGTCCGCTTTCGGCGTTCTCTGCGGTATGACCCTGCCCATGCTGATGCTGCCCACTGCCTTTTTGGGAGCGTTGGGCCTGATGCTGGTGCCAAAGATGGCGGAAAACGCAGCTTTGGGCAAAAAAGAGGCCGTCAAGGACGACCTCCACAGCGCCATGAGTGCCACCTCGGCTATCAGCCTGCCCGCCATGGCGCTGCTGGTGGTGTTGGGGCCGACCATCGGTCAGGCGCTGTTTCGGGAACAAACGGTGGGGAATTACATCCTGCCGCTGGCGGTGGCGGTGGCGCTGGACTGCTACCGTACCGTGTTCGCGGCCTCCCTTAACGGCATCGGGAAACAGCCCACCACCGCACGCATCAGCATTTTCTGCGGCGCCGTACAGCTTCTGTTTACTTTCGGCACAGTCAAGACATGGGGACTGGCGGGCTATGCGGCGGGTTTTGTAGTCAGTGACCTAATCGGCGCACTGCTGACTGGTCGGGCCTTCTGTAAGGCGGCTGGGGTGAAGCTGCGCCTGTTCCAGTGGGTGGCGGCCCCCGGCCTGTCCAGTTTGCTGATGGGGCTGGTGGTCAATCTGCTGTTCCATATTTTGCCCCAATACGGTCTGACGGCGGGACAGTCGACGGCGCTGTGTATCCCCTTCGGCGTGGTACTCTATCTGGCCGCTATGTCGGCGCAGGGGTGCCTGCCATTCAGGAAAAGGCGGAGCAAAGAATAAGAATACACGTTTGATTTTGTACTATATAAACGAATTGAATTTCTGTTGTTTATGGTAGACAACAAGAGCTATTAGAAGAATTCCGAGATAGGCTTATTTAATTAGTTTGATGTCAGTATAAAGCCTGATGTAAAAAAGACGGTACGGTTTTAACCGTACCGTCCTTTTGTCTTATAAGAAGCCCAGTTCATTCCGCAGGGAATGCGATAGCAGTATCCAGGGCGACTTCCATCATCTTGGTGAAGGCTACCCGCGCCTCATAGGGGACTTCCTCACCGGAGAAGATGTGGTCGGAAATGGTGAGAATGGCCAGCGCGCGCTTGCCTGCAACCGCAGCGTTGGTGTAGAGGCCGGCGGCCTCCATCTCCACGCACATGGCGCCCATGTCCTTCCACTTCTGGGCGTTGGAATGCTTCTCATAAAACGCGTCGGAGGTGACGCAGTTGCCGACATGGTAGGCATAGCCCCGCGCTTCGGCGGCCTCCACGGCCTTGCGCAGCAGCTCGAAGCTGCAGGTGGGGGCATAGTGGCCGTTCAGTTCCAGATGATAGGCGTAGTTGGAGGCGGTGTTTGCACCCACGGCGAAGCAAATGTCGCCCACATGGATGTCGTCCTGATAGCCGCCGGCGGTGCCGATGCGGATGATGTTGTCCACGTCGTAAAAGTTGTAAAGCTCATGGGAATACAGGCAGATAGAGGGTACGCCCATGCCGCTGCCCATGACGGAGACGGGCACGCCCTTGTACTTGCCGGTGTAGCCGTACATACCGCGGATTTCGTTGAAGAGCACCGCGTCGGTCAGAAAGTTTTCCGCCACAAACTTGGCGCGCAGGGGGTCGCCGGGCATAAGGACGGTCTTGGCAATGTCGCCCTTCTTGGCTGCGTTATGGGGGGTGGGGGTCAGGTCTGCCATGTTCAATCGCTCCTTTATTTTCATATCATAGTTTGGTTGACCGTATTTTGACTGTTTCAATATTATAGCATTGCTGTGCCGAAAAAGGCAAGGAGCAAAACGGGAGACGGACAGTGGAAGGTGACGGCATCAAGGAGCATCCTTGACAGCAACTATGTTCACCATCTGCTTTGGCACCGCTCCACCAAATTAGCAAATAGCCGGTTCATGATGGGGGCTGAATCAATCAAATCCTCCGGGTGCCACTGCACGCCCATAATCAGGCCGTTCGCATCCTCCAAGGCTTCGATTGTGCCGTCAGAGGCTCTGGCGGAAATTCGCAGTCCATGCCCAAGTTCTTTCACTGCCTGATGGTGCATGGAGTTGGTTTTCAACTGCCGAGTGGCGAACAGTTCCGCCAGCCGGGTGCCTTGCACAATTTCCACATAGTGGGTCAGGTAGGAACGGTCGTATTTTTGTAAATGTTGGAGGGACGCGCCTTCCTGCAACGAGATGTCTTGATACAGACTTCCTCCCATCAGCACGTTCAAGGTTTGGTGCCCCTTGCAGATGCCCAGCATGGGAAGCTCGTGCTCAAGCGCATACCGGCCTGCTTTCAGCCATGCGTCGTCAATTTCAGGGCGAAAGACGCCGATGACCGGAAGAGGCTCTTCCCCGTAATACCAAGGTGTCATATCATCCCCTCCAGGCAAAAGTAAGCCATCGCAACAAGCGAGGGCGGCTTCTGCATCCTCCGCCGCCATAGCGGCAGGAATAACTACCGGAACGCCGCCGTTTCGCTGGATTGCCTGAATGTTGGCGCTGCTTGTAAAAGCATATTCATTGCTGATATATAAGCCGGGTTCTGTTTTTCGGGTCAGGCCAAGAATTCCGATGATAGGCTTCCTGTGTTGTTCCATGATGATAGCTCCTTCCTGACTTTTTTGGGCGGTCGCAACATGACGGGAGGCATTTCGTGAGAAATGCCTCCCGTTGTGTTTCTATATCAATGGCAATCAATTAACCGCATTTAATAGCTAATGCCCTGCCACAGCATGGCATCCGCGACCTTGAGGAAGCCGGCGATGTTAGCGCCCGCCACAAGGTTGCCTTCCATGCCGTATTCCTTGGCGGCGGAGGCGCAGCTCTGGTAGATGTTCTTCATGATATCATGGAGCTTTTCATCAACCTCTTCAAACGTCCACGCGAGGCGCTGGCTGTTCTGGCTCATTTCCAGACCGGAGGTGGCCACGCCGCCCGCGTTGGACGCCTTGGCCGGTGCGAACAGAACGCCCGCCTTCTGGAACACGGCGACGGCCTCCGGGGTGGAGGGCATATTGGCGCCTTCCGCTACGGCGAAGCAGCCGTTGGAGACCAGCGTCTGGGCGCTTGCCCCGTCCAGTTCGTTCTGGGTGGCGCAGGGGAGGGCAATGTCGCACTTGACGCTCCAGATGCCGCTGCAGCCTTCCACATACTTGGCGGAGGGGACATAGTCCAAATAGGTCTTGATGCGGTCGCGCTTCTGCTCCTTGATGACCTGGATGACCTTGAAGTCGATGCCGTTCTCGTCCACGATATAGCCGGAGGAATCGCTCATGGCCACCACTTTGCCGCCCAGCTCGGTGGCCTTCTGGTTGGCGTAAATGGCCACGTTGCCGCTGCCGGAGATGACCACGCGCTTGCCCTCAAAGCTCTTGCCTGCGGCGGCCAGCATCTCCTTGGCGAAGTAGCACAGGCCGAAGCCGGTGGCCTCGGTGCGGGCCAGAGAGCCGCCGTAGCTGAGGCCCTTGCCGGTCAGCACGCCGGTGAACTCGTTGCGCAGACGCTTGTACTGGCCGAACAGGAAGCCGATTTCCCGGCCGCCCACGCCGATGTCGCCGGCGGGCACGTCGGTGTCCGGGCCGATGTGGCGGTAAAGCTCAGTCATAAAGCTCTGGCAGAAGCGCATGATTTCGGCGTCCGATTTGCCCTTGGGGTCAAAGTCGCTGCCGCCCTTGCCGCCGCCCATGGGCAGGCCGGTGAGGGAGTTCTTGAAAATCTGCTCAAAGCCGAGGAATTTAATGACGGACAGGTTGACGGAGGGATGCAGCCGCAGGCCGCCCTTGTAAGGGCCGATGGCGGAGTTGAACTGCACGCGGTAACCGCGGTTCACCTGCACCTTGCCGTTGTCGTCCACCCAAGAGACCCGGAAGGAAATGGCGCGTTCCGGCTCAACAATGCGCTCGATAACGCCGTTTTTCTGAAGCTCAGGGCGGGCTTCCACCACAGGCTCGAGAGACTCAAGGACCTCTTCGACAGCCTGAAGGAACTCCGGCTCGTGAGCACAGCGCTGGGAGAGACCTGCGTAAACCTCTTGCAGATACTTGTTCTGAATAGACATCTTTGTCACCCTTTCCAAATCGAATCGGGAGGGAGGCTTCCCTGACGATGCTGTATTTTACCATGGGAAAGGAATGTTTTGCAAGAGGTATAAGACAAAAAATCATTATTGAAGAAAAATTCCCGATTTTCCACACGTTTTTACATATATTTTGCAAGATGGTTGTGCTTATTGCATCAATTCTTTGAGGAAAGGCTCGAAATTTGGCCCCATAATCGGGTCGAGTCCCGCGGCAGCAGTGTGAGCGGCGCAGCGTTGGACGAAGGAAACGGCGGTCTCCGCGGCCTGCGGAAGCGGTTCTCCGCGTAAACGCGCCCCCAGCAGGACGCTGGCAAACAGGTCGCCTGTACCGGAAAAAACCCCTTCCACCACAGGCGCGTCGCAAAATGCAAGGGAATTCTGTTCCGCGTCATAACTGGCGCACCCCACCCAGCCGGGCGTCCTGCTTACACCGGTAAGGGCCACGGAACGAACGCCGTTTCCGGAAAGGCGCTCCAGCCACGCATCCACTTTTTGAGGCGTGGGCGCAGGGTCATAGTCCTCCCCCAGCAGAATGGCGGCCTCCGTCAGGTTGGGGGTAATCAGCCCGGCCTGCTTCACCAGCACAGCCATGCGTTTGCACATCTCTGCGGTGTAGGTGCGGTATAATTTGCCGTGGTCGCCCATGACCGGGTCTACCAGCACCAGCGTATCCGGGGCGCGGAAGGCATGGATTAGGCTTTCCAGCGCGCCGATTTGTTCCGCCGAGCCAAGGAAGCCGGAGTAGACGGCGTGAAAGGTGACGTTTAGCTCCTGCCAGTGGGCGACGGTGCCCGCCATGCCGCCGGTCAGGTCGGTAAAGACGGCGTGCCGGGAGGGTGGAAAACCGGTGTGGGCGGAGAGATAGGCCGTGGGCAGCGGGCAGCACTGCGCGCCCATGGCGGCCAGAACGGGCAGCGCCACGGTGAGGGCGCAGCGCCCGAAGCCGGACAGGTCGTGAACGGCGGCAACGCGGGGAGTGTAGTCCATGAAAAGCGCCTCCTGAAAACGGAATGGTTCATTATACACCGAAGGGACGCGTTGGCGCAACGCCGGAGAGCGAGTTGCTTTTATGGCAGGATATGATATACTACATTAAATTCCGCGTGGCAGACAGGAAGGGAGAGACTGACGGATGACGAAACGGAAGTATTGCTTTTCTATGTTGGTATGCCTCCTTATGCTGTTGGGCGGCTGCGCGCCTGCATCTCCGCAAGAGGCCGCTGCGGAGAGCACGGTTGAAATCAGCGACGTTCAAACCTTCTGCGGCCAGCGGCTGGAGGAGCATATGAACGCCTGCGGCTATCGGGACTATCAAGTGACGGCAAGCTCAGTTGCCTTCCGCCCGGCAGCGGAACGCTATCTCTGCCTTTACCATTAAATGTGACGGACAGCGGCGGGACGGCAGAGGAACTGGCGTATTGCTATGAAATCAGGGCAGAGGACGGGGGTGTTTTGTGGCGCAGGAGGGGGCAGAAATTGGCGAGTCCGTTCTTCTGGAAGAATAAGCAGAAGGCCGCCTGATTTTTTAATCAGGCGACTTTTGTACGTCCTGCTGGGGAAAGCCCTTCCCTCATGGAAAAAGCTGTGGTATGATAAAATTAAAAATGTTAAGGAGGCATCTTACCATGAGAATGGTAGACCTGATTGAAAAAAAGGCGGCGGGAGAAGCCCTTTCCCGCCAGGAGTTGCAATTTTTCATTGACGGGTTCTGCGCTGGAGAGATTCCCGACTATCAGGTGACGGCTCTGCTGATGGCCATTTTTTTGAAGGACATGACGCCTCAGGAAACGGCGGAGCTGACCGACATCATGGCCCACTCCGGCGGTATGATTGACCTGAGCGCCATCGACGGCGTTAAGGTGGACAAGCACAGCACCGGCGGCATTGGCGACAAGACCACGCTGGTGGTTGCGCCGCTGGTGGCGGCCTGCGGCGGCAAGGTGGCCAAGATGTCGGGCCGGGCGCTGGGCGCCTGCGGCGGCACCATCGACAAGCTGGAGTCCATTCCCGGCTTTCAGGTGGCGCTGGGAGAGGACGATTTCGTTCGCAGCGTCAATGAATTGGGGCTTTCCGTCATCAGCCAGACGGCGGATGTGGCTCCGGCAGATAAGAAAATATATGCCCTGCGGGATGTGACGGCGACCATCGCCAGCACGCCCCTCATTGCCAGCAGCGTCATGAGCAAAAAGCTGGCCTCCGGCGCAGACCGGTTTGTGCTGGAGGTGACGGTGGGTTCCGGCGCTTTTGTCCGGGACGTGGAGGGCGCAAAGGCGCTGGCGGAGACCATGGCGGAAATCGGCCGCCGCAACGGCAAGCCGACGGTGGCCCTCATTACCAACATGGACAGGCCGCTGGGCAGGAAAATCGGCAACCTTTTGGAGGTGCAGGAGGCCGCCGCCGTGCTGCGGGGCGAGGGGCCGAAGGACGTGGAGGAGGTTTGCTTGCTGCTGGCCGCCGAGATGCTGTATATGGGCGAGAAAGGCAGCCGGGAGGAATGTAAGGAAAAGGCGGAGCAGGCCCTCAGAAGCGGCGCGGCGTATGAAAAATTCCTTGCTTTTCTCACCAATCAGGGCGGCAAGACCGATGTGCTGGAGTATCCGGAAAAGTATTACCCTGCGCCCCGCTGCGTGACGGTGGCGGCAGAGCGGGACGGCTATCTGAACACCGTCAACGCGGAGGAGATAGGCAAGGCGAGCATGATGATGGGCGCAGGCCGGGCGACCAAGGAGGACGCCATCGACGTGACGGCGGGCGTGGAGCTGTGCGCCGCCGTGGGCGAGGCCGTCAAGCAGGGTCAGCCGCTGTTCAAGGCATACGCGCAGGACGAAAAGAAGCTGAACGCCGGACTTGCCATTCTGAAGGAAAACATTGTTGTTTCACCGGAAAAGCCAGAGGAACAGCCCCATATTTATGGCCGTGTCGGCGGCCTTGACTGAACGGGAGGGAGACACATGAGCGAGCTTGGAACTCTGCTGAATTTTTCAGGGAAAACGGCGCTGGTGACCGGCGGCGGCAAGGGTGCGGGCGTGGCCATTGCCCGCCAGTTTGCCAAGGCGGGCGCAAACGTGGCCATTACATACAGCCGCAGCAAGGACCCCGCTATGCAGACGGTAGAAGAACTTCGCGCGCTGGGCGTGAAAGCGGAGGCATTCCGCTTTGACCAGAGCCGCACAGAGGAAATTCCCACGCTGCTGGACACGGTAACAGAGCATTTTGGGAGTCTTGATGTGCTGGTGAACAACGCGGGCATCTATCCGGCCAAGATGGTGATGGACATCACGGCGGAGGACTGGGACGACATGATGGACTGCAACGCACGGGGCGTATTTTTCCTGTGCAAAGAGGCGGCCAAACGGATGGGCGCCTGCGGCGGCGGAGCCATTGTGAACATCTCCTCCATCAACGCGGATAACCCATCAGACAGGCTTATCCATTACGGCGCGTCCAAAGCGGCGGTGGAAATGCTGACGAAAGGGCTGGCGCATTCCTTCGGCGAGTTGGGCGTGCGGGTAAACTGTGTCGCCCCCGGCCTTATCTGGGCGGAGGGGCAGGAGAAGAACATTCCCGGTTGGAGGGAGAGCTACTGCGAGCGAGCGCCCCTGAGCCGTTTGGTAGAGGCGGAGGACATCGGCAATGCCTGTGTATTTCTGGCGTCCCCGCTTGCAAGCGCCGTCACCGGACAGACGCTGACGGTGGACTGCGGTGTGCTGCTGGCGCCGTGCTTTGACAACCGTTGTTAAGGAGGCCGCACCGATGAATATGCCTACATTGCAGGAAGTCATTGAGACCTTAAACCTGAAGCCGCTGGTGGGAGAGGGCGGCCTTTGGTCGCAGCCCTATTGCAGTGACGAGACCCTGCCCGGCGGTACGCTGGCGGGGCGGGATACCGACCGCCCAGTGGGGTCCACCATTCATTTTTTGCTGACGGAAAGCACCTTTTCCTGTATGCACCGTCTGGTGACCGATGAAATATGGTACTATCACCTGGGCGCGCCGGTGGAGCTGCTTCTGCTTTCCCCAGACGGAAGCTGTGCCGTCCGGCGGCTGGGGTGCGACCTTTCAGCAGGAGAGCGGCCTCAGATTACGGTGCCCCGCGGCACATGGATGGGCGCGCATCTGGCACAGCGGGGCGAGTACAGCCTGATGAGCACCTCTATGGCGCCAGCTTACGTGGGCAGTGATTTTGAGGCGGGCAGCTTTGAGGCGCTTCGCCCCCTGTTGAACGACGCAAAGCTGGAGCCGCTGCTGAAGCTGCTGGCCGGCGAGCCGCGCTACGAGTAAGTGGGACGCGTCAAGGCCCGAACGGCTGCGCCGTCCGGGCCTTGTTGACTTTTGGATGGGAAGTTGCTACAATAGCAGGGCATTTGCGGGCATGATGGAATTGGCAGACATGCGAGATTTAGGTTCTCGTGCAGAGATGCGTTGGGGTTCGAGTCCCCATGCCCGCACCAAACAAAAACCGACTTGTTTCAACAAGTCGGTTTTTGTTTGGGTTCCGACCGCCAAAGGTGGTCTTCCACCTTTCGGCATTAAAATCCTCAGTCGTGCGAAGCCCTCCCTCCGGAAATTCTCCGTCGCCGTGCGGCTCCGAATTTACGGCGCATAAGCGCCACGGCCCAGAAGGGCCGTTTGGCGATGGCCTGCATCCACCGCCCGTTCCTCCTTGAGCTCCTCGATGAAAAATCTGGAGGACGAGCTGGGCGCACCCATCTTTGAGCGCGGCAGCTGCGGTGTGCGGCTTACTCAATTCGGTGCGGACGTCTATTACCACGCAAAAGAGATTTGCGAAAAGGTGGGCTTTCTCCATGACCTGCCCCGCACCGATTACCCCAAGCAGCTGAGCGTTTCCAGCATGTATTGCTCCCTGGCGAACGATGCCTTTGCAGAGCTTTACCGCCGACACAGCAGCGAGCCCGTTGCCGGAGCCATCAAGGAGAGTATGCTCGGCACCGTGGTGGACAACGTTGCCACAGGACTTTCTGAACTGGGCGTCATCCCCCTGCTTCCCAACAGTGAGGCGATTCTGTTTCACCACTTCGAGCAGAATGGGCTGGAATTCCACAAGCTATATGACCAACGGTTTCATGCCATCGTAGGCCCGTCAAATCCCCTCTACCACAGCGAGGCGGAGACGGTCACGCTGGACGAGCTCAGGGTGTTCCCCTATATCATTATCTACGATTCTCCCTCTGACTTTTTCCTGAAGCGCATTATGAGCGGCCACTGGCAGCGGCGGGCAGAGCTGCAGGTCAATGACCGGGGATGCGCCTTCCGAATCATTGGCCACACCGCCGCTGTCGCCATTGATAGCTGTTATCCAAAGGCTTATGCCAAGCTGTATGCGTCCAATCCCCTTCGGTTTCTCCCTGTGGACGATTTATCCCTCCAGTGCAAGACGGGGTGGATTAGACAGAAGCAGCGTGCCCTTTCCCCAGTGGCGGAGGAATTTTTAGCGCTGCTGAAAAAGCTGGCGGAGGAAGAGGGACTCGCCGCCACTTGATAGTGGTGTTCGGTTTTTTCGGACATTGGCAGACGGAATGTGGAACGACCATGCGCCCGCCGCCTGTGCTATCATGAAAGCACAAGGAGGCGAAAGCGATGAAACAATATGCCAAGAATTTTCTCTACATCATGGCAGGTAACCTGATGCTCACCTTCGGCACAGTTGCTTTTCTGGAGCCAACGGGAATTATCAGCGGCGGAACCACCGGTGTCGGATTGTTCCTGCTGAATATATTCCATGTTCCCATGGCGGCCACCTTTGCTGTTGTGAACGGCCTCATTTCTGTTGGGGCTGTTCGTGCTGGGAAAGCGCTTTGCGCTCACCACCTTGCTTTCCAGCGTGCTGGCCCCCGTTTTCATACGGCTTTTTGGCCTTGTCGAGCCTGACCGGAGACCTTCTGCTGTGCGCCATCTTGGCCAGTGTGTTGGCCGGTCTCGGCGTGGGGCTGGTCATCCGGGCGGGAGCGTCTACCGGCGGTCTGGACATCCCGCCCTTGGTGCTCAACAGGACGATGGGAATATCGGTGGGGGCGGTGATGCTGGCTGAGAACGTGATAATCCTCGTGTTCCAGCTTTTCATCTCAAGACCGGAACAGATTTTGTACGGTATCGTTCAGGTGGCGCTTACATCCCTGACGGTGGACTGGATTACTCTATCTGGGAAAAAGCAGGCGCAGCTGCTCATCATCAGCCCCCTGCACGAAGAAATCCGCAGTGCGCTGCTCAATCAGGCGGATGTCGGCCTCTCTCTGCTTCAAATGGAAACGGGCTACTCCCGCATTGCTCAACAGGCGGTGCTGTGTGCCGTTCCGCCCCATAAGCTGCCAAAGGTGGAGGACCTTGCCGTCGGCATAGACCCTACTTGCTTCATGCTGGTCAGCTCGGTAAGCGAGGTTAGAGGGCGCGGCTTTTCCCGCCCCCGCTGACCTGGTGCGTTCAAACATTCAGAGGTGTTTTTCATGGATATTTTGAAAGAAGCAGAGGCGCTTCAGGATGAAATCGTTGCCAACAGGCGAGACATCCACGGCTATGCTGAGTTGGGCTTTGACCTGCCCAAAACGCGGGCTTTGGTGTGGAACAGGCTGACAGAGTACGGCTGCGCGCCCTATGCCGTCGGGAAAACCGGCGTGTGCTGTGACTTCGGCAGAAAGGGCCCTATGGTGCTGTTGCGGGCGGATATGGACGCCTTGCCTATGAAGGAAGAAAGCGGCCTTCCCTTTGCGTCCACGAATGGTCATGCGCACGCCTGCGGACATGACATCCACACCGCCATGCTGCTGGCGGCCGCTAAACTTTTTAAGCGCCACGAGGACGAGCTGAAGGGCCGCGTGCGGCTGATGTTTCAGCCGGCGGAAGAGACTTTAGGCGGCGCGAAAGACATGATTGACAACGGTGTACTGGACGGCGTGGAAGCCGCCTTTGGCCTCCATGTGGGGGTGGGCTTTCCTCTCTCGTACTCCGGTATCATCAGCGTGCCAAACGGACCGAGCAGTGCTATACCGTTAAAGTGCACGGTAAGAGTGCCCACGGCTCACAGCCGCAGGAAGGCGTCGATGCGATTCTCATCGCCGTCCGGATTATCGAGGCGTTCCAGATGCTGTTGACCACTGAAGTGGGTATGGACGAGCACTGCGTTTTGCTGGTCGGCACCATCAAGGGCGGCACCAGTCCCAACAGCGTTGCAGAGAGCGCCGAGCTTGGCGTCACGCTGCGCACCGACGACGAGGCGGTGCGCGGCAGGATGCAGCGCCGCATCAAAGAAGTGGCGGAAAGCGTCGCCGCTGCATTTCGGGGGACGGTGGAGGTCGAGCATCAAATGGGGGCGCCCGGCCTGCAAAATGACCCTGCAATGAATGTGTTGGCCCGAGAAACGATGGTCGCCCTGTTTGGCGAAGAGCAGGTGCGTGTCCAGCCCAAAGTGGCAGGCGAGGACTTTTTCCTTGTGAGCGAGCGGGTGCCTGTGTGCTTCCTCGGACTTGGCTGCGGCCATCTGGACGAGGGCTACTCTGGCTGTGTGCACCAGCCCGACGTTATCTTCAATGAGGCATGCTTCTGGAGAGGAACCGCTGCCCTGACAGCCTGCGCTTTGGCTTGGCTGGAGGAAAGAAATAGATGAGTTCCGTTTTGAACCGCTTGATTGGTGTAAGGCTTATCAGGAATGAGCGCTTGGAAATTGAGGTTTGGCCGGGGACTCAAATGTGATATGGCGAAGCAGCCGCTTTCCCTTGGGAGGGCAACAGCAGGTTGCTTGATTTTGGGCGGTTGCAGGCGCATAATGCTTTTGAGGTGATGAATACCATGGAAACGAAAGACGTTCTGCTTGCGCTCCGCACCCAAAGAGGACTGTCTCAGGACGAGCTTGCGGAAAAGCTCTATGTGACGCGGCAGGCCGTGTCACGGTGGGAAAGGGGCGAAACAGTGCCGGGAACAGAGCTTCTGAAGCTCTTATCGAAGCTGTTTGACGTTTCCATCAATACGCTGTTGGGGTCGCCGCGAAAGCTGACCTGTCAATGCTGCGGTATGCCGCTTGAGGATGGCGTTATCAGCAGAGAAACGGACGGCGCATTTAATGAGGAATACTGCAAATGGTGTTATGCGGACGGAAGGTTTACCTACACGAGCTTGGAGGAATTGGTCAACTTTCTCGTCGGACATATGTCAAACAGGGGTTGGCCGCAGGAAGAAGCGCGGGCCTATTTTGAGGTGCAGCTTCCAACCCTGCGCCACTGGAAAAAGCCGGAGGGTATGCTATAAGCATGCCCTCCGGCTTTTGTTCATTTCTTATTATCTGGCGTAGCGGGAGAGGAACTGCCGTGTGCGTTCTTCCTTGGGGTTGCAGATAACTTGCTCAGGAGGGCCTTGCTCCACGATGACGCCGCCGTCCATGAAGATAACCTGGTCGGCCACGTCGCGGGCGAAGGCCATTTCGTGAGTGACGATGACCATGGTGGTGTTCTGGTCGGCAAGGGAGCGGATGACCTTCAGCACCTCACCCGTCAGCTCTGGGTCGAGTGCAGAGGTCGGCTCGTCAAAGCAGAGGATGTCCGGGTGCATGGCCAAAGCGCGGGCGATGGCTACCCGCTGCTGCTGTCCGCCGGAGAGCTGGTGAGGGTAGTGGTCGGCCCGGTCGGCCAGCCCCATCTGCGCCAGTAGGCGGCGGCCCTCCTCCGCAATGGCGGCCTTATCCGGGCCGCTGCCCTGCTCTTTTGCCAGCAGCTCCGGCGCAAGGGTGACGTTTTGCAGGGCGGTGTACTGGGGAAACAGGTTAAAGGACTGGAACACCATGCCGAAATGGAGCCGCTTGCGGCGAATTTCTGCCTCCCGCTGGGTGGCGGGGTCGTTTGCGTCAAACAGGGGTTTACCCTGTACTCGGATGATGCCGCTATCCGGCTTTTCCAGAAAGTTCAGGCAGCGAAGCAGGGTGGTTTTTCCGCTGCCGGAGGAGCCGATGATGGCCAGCGCCTGCCCCTGGTCAAGCTGAAAACTGATGTTTTCCAGCACGCGGGTGCGGCCAAAGTGCTTTTCGATGTTTTCTACTTCCAACAGTGCCATAGACCGCGCCCCCTTACTTAAAATAATTCAGCCGACGTTCCAGATAACCGAAAAACAGCGTCAGGATGCCGACAAAGACAAGGAAGTAAACGCCGGTGAAGAACAGCGGCGTGATGATGCCCTGCCGCAGGAAATTCTCGCCCGCCTTGATGATTTCTCCCACGGCGATGACGCGGGCCAGCGAGGTGTCCTTGACCAGCGTGATGATTTCGTTGGACATGGGGGGCAGGATGCGTTTAATCATCTGGAGCAGGGTGACCTTGAAGAAAATCTGCCGCTTGGTCATACCCAGCACCTCGCCCGCTTCCCGCTGGCCTACCGGAACGCTTTCGATGCCGCCCCGATAGATGACGGAGAAATAGCAGGTGTAGTTGATGACAAAGGCGGCCAGCACGGCTATGTAGCGGCCCTGATAGCCGGAACCCCAGATGTTCTGGTCAAAAATCAGGCCGGGACCGTAGTAGATGACCAAAAGCTGAAGCACCAGAGGGGTGCCGCGGATGACCCACACCACCACGTCGACGATGAATTTGACGGGACGGAACGCGGCCAGCACCTTTCGCCAGCGGGGGGCATCCTCGCCCTGCCCGCGCATCAAGAAGCGGAAGGGCGCCCACCGGCTGCGGGAGATGACGGCAAGCAGCAAGCCCAGCGGCAGGGAAAAGAGCAGCGTAATGCCAAATATCTGAATGGAGGTCACAAAGCCTGAGTTCAGGGCTTGGATGATGGTAGATGACATGGCGTCGCCTCATTTACAATGGTTTCTAAAACAGGGGGAGGCAGAGGACGGGCTCCCGTCCTCTGCCTTTGTGCATGGTTCTGAGAAAGGGGTTATTCCGGTTTCACCACCATGTCGGCGATGCCGTACTGCTCTGCAAGCTGAAGGGTGGTGCCGTTTTCATAGAGGGTGACCATCTGCTCGTTGATAAACTCGGTCAGGTCGGAGCCCTTGCGGCAGGCGGCCACGTCCATTTCAACTTCCAAATCGGCCGCAATTACCAGGTCGGCATAGTCGGTGCCCTCTCCGGTGGAGACATTGGCCAGCAGGGTGTCGATAACACAGCTGTCGGACGTACCGGCGGCCACTTCCATCAGGGCGTCAACCTGAGCTTCTACGGGAACGCAGGACAGACCGGCGGCCGCAGCGGCCTTCTCGCCGGAGGAACCGGCTTCAACGGCGGGGGTAAAATCAGCGAGGGCCAGTTCGCCTGCCTCGAACTTTGCGGCGTTCTCCGCCTTGAGCACCAGCACCTGGCCGTTGCTCAGGTAGCCTATGGTGGGGGAGGAGCCGTTGGCAACCTCGTCGGTCAGGGTCATGCCGTTCCAGATAACGTCGATGCTCTTGCCCTCCAGCTCCATCAGCTTGTTGTTCCAGTTGATGGACACAAATTCGCACTCGACGCCCAGAGCCTCGGCCACGGCGCGGCACATATCGGCGTCAAAGCCGACCCACTCGCCGCTCTCGTCCTGATAGTCCAGCGGGGGATAGTCGGTGACGCCGACCACCAAGGTGCCCTTGCTCTGGATGTACGCAATGTCGCTCTCTGCGACGGGAGTGCTGCCGGTGGGGTCGGGGGTTTCGGTGTCCTGCGGGGCCTTGTCGGTGCAGCCGGCCAGGCTGATGGCCAGAGCGGCCACAAGGCCCAGCAGGGCCAATGTACGCTTTTTCATGCTGAGTTCCTCCTTGTCATATAACCGTGTTGGCAAATATTGATTTTGATTGGCCAAATCGTTACGCTATTACTTTAACGTGTTAGCATAATAGCACAATAAAAAGCGCTTGTAAAGAGGAAAATGAAAATTTCTCAAAAATTTTTACCTGCTGATATTTGCCGGCCTTGACAAGAAAACTACAAGGATGGGCGGAAGGAAGTTTTGTTGTAAACACAACAAAACTTCCTTGACTTCGAGCGAGCGTGCTGTTAAAATGATAAAAAAGAGGTTTGTTGTAAATACAACAAAAAGGAGAGCCTATGGATTACACCTTCCTGTCAAACACCCTCCTGTTCTGCGGCATGAACGAGGGCGAGATTAAAAAAGTATTGCAATGTATTGGGGCGTACACCCGTACTTATCGAAAGGGAGAAGTTGTTCACCATGCAGGCGAGCTGGTGGACTGCTTTGGTTTGGTGCTTTCCGGCGGAATCACCGTGACCAATGATGACCTGTGGGGGAACAGGCGTTTTTACAGTTATGTAGAGCCGGGCCGCTCCTTTGCCGAGTTGTATGCCTTTTTACAGGGCCAGCCGACGGTTGTGCGCATTGAGGCTGAGGAGGACAGCGAGGTGCTAATGCTCAACGCCGCAAAGCTGCTCCAACCCTGCGCAAAAAGCTGCGCCTGCCACCATAAGCTGATTGAAAATGTGCTGTACACCTTTGCGCGAAAGAGCCTGGCGCTGGCAAAGCGGGTGCTGAATATCTCATCTCGTTCTATTCGGGGGAAATTGCTCAGCTTTTTGTCTCAGGAGGCGGCAAGAAACGGGAGCCGCCACTTCACCATTGAATATGAC
>JAAWDI010000008.1 GCA_022793685.1 Oscillospiraceae bacterium
GGAAACAACCACGCTCAAAACCGTGCTAAGCACCGTCCGCGCGGTTCCGCCGCCCAAAGCGCCGCCGATTCCGCCGCCAATAGCGCCGCCGATGGCGCTCAACAGTCCCACCAGAATCGCCCAGCCCAAAAAGGACAGCGCCAGCACGACATATTCCAGCTTGCGGCCCTGCATCAGCTCTTTGCTGCGGCGGATGGCGGCCAGACTGCCCGCCTCAGGGTCGTCAAACAGGGCGCAGTCCGTAAGCACATAGCGCAGGATAAAGTACAAAACGCCCACCAGCAGCGCAACGTAAAGGATAATAATCAATCCGACGGCCACGCCGGTGCTGGCGAACGCAGCAATCAGCGCAACCAGAATGGAGAACGGAATCATCAGCAGCAACGCCCACAGGAAACTGAACACGCCGACCAGAATATGGGTAATCAGCACCTTGCCCACCATGGCGAAGCCCTCAGTCAGGTTGTTGTAGCCCGCCTCTTCCCTGCGGGAAAGGCGAAGGGTATACGCGGTGTATCCATAGGACATGACGCTGGAGTACAGGGCCAGCAGAATGCTGACAAATGCAATCAGCGGCCATGAAATATTGTTGAGCATGATATACATGACCCACTCCGGGTCATAGCCGCTGGCAAGCAGTTCTGCCAGTTGGTTGAACGGCGCCGCCATGGCATTTTCGATGACGGATACCAGCAGCGTGGTCAGCAAAATATAGACCAGCGTTACCATTTTTGCGCTGGGCTGGGCCGTTCCCATGCTCTCACGAGCCGCTATTTTCAGCAACGACCGATTGGTTTTTTTCATAAAGGCTCCCCCTTCTCTAACATGGGAAAAGCATACCATGTTTCAGGGCAAAAAGCAAGCCGCCCGGCGTGCCGGACGGCTTGCTTTCTATGGTTTTCGGTCGTTTCCTCAATCTAAATCCGCGATACTTTTATAGCCCTGGAAGAACCGGGGGGCCGCCTCCATAAACTCCTCGCAAGTCCAGTCGCCCTGCTTGGTCATGGTGTTGCAGATGACCGGCTCGGAATGCTGGGAGATGGTGTTGCCCGCCATGGTGAAGATGGTGCCGCTGACCTTATCCGCCTTGTCAGAGGCAAGGTAGACCAGGAAGGGCACGATTTTATCCGGAGTGGGCGTGATGGAAGCAGGCGGCACCTTGGCGTTGCCAATGGTGACGGAATCCAGCTTATTGTGCATCTCCAGCTCATAGGCGGCGCGGCTGCGCGCCCAGGGGCCGAAGGCGTTGACCGTGATGTGGCGGTCCCACAGCTCGATGGCCGCGCCGCGGGTCAGACCCACCACGCCCGCGTTGGCGGTGCAGTACTCCACATGCTTGAACACGTCGCCCATAAAGGCGCGGGAGGTGGTGTTGATGATGCGGCCGCCGCCCTGCTTAATCATATGGGGCACCGCGTGGCGCATGGTGTTGAAGTAGCCCTTGGGTTTTACGCTGGTCACCCGCTCGAACAGCTCAGGGGTCATCTCCTCAAACTTGCTGAAGCCGAAGCCACCCGCCACGTTCACCAGAATGTCGATGCGGCCATAGGTGTCAATGGCGGTCTGGATGAGCCGTCCGGCATCGTCAAAGTCCGCGATGTTGGCAAAGCAGGCAACCGCCTCGCCGCCGGCGTCCCGAATAGCCTGTGCGGTGGTTTCGGCGTCGCCGTTCTCCAGCTCGGCCTCCTTTAAAATCCACTCACGGTCTTCCGGGCTGAGCTTCTGCAAATCTTCGTCTGTCAGAACAGCGCCGCTCATGGCCTGGGAACCCTTCTTCTTCGGCGCGCGGTTATTGGTGACAACCTTGCAGCCCTGCGCCGCAAAGCCCATTGCGATGGCCCGGCCGGTACCCTGTCCGGAACCGGTGATGACAGCGACCTTTCCCTTCAAAATGTCTCCCATTTCCAATCATCCTTTCCACTTCATAAATATATGATGGCGCACCTGCGCCATGGTCACACATTCAAGCCCTTCACCATTTGGTCACGTCGGTATGCAGCAGGTGGTGGGCCGTTTCGCCCAGCGGCTCGCCCAAAAATTCCTGGTAGGTCTTCTGAATGTCCGGGTTCTCGTGGGAAAACCGCAGGGCGCAGTTCTCGTCCAGCGTCCGCAGGACGCCGCCCCGCTGGGCCGCCCGCTCCTCATTGAAGGCAATGGGCTGACCGCCGCCGCCTGCGCAGCCGCCGGGACAGGCCATGATTTCCACAAAGTCCGCCTGTACCTGTCCGTTGCGGATGGCCTCAAGCAGTTGCCGGGCATTACCCAGCCCGCTGGATACCGCCACTCGGACGGCTGCGCCGCCCACCTCTGTCTCCAGCACCTTCCAGCCAGACTCGATGCGCACCGCCCGAAACGCGTCCGGGTCAGGGTTTTGTCCGGTCAGCAGGTAGTGGGCGCTGCGGAGTGCAGCCTCCATCACGCCGCCGGTGGTGCCGAAAATCGCGCCCGCGCCCGTTCCCTCGCCTAGCGGCTTGTCAAACTCCGCTTCGGGCAGGGAGGCCACGTCGATATGAGCCACGCGGAGCATCCTGCTCAGCTCACGGGTGGTGAGGACAACGTCCACATCCTGCCCGCAGCCCGCGTCCCGCAGGGCTTCCACTCCAGCCTCGTACTTCTTGGCCACGCATGGCATGATGGACACCACTTTGATTTTCTCCGGCTCCAGGCCCAGCCGCTTGGCAAAATAGGTCTTGATGATGGCCCCGAACATCTGCTGAGGGCTTTTTGCGGTGGACAGGTTGCCTGTAAATTCCGGAAATTGGCTTTTAACAAAGCGCACCCAGCCGGGACAGCAGGAGGTAAACATGGGCCACGCGTAGTCGCCCTTATGGGTGAAGCGGTGCAGGAACTCGCTGCCCTCCTCCATGATGGTAAGGTCGGCGGAATATTCCGTATCCAGTACATAGTCAAAGCCCAGCGCCTTGACGGCCGCCACCATACGGCCTTCGGTAGCCTTTTCGCCGCTCAGACCAAGCTGCTCCGCCCACGCCGTCCGCACCGCTGGGGCAATCTGCGCCACCGTGACGGTGTTCTCGTCCTCGATGGCGTCAAATACCTGCATCGTGTCGTCTCTGGCATGGAGCGCCCCGGTAGGGCAGTGGGTGATGCACTGGCCGCACAGGCTGCAATCGCTGCTTTCAATGCTACCTCCGCCGCGCACGCCCACACGGGCGCGGCTTCCGGTGCCCAAAAGGTCCCATACGTTTAAGCTCTGCACCTTGTCGCACAGAGAAACGCACCGCAGACAGCCGATGCACTTGGACTCCTCCCGAATCAGCGGAAAATCCCGATTCCAACGGTTTTCTGGGGCTTTGTGCTCATAGGGCAGGTCGAAAATATTCAGGTCTGCCGCCAACGTCTGGAGTGCGCAGTTGCCGCTGCGGTGGCAGGTGGGGCAGTGGCAGTCGTGGCGGGAAAGCATCATCTCCACCACATCTCGGCGGGCAAGGCGCACGGCGCGGGAATTGGTATGTACCGTCATGCCCTCGGTGGCCACCGTGTTGCAGGAGGCGCACAGGCTGTCGCAGCCCTCCACCTCCACCAGACACACCCGACAGGCCCCCGCCTCGTTGACATCCTTCAAATAGCAGAGGGTGGGAATGGCAATACCGGCGGCGCGGGCCGCCTCTAAAATGGTGCCGCCCTCTGGAACTTTGGCCGTGCGGCCGTCAATCGTCAATGTCACCATTTTTCCACCCTCCCGTTCCGGAACGCGCCCCGCCCGAAGTGGTCGCACCGCAAGCAGCGGCTGCACTCCTGCGCGGCCTCTTCCTCGGAAAGCCCCCGCTCGGCCAGCGCGAAGCTGCTCCGCCGCACGCGGGACGCCTCTTCCGTCATCGTGGCCCGTCCGCAAGGGCCGGAAATCTGAAATGCCGCAGGCGGCACGTCCACCGCCAAATCGAGCTGGGTATCATAGCCCAGATAGTGGTCAATGTTGGCCGCGGCCACCTTGCCCGCTTCAATGGAGCGGATAACGGTAGCAGGGCCGTACTGGCAATCGCCGCCCACAAATACGCCCTTCTGCCCCGGAACCTGACAGGCCATATCCGCCGTCAGCAGGGAGCGCTTCACCGGAAGTCCGGCAGCCTCAAATGGGTCGCTCTCCACCGCCTGGCCGATGGCCACAATGATAATATCCGCCGGAACCAGCACCTCCGGCTTGTCGGCGTTCCGGGGCGCGGGCCGACCGCGCTGAACGCCGCCGATGATTTGGGGCTGCACCCACAGGCCGGTGACGTTTTCATCCTCGTCCACCTCTACGCGAACGGGGGCCATCAGCGTCATAATTTCGCAGTCCTCCGCCGCGGCGCTCTCCACCTCCTCGGGCAGGGCGGTCATGTCCTCCACCCTGCGGCGGTAGACGCACTTCACGCTCTCAGCGCCCAGCCGCTTGGCCGTCCGGGTGGCGTCCATGGCCACGTTGCCGCCGCCGACCACCACCACCTGCTTGCCCGTCAAATCCAGCGTGCCGCCGTCGCCAATATGGCGCAGCAACTCCACCGCGCTCATCACGCCTTTTTTGTCCTCGTTGGGCATTCCCAGCTTCTTGTCCGTATGAGCGCCGATGGCGATAAACACACTGTCATACTCCGTCCGCAGGCGCTGGAAGGCATCTCCGTCCTCAATGGGCGTTTCCGTTTTTAAGGTGACGCCGGTGGCCAGAATTGCATCAATGTCCCGGTCTAAATCCTCGTCCGGCAGGCGGTAGCACGGGATTCCGTAGCGAAGCATCCCGCCCGCCTTGCGGCGTTTTTCCAACACCGTGACTGAGTGGCCCATCAGGGTCAGGAAATAAGCCGCCGTCAATCCGGCAGGCCCCGCACCGATAACCGCCACCTTTTTCCCGGTAGCGGGCAGCGGGGCAGGCGGCGGCACCACACCGGCGCGCTCCACCGCAAACCGTTTCAGGCCCCGAATATTGATGGCGTCATCCACCATCTGGCGGCGGCAGTGCTCCTCGCAGGGGTGCTCGCAGATAAGGCCGCATACCGACGGGAAGGGATTATCCTTGCGAATGAGCCGCACGGCATCCGCATAGCTTCCTGCTTGGGTCAGGGCGATATACCCCGGAATATCCACATGGGCCGGGCACCCTCCGGCGCACGGCACCGGCTGGAAGCTGGCGGTGCAACGGCCGTCAAGGTGCGCTTCAAACTCTTCCCGAAAAGCCGGAAGCATCACCTGAAGGGCACGGGCTGCCTCGCTGCCGATGGCGCAATCGGAGGCCATCGCCACTGTTTTGCACGTCTTTTCCACCTGTGCCAAATCCGCTTTGGTGCCTTTGCCGTCCAAAATCTTCTCCAACAGCTCCACCAGCGTTCCAAGCCCAATGCGGCAGGGCACACACTTGCCGCAGCTTCGGGAATGGAACATCCGCAGCACTGCGGCCATAAATTCCACCGGGCATACGTTTCCGGTGTCCGACGCCAGCCGCCGACCAAGGGACGCGCACATGGCGCGCACATCCTCCACCGCCGCCGTGGCCGTTTGGATTTCCAGATTTCTCACTGGTCTCTCCCCTCTTTCCCCGCTCCGCTCTCCTCCGCCTTCTCCGGCGGTTCGTTGAGCCAGAACATATTTTTCTTATAGGTGAGCAAGCCTTCTCCCCGCATCTTGGAAAGCTCGTTGCATACCGAGAACCTCAAGGCCGAGGTCAGCGAGGAC
>JAAWDI010000009.1 GCA_022793685.1 Oscillospiraceae bacterium
CCGCCCGATGTAAAAAGGCGGGCTTTGACATGGTGCAAGTGCACGGCGCTCACGGCTGGCTCATCTCCCAGTTCTTGTCCCCCAACATCAACAAGCGCACCGACGAGTACGGCGGCAGCGCGGAAAACCGGTGCCGCTTCCCCATTATGGTGCTGAAGGCCATCCGCGCCGCCGTGGGGCCACAGTTCCCCATCTCCCTGCGCATCAACGGCTGGGATGGCGTGGAGGGCGGTCTTGAGGTGGAGGACAGCAAGGCCATCTGCAAGGTTTTGGAGCCGTATGTGGACGCATTCCATGTGTCCGCCAGCGTCCACTATGAGGCGCTGCTGCAAGACCTGATGCAGTCCCCCATTTACACCCCCCGCGGCCATCTGCTGAAGTACGCGGCGGCGGTGAAAGAGGCGGTGAGCAAGCCGGTCATCACCATCGGCGGCCACAGCGACCTTGCCGCCATGGAGGAAATCGTAGCCTCCGGTAAGGCGGACGTTATCGCCATGGGCCGCCAGCTTTTGGCCGACCCCTATCTGCCCAAGAAGGGGCAGGCGGGCCGCGCGGACGAGGTGCGCCAGTGCCTCCGGTGCGCCAACTGCCAGTCCGGGCGGTTCACCTTCGGCGCGGCACGGTGCAGCCTGAACCCCCTTATTGGGCGGGAATATGAGTCCGACTTCTGGCCCCCCGCCAAGGAGAAGCGGAAGGTGCTGGTTATCGGCGGCGGCCCCGGCGGCATGGAGGCCGCCATCACCGCGGCCCGGCGGGGCCATGAGGTGACGCTGTGCGAAGCGTCCGATGCGCTGGGCGGCGCACTGAAATTTGCCCAATACGTTGACTTCAAGGCCGACCTCTACCGCTTGGTGGACACCATGAAGCGGGAATTGTCCCTGCTACCGGTGGAGGTGAAGCTGAATACGGCGGTCACGCCAGAAACCGCGAAAGCGGGGAACTATGACGTTGTCATTGTGGCAGTGGGGGCGGATGACCTCCGCCCGCCCATCCCCGGCTTGGACCAGCCCTATGTACTCTCCGCCACCGAGGCCCACCAGAAGCTGGAACAGGTGGGCGAAAAGGTGGTGGTCATCGGCGGCGGCATGGTGGGCTGCGAGACTGCCCTTGACCTTGCAGGGCAAGGCCGCGACGTGACCATTGTGGAGATGGCCCCGCGGGTATCCGGCGACGCAAACTTCCGCTATGTGCGCACCATTGCCATGGAGATTAAGAAGCGGGGTGTCAAGACGGCGGTGTCCACCCGCTGCACCGGCGTGGGCGACCACATGGCGCAGGCGGTAGACGCAAGCGGCGGGGAAGTCTCCTTCTCGGCGGACACCGTGGTGCTGGCGGCAGGCATGAAGGCCCGCACGGAGTTGGCCTATTCCTTCCGGGAGTGCGCCCCGCAGGTCATTCAGGTGGGCAACTGCATCCGCCCCGGACAGGTGAAGGAGGCCGTCCGCAGCGGCTTCGACGCAGGTATGTTCATGGATTAAAAAACAGGGGACACGGCTTATGCCGTGTCCCCTGTTTTGACTGCTTACGAAAGGGAAGCGCCCTCTGCAAGTTCCATCAGTCCCTCTGCGTTCAGGAGCCGCAGGCCGCCTCGGCGGGAGTCTACCAGGCCTGCTTTAGTGAACTGCCGCAGCAGGGAGGTGGTGTTGGCGCGGGTGGCACCGGTGAAGCAGGCAAGCTCCTCATGGGTGATGGAAAACCAGCCCGCCTTGTCCCAGCTTACACCCAATTCAGGAAGGAGCAAGAGGGTGGCCGCCAGCTTGGCCGCGCCCCGTTTTCCGGAGACGGTGCATAGATGGGCGTTGGCCATGCGGAGCTTATAGGCCAGCATATCCACCAGATAGCGGGCAAATTCGCCGTCCTCTTCAATCAGACGGTAGGCCTCGCCGGTGGGCAGCAGCCACGCGGAAACGGGCGTGACCGTCACAGCGGCGGGGGAGCTGTCGCGCTCCAGCGCCGAGGCCTCGCCCACCAAGTCCCGCGGGCCGTACAGGGCGACGATGGACTCGTTGCCGTTGTCCAGCACATGGGAGACCTTGACGCAGCCGGACTCCAAAAAGAAAAAGCCGCCGCTGGGTGCGTTCTGTTGGTAGAGGGTCTGCCCGGCGGGAAAGGCGGTCAGCCGTCCGCGGGCGGTGATGACCGACCAGAGCCGGTCGGACAGGGTGGGAATGGTGCGGTGGTATTCCATCGGACAGGCCTCCTTCAGGCATCGTTACCATCATTATAGCGCCACAGGGCACGGTTGTCCATGACAAAGGAAAAGGCGGCGGCCCATACAGGCCGCCGCCTTTTGTCACGACTTGCTTTTCGGTTTGCAGAGAAGGGCGATGAGATAGCCGAAGAAAATAGCAGCGGTGATGCCGCCTGCTGCTGCGGTGACGCCTCCGGTCAGCGCGCCGAGGAAACCCTGTTCCATGACGGCCTTCTGCACACCCTTGGAGAGCAGGTAGCCGAAGCCGGTCAGAGGTACCGTTGCGCCAGCGCCGCCGAAGTCCACAAGCGGGCGGTACAGTCCCACCGCGCCAAGCACCACGCCGGATACCACATAGAGCACCAGTATTTTTGCCGGAGTGAGGGCGGTCTTGTCAATCAAAATCTGGCCGATGATGCACAGGACGCCTCCCACCAGAAATGCACGGAGATATTCCATAAAACAGCCTCCTATTCCTGCGATTTTTGGGGCTTTTGGGTGCTGAGCGCCACCGCGTGGCAGATGCCGGGGATGCTCTCCCCCTGCTGAATGGCAGTGGGGGAGTGAAGGGCGCCGGTGCCGCAGAAGAGCAGGTTTTTCCACAGCCCCTTGCGCATTCCGCTCAG
Organism: Oscillospiraceae bacterium; assembly: GCA_022793685.1. Classification (GTDB taxonomy): domain Bacteria; phylum Bacillota; class Clostridia; order Oscillospirales; family Oscillospiraceae; genus CAKUEI01. The sequence goes on from JAAWDI010000009.1 coordinate 2,818, forward strand.
CAGGTGGCCCGCCAGTACCGCGGCGCTGCACCCACAACCGGAGCCGCCGCAGTGAACGTCCTGCTTCTTGAGGTCGAACATCAGCAGGCCGCAGTCGTTGTAGTTGTCCTCCAGCACCACGCCGTCCTTGCGGAAAAAGTCCACCACGATGTCACGGCCCAGCTGCCCAAGGTCGCCGGTGACAATGAGGTCATAGTCCGAGGGCTTTTTGCCTGTGTCGGAGAAATGGGCCTTCAGGGTTTCATAAGCGGCGGGCGCCATGGCCGCGCCCATGTTGTTTGCGTCCTTGATGCCCTTGTCCTGTATCTGCCCGATGGTGGCACAGGTGACATACGGCCCGGGGCCGCTGTCCGCCAGCACGACTGCGCCGGAACCGGTCACGGTCCACTGGGCGGTGGGGGTGCGCTGCCCGCCGTACTCCAGCGGAGTGCGGTACTGCCGCTCGGCAGAGCAAAAGTGGGAGGAGGTCATCGCCACGGCGTGCTTGGCATAGCCGCCGTCCACCGACATAGCGGCCAGGGCCAGCGACTCCGCCATGGTGGAACAGGCGCCGTACAGCCCGAAAAAGCTGACCGCCTGGCTGCGGGCGTGGTAGGCCGTGCCGATGCACTGGTTGAGAAGGTCGCCGGCAAAGAGCAGGTCGAGGTCGTTCACGGTGATGTTCGCGCCGGACAGCGCGCTTTCCAGCGCCTGCTTCTGCATCTGGGTCTCCGCTTTTTCCCAACTGGATTGGCCGAAGGTGTCGTCCTTGTCGATATAGTCGAAAGTGGCTTTCAGGGGGCCTTCGCCCTCCTTTTTCCCCACGGCGTTGCCAAAGCCGATGACTGAGGGCGCGTTGGGGAACAGAAGGGTCTGTTTGCCCGTTCGTTTTACCGTCACAAGCATCGCTCCTTTTAGGATTAGTCTGAACCGTTCGAGCGAAAAATATGAAAGCAGTGGGCAAAAATCCCGCCAAAAGAAAAAATGAGAGGGGAAGGACTGGAAAAAAAGGATAGAATACAGTATAATCAAACTAGAAAAGCCATTTTAACGCAAAGAAGAGGAAACGCCATGATACAAGAAGCAAACCGCACCATCGCCTGCCTGTGCCCCAAGTGCAAAAAACTGCTGACCACCGAGCGCAGCTTGTTTGCTCTTGCAGCCTCGCCCGGCGGGGTGGAGTGCTCCTGCGGCGGAGAAGCCGTCCACATCGAGTTGGACAGCCGCAGGGTGACGGTGGGCATCGACTGCGCCTTCTGCGGAAAGACCCACGAGGGCAGCTTTGACGCCCGCATTTTCCGCAAGGAAAAATTTATCGTCTTCTCCTGCGGCGAGCGGGGGCTGGACTGCTGTTATATTGGGGAGGACGGCCCCGTCCGCAACGCCGCCCATCGGCTGGAGGAGACTATGGAGCGGGTGAGCGGCGCGGACGGCGGCGAAATATTTCAAAACGACATCATCATGCACGAGGTGCTCTCCGAGGTGCGGGACATCGCCAAACGAGGCGGCGTTTCCTGCGCCTGCGGCGGCACGCAGTATAAAATGAAGGTGGGCTATAACGCGGTGAAGCTGCAATGCTCAAGCTGCGGAGCCTCCATGCGTATTCCGGCGGCTACGGCGGACGATTTGGACGCGGTGTGCTGCAAAACGAAGCTCCTCATCAGGGGCAAGGGCGAGGAGGAGCGGTAAGGATGTTTTTCGAGTACAAGCTTCGGGTCAATTCCCGTGATGTGGACGGACATAACCATGCGAGGCCGTCGGCTGTCCTTGGCCTTTTGCAGGAGGCTGCTACGCTGGCGGCCGCCGAGCTGCATGTCTCCCATGACGAGACGGTGGAAAAGTACAACGCCTTCTGGATGCTGGCGCGGGTGTGGTACCGCCTTAACCGGCCCTTGGCCTTTGATGAGACGCTGACGGTGCGGACATGGCACAGGGGTGGCCGGGGCGCGTCCATGTACCGGGACTTTGACCTCTATGTGGACGGCGAACAGGTGGGGGAGGCCGTCTCCGTCTGGGTGCTTGCCGATATGGACAGCCATAAGCTGCTGCGGTTTTCCGTGATGGAGGAATGTCGGGAGGAAACGGCGGGTGGAGCGCTTTGCAAGAGTGTCCAGCTCTCCAACCTGAAGCTACCGGACGGCTTGCCTGTGGCGGAGCGGCGGACGATGCGGTACAGCGATACCGACATCAACAGCCACGTCAACAACGCCCGCTATGCGGACTTCGTTTGTGACGCCATCCATCTGGAGACGGCGGGGGAGGGGAAATTCGTGTCCTCCCTCCAGCTGTGCTACCACGCGGAATGCCGGCCCGGCGAGGAGCTTTTGCTTTCCGTGGGCGAGCTGAACGGCGGCCGCTGCGTGGCGGGCAAGGACGGGGAGGACAAGCTTCGCTTCTCCGCTTTGCTCACTTTGAAAGACTTGGCGTAAGTGTTCGGATGGACGGCGTAAAGGTGGAGAAGCGTGGAGCATGATTACAACAGAGAGCCTTATTCTTGACAAGGCAAAGTTTTCAGATTGGAAAGCAATGTACTGTCATGTTTGGTCACAGCCGGAAAGCGCAAAATATATGGAATGGGACATTACGGAAAACGAAGAAAAAGCGAAGATAAGAATCATAAAAACGATTGCGTTCCAAAAAGAGCATGATACTTATTTGGTTTATGAAAGGTCAAGCGGGGAAGCAATCGGGTTTGCCGGTGTGGAGAGAATCAGCCCCCATATCTACCAGGAGGCGGGGATATGCCTTGGTCCTAATTATGTGGGAAAAGGTCTGGGAAAACAAATCCTTCAGGGGCTGATTCGATATTGTAAAGAGGAATTTGGTGCAAGAGAATTTCTTTACTCCACAAGAGAGGAAAACCGCGCCTCGAACCGACTGGCGCAGTCAATGGGCTTCGCACTCGTTTCCTCAACGCTGAAAGCAGACAGGAAAGACGGGCACAGCTATCGTTACTTACAGTACAGCTTAAAGCTGTGACCTCTAAAAAGGACGCCGGATTTCCCTCTTGACACAAAGGGGCGGGAAGCGTAAAATAGGAAAAATTATCGAAGTGAAGGAGTTGGAAGCGCATGGTAAACCGGAACGCAGGTCAGAAATTCTGCAAGCAGGGCCTGACCTTTGACGATGTACTGCTCATTCCGGCGGAGAGCGACGTTCTCCCCGCCGACATTGACCTCTCCACCCATCTGACGAAGAAAATCAAGCTGAACATTCCCCTCATCAGCGCGGCGATGGATACGGTGACGGAGTACCGCATGGCCATCGCCATCGCCCGTGAGGGCGGCATCGGCATCATCCATAAGAATATGTCCATCGCCGCTCAGGCGGAGCAGGTGGACATGGTGAAGCGCAGTGAAAACGGCGTCATCACCAACCCCTTCTGGCTGGCTCCCGGCCATACGCTTCAAGAGGCGGATGAGCTGTGCGCCAAATATAAGATTTCCGGCGTGCCCATCTGCGACAACGGCAAGCTCATCGGTATCATCACCAACCGGGATATGAAGTTTGAGACCGACATGACCCAGCTTATTGACAACGTGATGACCAAGGACAATCTGGTCACCGCGCCGGAGGGCACCACGTTGGCTGAGGCCAAGGAAATTCTGCGCAAGCACAAGATTGAAAAGCTGCCCATCGTGGACAAGGAGTTCCGGCTGAAAGGCCTCATCACCATCAAGGACATCGAAAAGGCGGAGGTCTATCCCCGCTCTGCCCGTGACGAGAAGGGCCGCCTGCTGGTGGGCGCCGCCATCGGCGTGACCTCCGACGTGCTGGAGCGGGTGGCCGCGCTGGTGGAGGCGGGCGTGGACGTGCTGGCGCTGGACAGCGCTCACGGCCACAGCCACAACATTCTGGAGTGTGTCAAGCGCATTAAGGCGCTGTATCCCGATGTGCAGCTGATTGCGGGCAATGTGGCCACGGCGGAGGGCACCCGCGCGTTGATTGAAGCGGGCGCCGACTGCGTCAAGGTGGGCATCGGCCCCGGCTCCATCTGCACCACCCGTGTGGTGGCGGGCATCGGCGTGCCGCAGATTACCGCAGTGTACGACGCGGCCTGCGTGGCCGCCGAATACGGTATTCCCATCATCGCGGACGGCGGCGTGAAGTTCTCTGGCGACATCGCCAAGGCCATCGCCGCAGGCGGCAGCGTGGTCATGCTCGGCTCCCTGCTGGCGGGCTGCGAGGAGTCCCCCGGCGATACCGAGGTCTATCAGGGCCGCCAGTTCAAGGTGTACCGCGGCATGGGCAGCCTGGGCGCCATGGCCAAGGGCAGCAAGGACCGCTACTTCCAGGAGGGCAACAAAAAGCTGGTGCCCGAAGGCGTGGAGGGCCGCGTACCTTATAAGGGACTGGTGGGCGAGACCATCTACCAGCTCATGGGCGGCCTGCGTGCCGGTATGGGCTACTGCGGCTGCGGCACCATTGATGAACTGCAAAATAAGGCGCAGTTTATTCAGATTACGGCCGCCGGCCTGCGTGAAAGCCACCCCCACGACATCTATATCACCAAG
>JAAWDI010000010.1 GCA_022793685.1 Oscillospiraceae bacterium
GGGCCGCCGTGTTGCGGAGGGCAAGGACTTTGCCAAGTACACCAATCCGTACCACGACGTGAACAGCAGCGACTGGTTCTATAAGGACGTTCTGGAGGCCACGCTGGTCCACGTCATTGAGGACCTGCACTGAGCACAATGAACTGCCTTTGAGCAGAGTATGAAAGAAGCGGGCCGCACCGTATGGTGCGGCCCGCTTCTTGGCATAACGTGCTTGCTTGGCAAGGAAGCGTGCGCTTGGAGATGTGAAAAAAGTCGGAGCAGGCGATGTACAGCCCGCTCCGACGTGGCACCCCCGGCGCGACTCGAACGCACTACATTCCGCTTAGGAGGCGGACCCTCTATCCTGGTGAGGTACGGGGGCAAGTTAGATATATATTTTACCCCAGCAGACGCAGGCCTGTCAATGTGCGGGACGAAAAATCTGCCTCGCCTCTTAACAAACGGCAAAAATCCGTTTATAATAGTGCAAACGGCAAGAGGGGGGCGGCGGTTCAGATGCGCAGAACAACGCTTCGGCATCCGGAATTTTTGAATATTATCACCGTCGAAGGAGAAATTGCGCGTGGGGCGAATCAGGAGTGGTACCGCCTGAGATGGCAGCGAATGGCGGGCTGCGGGCCGACCACGGCTTCTGAGCAGCTTCGATATGCGGCGGAGGCTTGGGGTTCGCCTGCGCTGTGTCCATTGCCTCGGCAGGCCATACAGGAGCCGTTTGTCGATTTTATGGAGACGGTATGGCGCTATGTGACCCCTGGCTTTATGGGTTTGAACCAGCCCCGAAAATATGTGGATGGCATCGAGCTGTATGGCGCTGACAAGGGTATGAAGCTGTCTGCCGAGTTGCTGGAAACGCCTTGCGGAGAAGGGCGGCCCAGCTTGGAGCGATGTGCGGCGTTTATCCGTGCGGGGCTGGAACGTGACTGTCCGGTGGCGTTTCTCAATCTGCACAATGGAGAGGAAAAGCGGCTGGATAAGTGGCACTGGGTGCTGGTGACCGGTCTTGAGGAAGATGGCGAGCAGGTTTTTTGCACCATTGCAGACGGCGGAAAAGAGTTCCCCATTGATTTGGGACTGTGGCACCGTACGGCGAAGGACCGGGGCGGCTTTGTATCGTTGACGTTGGAGCAGAAAGGAGCGTGACCCCATGGCAGGCGCGGAAAAGACCAATGTAATGCGGATATTGGAGCAGAAGAAGGTGTCCTATATCCCCCACAGCTATCCGGCAGGGGACGCGGTGGACGGGCCGAGCGTGGCCCGCTTCCTGAACGTGGAGCCGATGCGGCTGTTTAAGACGCTGGTAACCGTAGGGGCCAGCAAACGAAATTATGTGTTCTGCATTCCGGGGCCGTGTACCCTTGACCTGAAGGCGGCGGCCAGGGCGGTGGGAGAGAAATCCATTGCCATGTTGCGGCAGGCAGAGTTGTTGCCGCTAACGGGTTATGTCCACGGCGGTTGTTCCCCGGTGGGGATGAAGAAGCAGTTCCCCACAGTGATTGACAAGAGTGCGGAAAACTGGGAGCTGATTTTAGTTTCCGCAGGGAAAATCGGCTTTCAGGTGGAGCTTGCCCCCGGTGACTTGGCCACGCTTATCGGAGCGGATTGGGCAGAATTGACGGAAAGTGAGTGAAAAATGCCCGGTGGAGGGGTTCCACCGGGTATTTTTTGGCGGAAGCAGTTGCAATTCTGGGAGAAGGAAAGTATAATATTAGTTTGTGAAAAAATGAAATGCCAAGGGAAAAGGCAGGAGAACAACATGCAGAACGAGAAATTGCGCAACGTCGCCATCATCGCCCACGTCGACCACGGCAAGACCACGCTGGTGGACGAAATGCTGAAGCAGGGCGGCATTTATCGGGAAAATCAGGCGACAGTGGACCGGGTGATGGATTCCGGCGACTTGGAGCGGGAGCGCGGCATCACCATTTTGGCCAAGAACACCGCCGTTCACTATAAGGACACTAAAATCAACATTGTGGACACCCCCGGTCACGCTGATTTCGGCGGCGAGGTAGAGCGTATTCTGAAGATGGTTAACGGCGTTATCCTGTTGGTGGACGCCGCCGAAGGCCCCATGCCCCAGACCCGCTTTGTGCTGAGCAAGGCGCTGGAGCTGGGCCACCGGGTGATTGTGGTGGTGAACAAGATTGACCGGCCCGACCAGCGCATCCACGCTGTGGTGGACGAGGTGCTGGAGCTTCTGCTGGACTTGGACGCCACCGACGAACAGCTCGACAGTCCCATGCTGTTCTGCTCCGGACGTCAAGGCACGGCCAGCTATTCTCCCGAAGCGGCGGGCACCGACCTGACCCCGCTGTTTGAGACCATTCTGGAATACATCCCCGCGCCGGAGAGCGACACGGCGGCGCCCTTTCAGATGCTGGTCTCCTCCATTGACTATAACGAGTTTGTGGGCCGTATCGCCATCGGACGCATTGAGCGAGGCACAGTAAAGCAAAATCAGGAAATCGTCGTGTGCAACTACCATGACAGCGACGCTGCGCCCAAAAAGGCGAAGGCCACCGCCATCTATGAATATGACGGCCTCAACAAAGCCCCTGTGCAGGAGGCCGCCGCCGGCGAAATCATCGCCATGAGCGGCATCGGCGACATCACCATTGGAGACACCATTTGCGCCCCCGACGCGGTGGAGCCTATCGAATTTGTGAAGATTTCCGCCCCCACTATGGAAATGACCTTCTCTGTGAACGACTCCCCCTTTGCGGGCAAAGAGGGTAAGTTCGTCACCTCCCGCCAAATCAGAGAGCGGCTCATGCGGGAGACGCTGAAGGACGTGTCCCTGCGGGTGAATGAGACCGACAACACCGACGCTTTCCATGTGGCGGGCCGAGGCGAGATGCACCTGTCTATCCTCATTGAAACCATGCGCCGTGAGGGGTATGAATTTCAGGTTTCTCCCCCCCGTGTGCTCTATCAGGAGATAGACGGCAAAAAGTGCGAGCCGGTGGAGCGCGTGGTGGTGGATGTACCTGCTGATGCGGTGGGCGCGGTCATTGAGAAGCTGGGCCAGCGCAAGGGCGACCTGTTGGAGATGACCCCGGTGGGCGAGCGGATGAAAGTGGAGTTCCTGGTGCCGTCCCGCGGCCTGTTCGGCTACCGCAACGAGTTTTTGACCGACACCAAAGGCGAGGGCATTATGGCCTCCGTTTTCGACAGCTATCAGCCCGTCAAGGGTGAAATTCAGCGCCGAGGTACCGGCTCCCTTATCTCCCATGAAACGGGCGAGTCCATCACCTATGGCCTGTATAACGCGCAGGAGCGCGGCACCCTGTTCATCGGCGCGGGCGTGCCGGTGTACGCGGGCATGATTATCGGCGTGTCCCCCCGGTCCGAGGACATGACGGTGAACGTGTGCAAGAAGAAGCAGCTCACCAACACCCGCGCCAGCGGCAGCGACGACGCGCTGCGCTTGGTGCCGCCCCGCAACATGAGCTTGGAGCAGTGCCTTGAATTTTTGGCGGATGATGAGCTGCTGGAGGTTACGCCCAAGTCTCTGCGCCTGCGTAAGCGCATCCTTGACCACAGCGAGCGGATGAAGGCCCTCAAAGGCGGAAAGAAATAAGACGAAAAGCAAGCGGCGGCCCTGTTGGGCCGCCGCTTTTATTTTATCAGGCGCAGAACCGGTGCTTGCCGATGACCTTAATGAGGGGACGGCTCCAAATCCACGCGCTGGTGGCGGTGTCTGGATTGAAATAATAGATGGCACCGCCGCTGGGGTCGCTTCCGGCCAGAGCCTCCCGTGCCGCGCGGTAACAGGAGTCGGCAACAGGCTGGTTGAACTGCCCGTCGTCCATACAGGAAAAAGCGCCCGGCTGGTACACTACGCCGGAGATAGAGTTGGGGAAGGAGGGGTGCTCCACCCGGTTGAGGATGACCGCCCCCACTGCCACCTGGCCGCTGTAAGGCTCACCACGGGCCTCCGCCGAGATAACCCGCGCCAGAAGATAGGTGGAATTGTCCTGAGAATTGGAGGTGGAGGAACCGCCGCCTCCGGTGGGCATACCCAGGGCTTTTAGAGTGGCCGGTCCCACGATGCCGTCTGCCGTCAGGCCGTTGGTGCGCTGAAATTTCTTTACCGCCGCCGCTGTGCCGCTGCCGAAAATGCCGTCCACGGCGCCGTCATAGTAACCCCAGCGCTTTAATTTATCCTGAATGGTGCGTACTTGCGCGCCGGTGGAGCCTTGCCGGTAGGTGGCGGCCTCCGCGTGCTGGAACAGGACGATGACCGTGACGTTCACCATGAAAAGCAGGGCCAGGGAAAAGAGAAGTGTGTGGCGGTGTTTCATAGCGGTGCGCTCCTTTCGCTTGCTGTGTACTGGGATTAGTTTACGAGCGCTGCGCCGCTGTTATACGACCAAATTTTACCGCTATAATCGGCATAGGCGGAGTGTGGGAAGTGCATAATAGCAGGGCAGACCAAAATCACCAACATAAGGGGGAATCAATCGTGGTGAAAGGTGTGGCCCGTCGGGTCATTGTGGTAAAGACGCCTGACCCGAAGCTGTTCGAGCAGGCAATTTTCATTGTAAAAGAGGACGCGTTTGTGGGCGACGGCGTATCCGCCGACGATGTGCTGGCAGAGGCCCAGGCGGTGGCCGACCGCTATGTGAAGCAGAGCAGGGGCTGGGGCAAGCGGGTGAGAAAAATGACCGGACCGCTGTATGTGGTGGCCGGTGCGGTGCTGGCGTCGCTGGTGTGGTTTCTCACAACGCTGTTTTGACCAAAAATCAAAATTGCGCATAGAATGACCCTGAAACATTAAAAGGGGTGAAAATCATGTGCGGGATTGTCGGCTTTTGTGATTTCCGGCGCAGCAACGCCACAGAAGAGTGGGCCGCCGTCGGGCGGCGCATGGGAGAGAGGCTGACCCACCGCGGCCCTGACGCCGGAGGGGTGTGGCAGACAACGGACGCAGTGCTGGCCCACCGCCGGCTTGCCGTCATCGACGTGGAGCGGGGCGGACAGCCCATGACCCGCTACCGAGGCGCGGTGCCGTGCACCATCGTCTACAACGGGGAGATATATAACGCCGGTGAACTGCGCCGCACCCTTATGCGGCGGGGCTGGCGCTTTGAAACCGCCTGTGACACAGAGGTGGTGCTGACCGCTTACATGGAGTATGGCGAGCGGGTGGGGGAGCATTTGGAGGGCATCTTCGCCTTTGCAATTTACGACGGTTTGCGGCGGCAGTTATTCCTGTGCCGTGACCGGTTTGGGGTGAAGCCCCTCTTTTATGCGTACAAGGATGGAACGTTTCTCTTCGCATCGGAGCAAAAGGCGCTGTTTGAATACCCCGGAGTGGAGCCGGAGATAGACCGGGAGGGCTGGTGCGAGGTGCTGGGCCTCGGCCCGGCCCGCACACCGGGGTGCGGCGTATTCAAGGGCATCCGGGAATTGCTGCCTGCCCATTACATGACGGTGACGCCTGAAGGTATCCGGCAGGAGCGGTGGTGGAGCCTTGTCAGTATGTCCCACGGGGAGAATTATGAGGACACGGTGGCCCATGTGCGGGAATTGCTGACGGGGGCTATCCAACGGCAACTGGTGAGCGACGTGCCGCTGTGCACGTTTCTTTCCGGCGGGCTGGACAGTTCGGTTATCACGGCGGTGGCCGCGCGGCAATACGCCGCTGAGGGCAAGACGCTGACCACCTATTCCTTCGACTACACGGACAATGAGCGGTATTTTCACCCCTCCGATTTTCAGCCCGACGCTGACGCCCCGTGGGTGCGGCGGATGGTGGAGACCTTCGGCACGGAGCACAAGGTGCTCACCTGCGGCATGGAGGACTTGGCGGCTCTGCTGACGGACAGCATGGCGGCCCACGACCTGCCGTCCATGGCAGATGTGGACTCCTCTCTTTATTACTTCTGCCGTCAGGTGGCAAAAGAACATGTAGTGGCGGTGTCCGGCGAGTGCGCCGACGAGGTGTTCGGCGGTTACCCGTGGTTCCACAGGCGGGAGCTGATGGAGTGCGGCACATTCCCGTGGTGTCCCGACTTGAGCGCCCGCACCGGCGTGATGCGCAGGGAGGTTGTGGAGCGGCTGGGTCTTGCGGACTATGTGCATGAACGCTATGAGGAATGGGTGTCGGCTGCGCCCCGCTTGGACGGCGAAACGGGCGAGGAGAAGCGCCGCCGGGAGATTGGCTGGCTGAACCTGAACTGGTTCATGGCTACGCTGTTGGAGCGGAAAGACCGCTGCTCCATGGCCTCCGGGCTGGAGGTGCGTGTGCCCTTCTGCGACGACAAGCTGGTGCAGTATGTGTGGAATATTCCTTGGGAAATGAAAAGCAGGAACGGCGAGCGGAAAAGCGTCCTGCGGGACGCGGCCAAGGGCCTGCTGCCGGAGGACGTGCGCAACCGGCCCAAAAGCCCCTATCCCAAGACACACAATCCAGAGTATGAGCGGCTGGTGCGGGAAAAGCTGACTGCCGTGCTGGACGACCCGAACGCGCCGGTAAAGGCCATCGTGGACGAGGACGTTTTGCGGGAGGGGTTGCTGGTATCTGCCGGAGATTACGGCAGGCCGTGGTTCGGGCAACTGATGGCGGGGCCGCAAATGCTGGCGTGGCTGGTACAAATGAATGGCTGGATGGAGCGGTTCCACCTGTCACCGCCCTTGAGCTGACCGCAAGAAAGAGATAAGGAAAACTTAATGCTTTGTGAAGAAAAACCCTTCTTTTTGTGTGGTAACATATGCCGCAGAAAGGAAGGGATTTCTTTTGGATATTTTAAAGGTACAGGATTTGAAGAAAACATATGGGGGCAAAGGCGCCTCCACGGTGGCTCTGAAAGGGGTTTCCTTCAATGTGGAGGAAGGCGAGTTTGTCGGCATTATGGGTGCCAGCGGAAGCGGCAAGACCACCCTACTGAGCTGTATCGCTACCATTGACCGCCCCACCAGCGGCAGTATTGTTATCGACGGCGGCGAGGTGACTGCCCTGCGGCCAAAGCAGCTCACCGCGTTCCGGCGGGAAAAGCTGGGCTTTATCTTCCAAGACTGCAACCTGCTGGACACCCTGACCGCTTTTGAGAATATTGCGCTGGCGCTTTCTATCCGGGGCGACCACGCCGGAAATGTAGAACGGAAGGTGAAGGAGACCGCCGTCCTGCTGGGCATTGAGGGCTGTCTTCAAAAGTTCCCCTACCAGCTTTCCGGCGGGCAGCAGCAGCGAGTGGCGGCGGCTCGCGCCATTGTGACGAATCCTGCCCTTATTCTGGCCGACGAGCCGACCGGCGCGCTGGATTCCAAGTCAGCCGGAATGCTGTTGGAGTGCATGGAAGAGTTGAACGAACAACAGGGCGCCACCATCCTGATGGTGACCCACGACGCTTTCACTGCAAGCTGGTGCCACCGCATCCTGTTCCTGCGGGACGGCGAAGTGTACGGAACCCTCCGACGGGAGGGCCGGAGCCGTCGGGCGTTCTTCAAGGATGTGATGGCAGTGGTGGCCGAGCTGGGAGGAGGCAACAGCGATGTTCTCTAAACTGGCGGCGCGCAACGTCCGGCGCAGCTTTAAGGACTACTCTATCTACTTTATCACGCTGGTGTTCGGTGTGTGCGTGTTTTACACCTTTAACGCACTGGAGGGACAGTCGGTACTGCGATACCTATCCCAAAGCCAGCATTATATTGTAGAGGGCATCCTCATGCTGATGGATGTTTTCTCTGTATTTGTGTCTGTCATTCTGGCGGCGGTCATCCTGTATGCCAACACCTTTATGATGAAGCGGAGGAAAAAGGAGCTGGGCACCTACTTCCTTTTGGGACTGCCCACCGGGAAGGTTTCCGCCCTGTTGTTTCTGGAAACCTTGCTCATTGGGATACTGGCGCTGGTAGTGGGTGTTGTGGTCGGCGTGTTCTTCTCCTTTGGACTGTCCGCACTATCCGGAAGCCTGTTCCGTGTGAGCGTGGACTTTTTGAAGCTGAGTTTTTCCTTCAAGGCGATGGGGAAAACGGTGCTTTACTTTGGAATCATGTTCCTGCTGGTGATGATTTTTAATGGTGTATCGGTGGCCAAATGTAAGCTCATCGACCTGATACAGGCGGAACGCCGTAACGAGGATATGAAAGAGCAGTCCGTTGGCAAATCAGTGGTTATGTTCCTGCTGGGTGTGGCGCTTATTGTCATTGCCTATGCCATGCTGTTGATTCGGGGCATTTTTGCCATCGACGCTTTGTTCCTTGTTATGCTGGGACTTGGCACTGTGGGCACACTATTGTTTTTCCGTTCGCTGTCAGGGTTTGTTTTAAGAGTATGCCGTGGGAATAAGGGCTTCTATTATAAGGGCTTGAATATGTTCACTCTGCGGCAGTTCAACAGCAAGATACACACCACTTATCTGTCTATGACCGCCATTTGCCTGATGTTGCTGCTGGCCATCGGCATTACGGCGTGTTCGGTGGGACTGAACAACACCATCAATGCGATGACCGATGAGCCGTTTGATTTCCAAATCGTCAACTACGATGCGGACAAGAATGCGGTGGATATGGCGGCGGCGCTGAAAGAAAAGGGCTTTGATACCGATGGGGAGTTATCCGAATGTCTGCAATATACCTACTACTATCCGGACGAGGCCACAGAGGAGAAAACGGGTGCCAGTGCGGTCATTTCTCTGAGCGAGTATAACGCCATTATGGAAATGATGGGGCGTCCCGCCGTGACACTGGAGGATACAGAGCCTTTCCGGGATGAGGGTGCTTTGGGTGATGTCGTCCGCATCGGCTATGTGGTGATGCGTGATGAGCAGGTGGCGGCGCTGTCTGTCAGGCGGCAGGTGCTGGTGGGCAATTATGCCGGGGATATAGAGGAAACGGAAGCGCTGCTGATGAACGCCTTGGAAAACGGTGCTGTCAGCAATGATGGCACATTCTACTGCCACACCAAGTTGAGTACCTATCTGGATTTGCTGGGCAGCAAAGTGCTGGTTATTTTCCTTGGGCTGTATCTTGGATTTATTTTCCTGCTGGCGTCGGCGGCGGTGCTGGCGTTGCAGCAGCTTTCCCAAGCGGCAGACAATGCCAAGCGCTATGCCATCCTTGCACGGCTGGGGGCGGAGGAAAAGCTGCGTGACCGCTCGGTGTTCGTACAGGTGGCGCTGGCTTTCTTTGTGCCGCTGGTGCTGGCCATTGTCCATGCCATTGTGGGCATGACCTCCGCCAATGCTGTCATTGCGGAGGTCGGCAAGCTGGATGCGGCCGCCTCCGGCGCGGTGACCGCCGCCTTTCTGGTGGTGATTTACGGGGCTTATTTTATTGCCACCTGTCTTGGCTGTAAGCGGGTGGCGCGGGGCAAATAAGAGAACAGGGGCAAAAAAGACAGAAAAAATGCAAAATCACCCTTGAAAAATGGGAAGGCTTGTGCTATCATTTACTATACGTCATAATCACTACGCGGATATACTGCGTTGGTTCAAATGGGAAAGGAAGATTTTGAGATGGAAATCGCCAAGCTTATCCTCACCATCGTGCAGGTTATCACCGCAGTGCTGGTGGTCCTGATGGTGATTTTGCAGACCGGCAAGTCCAACGGCCTCTCCGGCGCCCTGGGCGGCGGCGGCAACGATACGTTCCTTGCCAAGAATAAAGCCCACGGCTTGGACGCCAAGCTGGCCCGTACTACCAAGTGGATGGCCGCCGTGTTTATGGTGTTGACCTTGGTGCTGACCCTGCTTCTGTAATAGAGCGAAAGAAAAGCGCTCCGCACCCTTGAGGAGAGGGTTGCGGAGCGCTTTTTTACCGCTTACCGCAAAAGATGCGAAATTTTCACCAAAAAAGCAAAAAAGTGCTTGACTTTGCCCTTGCGGTATAGTATCATAATTGAGCGCCTGTTTTGGGCGCGAGATGCGATGATGCGGGAGATTGCGGCATTGCCGGTAACTTCCGCGGAGTATGTCCGACATGGATTCGGGCGGCTGAATGTTCCCTCACACGGCGTATATCGCCGCGCTTGGGTGAAACCGGCCCGCTATTGTGCGCCGGTTTCTTTCATATCGCGGAGTGATACGCACGGAAACGTGTATAGAAACATTCGCTGTACGGAGCGTGGACGGCAAAGGAATCCACTTCGTATGTATTTAAGGAGGAAACATAACCATGGCAGCTCAAAAAGAAATGATTCGCATCCGCTTGAAGGCCTATGACCATCAGCTCATCGACCAGAGCGCGGAGAAAATCGTCGAGACCGCAAAGCGCACCGGCGCCAGCGTGTCCGGCCCCATCCCCCTGCCCACCAAGAAAGAGGTCGTGACCATCCTGCGCGCTGTCCATAAGTATAAGGACTCCCGTGAGCAGTTTGAGCGCCGCACCCACAAGCGTCTCATCGACATCCTCAAGCCCTCCCCCAAGACGGTGGAGGCCCTGATGAGCCTTGAGCTTCCTGCGGGTGTGGAAATCGAAATCAAGCTGTAAGCCAAACGGCTGGGCTGAGAAGCCCTCAGAAATCGTAGGTACCGCAGCTCACCGCGTTTTGAGGTGAGCGGGTCAAGTCGACAGAGCAATGGCAGCCTAATGGCCAACTCTTTCGACCAATAACCTATACAAGGAGGAAACATGTCAATGGAAAAGGCAATCATCGGAAAAAAGGTCGGCATGACCCAACTCTTCGATGAAGCCGGTCACGTGATTCCCGTCACGGTCATCGAGGCGGGCCCCTGCGTGGTCGTGCAGAAGAAGACCGAGGAGAAGGACGGCTACACCGCCGTACAGCTTGGTTTTCAGGACGTAAAGGAAAAGAATCTGAGCAAGCCGGAACTGGGCCACCTGAAGAAGGCCGGCGTCGACCCCAAGAAGGTGCTCCGTGAGTTCAAGCTGGACAATGCCGACGCGCTGAACGAGGGCGACCAAATCACGGCCGAGACCTTCGCTGTGGGTGACCACGTTGATGTGACCGGCACCAGCAAAGGTAAGGGCTACGCCGGCGTTATCAAGCGCTATGGTGCACGCCGTACTCCTATGACCCACGGCGGCGGCCCTGTCCACCGTCATGCCGGTTCCATGGGCCCCGCTACTGACCCTTCTCGTATCTTTAAGGGTAAGATTGGCGCCGGTCACATGGGTGCCGAACAGGTCACCGTCATGAATCTGGACGTAGTCCAGGTCGACCCCGAGTTGAACGTCATTGCCGTGCGCGGTGCGATTCCCGGCCCCAAGGGCAGCATTGTTACCGTGCGTACCAGCGTGAAGAAGACCTTCGAGAAGAAGGGCGCAGCCGGCATCAGCAACAACCCGCAGAAGGCTTCCGCCCGCGTCAATCCCCAGAAGGCTTCGGCCCGCAACAAGTAAGGAAAGGAGAGAGTAGGAAATGCCTAAGGCTAACGTTTATAATATGGCCGGTCAGCAGGTTGGTGAAATCGATCTCTCCGAAGCTGTGTTCGGCATCGAGCCTAACCAGACCGTTGTCCACGAGGTGGTCAAGAACCATCTCGCCAACTGCCGTCAGGGCACGCAGAGCGCCCTGACCCGCGCCGAGGTCTCCGGCGGCGGCATCAAGCCGTGGCGCCAGAAGGGCACAGGCCGCGCCCGTCAGGGCAGCACCCGCGCCCCCCAGTGGA
>JAAWDI010000011.1 GCA_022793685.1 Oscillospiraceae bacterium
CGTGGGGTGAACCCCTGATGATAGACCTCCCAAGTGGAGGCCGCCGCCCGCAGGCGTTCCCGCTCCATGGTCACGCCCGCCTGCGCCGCCATGGTCTCCACCAGCTCCAGATAGCGTTCTTTGTTCATGGTCTCAAAAAGGATACGAAGGCCGAAGCGGTCGGCCAGCGAAGTCTTTTCCTCAATAGTTTCATTGCGGTCCACCTCGTCGCCCATGCGGTCGGAGAAGGTCTGCCGCACCAAATGGCGGCGGTTGGAGGTGGCATACACCGCCACGTTTTGGGGCTGCGGTTCCACCCCGCCCTCCAAAATGGACTTCAGCAGGGAGTAGGTACGGTCATCGGAATCAAAGGCCAAATCGTCGATAAACAGGATGAACTTCTGCCGCCGGTCGGCCAGACGGCGCACCAGCTTCGGGATGCCTGACAACCCTTCTTTCTGCAATTCCACAATGCGCAGGTTCTCAAACTCCGGCACGCCCAGCAAAGACTTCACAGCGGCGGACTTGCCCGTACCGCTGGGGCCGTACAGCAGGACATTGTTCACCTGCCTGCCCTCTATGAGCGCCCGCGTGTTGGCCATCAGCTCGTCCCGCTGCGCCTCATAGCCGGGCAGGGCGCCCAGCGCGGGAATGTCCGGCTGGCGGACGTGGTACAAATCCTCGTCCTCCCATACAAACGCCTTGTGCAGGGCGAAAATACTCGCTCCGTTCTTTCGGTAAAACTCCGTCAGCGCGTCAAAGGAATAGGGCGCGTCCGCCGTCCAGCGGGGCAATCCCGCCACCACGGGAGCGTAATAGTCGGGCAGAAGGGCCTGTATTTCCTTCAGGAAACGGTCACAGTCGGTCTCCGCCAGCAGGACGAAGGTCTCTACGTCCCGCCGGGCGGCCGACTCCAGCGCCGGGTCGCGGCGGCCGCTCTCCACCAGCGCGGCGTATGGAGACTCGTCATAGCGCAGGTGAAAATGAAGTAATTCTCCCAGTCCGGAGATGGCAAACTGCCGCATGGAATAAAAAACATCCGTGTACCCCAGCAGAGCGCCCTCTCCGTCCTTCCGATACAGGCAGTCCAGCAGGTGCATCACCTTTTCCATCACCGGGTGCTCCATGACCCTTCGGTAGGCGGACACCCCCAGCAGAGAGGCCCGCAGTACGTCCAGCTTCATCTTGGCCGCTCCTTCCACATTTATTTTCCCGTTTATTGTAAGGTGCGCCGCCGCCCTTGTCAACCTCCGCCCTTTCGTCTATAATGGAGGAACACATCAAAAAACGACAAGGAGCTTCCTGTGAAGATAGGTAACGTAACCATCCCCGGCCCCCTCATCCTCGCCCCTATGGCGGGCGTCACCGACGTCGG
The DNA here is from genome assembly GCA_022793685.1 of Oscillospiraceae bacterium. Taxonomy (GTDB): domain Bacteria; phylum Bacillota; class Clostridia; order Oscillospirales; family Oscillospiraceae; genus CAKUEI01. The sequence goes on from JAAWDI010000011.1 coordinate 1,355, forward strand.
CTTCCGCGCCGTCTGCCGGGAGCAGGGCGCCGACCTGACCTATACCGAAATGGTCAGCGCCAAGGCGCTGTGCTATCAGGACAGAAAATCCGCCGTCCTGCTGGAACTGGACGAGGGCGAGCATCCCGCCGCCGTGCAACTCTTCGGCAGCGACCCCGCCTGCATCGAGCAGGCCGCGGGCAAGGCGCTGGAGCTGTCCGGCGCGGATTTTCTCGACCTCAATATGGGCTGTCCTGTGCCGAAGGTGGCAAACAGCGGCGACGGCAGCGGCCTGATGCGAACGCCGGAGCTGGCCGTTCCGGTGTTGGAGGCCGCCATTCGGGGCGCAGGCGGCAAACCCGTAACGGTGAAAATGCGTCTTGGCTGGGACAAGGGGAGCATCAACTGTCTGGAGTTCGCCGCCATGCTGGAGCAGGCCGGCGCCGCCGCCCTCACGCTCCACGGCCGCACCCGCAGTCAGATGTATTCCGGCCACGCCGATTGGGACTACATCCGCAGGCTGAAGGAGCAGTCCTCCGTCCCCGTCATCGCCAACGGGGACGTGTTCTGCGGCCATGACGCCGTGCGTATCCTCCGAGTCACCGGAGCAGACGCGGTCATGCTGGGCCGGGGCGTTTTCGGTAATCCGTGGCTGTTCGCCCAGTGCAGGGCAGCGCTGAACGGCGATGCGGAGCCGCCACTGCCGCCCCTTGCCGAGCGGTGCGATACCGCCATGCGGCAGTTTGAGCTGGCCGCCGCCCACAAGGGGGAAAAGGTGGCCTGTCTGGAGGCTCGGCGGCATTACGCATGGTATCTCAAGGGCGTGCCTCACGCCTCCTATTGGAAAACTCAAGTGTGCAGGGTGGAAACGCTGGACGACCTCCGCAAGGCCACCGAGGGCATCAAACGCGACCTTTGCTAAACGGAATATCAGCCCCACAGAAAGGAGGTGGAGCCACCATGGAAGACCTTTTTCTCCGCGCCGCCCAAGAGGGCAACGAGCACGCCTTTGCCCGCATTGTAGAAGCCTATGAAAAGCAGGTGTACAGCCTGTGCTACCGCATGACAGGCAGTCCCGAGGACGCCGCCGACCAGACGCAGGAAACCTTCCTGAAGGCGTGGCGGGCGCTCCCCTCCTTTCAAGGAGGCTGCGCCCTCTCCACATGGCTCCACCGGCTGGCTGTTAACTGCTGTATCGACTTTCTGCGCAGGGAGAGCCGCCACCGCGCCAATGTCGTCCCTCTGACCGGCGAGGACGGCGCTCCCATACAGGAGCCGCCCTCGCCCGACCCCTCGCCAGAGCAGCGTTTGGAGCAAAGCGAGCTGCATGCCGCCGTGGGCCGAGCCTTGCTCCGCCTGACGCTTGAGCACCGGCAGGTGCTCCTGCTGCGGGAACAGGCTGGGCTTTCCTATGATGAAATCGCGGAAGCCCTATCTCTGGAGACGGGTACCGTCAAATCCCGTATCGCCCGCGCACGGCTCAAACTGCGGGAAGAAATGCGCTGGGAACTTTCCTGACCGCGCTTCGTCTAACAGAATGAAATCAACAGAAAGGAGGGCCGCTACATGGCAAATTGCGAGGATTATCTGGAGCTTATCTCCGCCAAGCTGGATGGGGAACTGACCGCCGAGGAAGAGGCGCGTCTGGCCGCCCATTTGGAGCAGTGTCCCCAATGCCGCGCTCTGCTGGAGGAGCTGGGCGGCCTGTCCGACGCCCTCCGCACCCTTCCGGAGGCAGAGCCGCCCGTCGGCCTTACAGAGCAGGTTATGAGCCTTCTTCAAGACGAGGGCGCATCCGTGCCCTCGTCCTCCGGCGTGTCCCGGGGAACACGCCGACCGTCCGGAAAGGCAATTCAGGCCGTGGCCGCCATGGCGGCGGTGGCGGTCATTGCGACCGTGGCCGTGTTCCGCACGAATTTAACCGCGCCCATCGTCCGTGACGACGGGCAGCCCTCTCCGGCAGTCGAACCAAAGGATTGCGTCACCGCATCCGCTGACGGCGGAGATGGAGTTGCCGCTTACAGCGGCAACTCTGGCGGCAACAGCGAAGCGTTGCCGGATGCGTCAGAGCCGGTTTCTTATGGCGGCCGGTCCGCCACGGAAGCGACAGCCCGTATTGGCGGTGTTGAGGTCACTGCCGCCGACGGTACCGTCCCGCAATCCATCGCGCCGTACAACGACACGCAAAAAGGCGCCCTTTCTCCTGAAAAAATCAACACCACCGCTCTGCTTTACTGCTATGGTCTGGCCGAGCTGCCCACCCTTCCGAATTATCTCAGTGAACTGCTGTACTGCGACGGCGCAGATTATTTTTTCCCGGCAGAACAGCTTCCCGCGCTGAGGAACGTTCTGGAGGTCGCAGGGCCGACCACCGAACTGGAGCCACAGGAAACCTATACCGGCGAGGCGGATGAATGGGTGCAGATTGTTTTCATTCCATAAAGCGAGGTCCGGCGCCCTTTGAAAAGAAAAACCGGAGAGGTCAATGGCCTCTCCGGTTTTTTATATCCCCAATGCGGTTTTACTTATTCCGCCTCAAACATCTGACAGAAGTTCATCAGCAGCGCGGCAAACTGGCCGCGGGTCGCGTCTCCGCCGGGCAGCAGAGTAGACCCACTCATGCCCTTTATCAGCCCCGCCGAAACCATCCATTGCAGGCTCTCCTCTGCATAACCGCTCACGTTTTCCGCGTCGGCAAACACGGCCAGCGTCGTGCGGCCCGTCGTGTCATAGCCCTTGAAATCAGCGTAACGCTTCAGCGCGGTGGCCATCTGCTCACGGCTAATCAGCATGTCGGGCCGGACGGTGCCGTCGCCATAGCCTTTCACCAAGCCGTTCTGTTCGCCCCATGCCAGCGCCTTGGCATAATAGGCGTCGTCTGCCACATCGCTGAATCGGGTCGCTCCCTCCACGGCAGGCTCGCCCTCCAATCGGTAGAGAAGCGTAAGCAGCATTCCGCGGGTTGTCGTGCCCGCAGGCTGGAAGGTTGTACCGGTTACGCCCTTGATGAGCTCCTTGCGGTAGACGAACTCCACTGCGTCATAGTACCAGTCGCCCTGCTTCACATCGATGAAGGGCAGCGGCTCCGCCAGCGGCACATCGGGGTCTTCCAGCTCCGTGTCGCCGGACACGGGCGGCACATACACCGTGCGGCGGCTGACCGTATAGGTTCCGTCCGCGGCCTGCCGCACCGTGTAGCCTTCCGCGGCGTACTCCGTTACGTCGGTCGAGAACGCACCTCCAGTGATGGTGAAGGTATTCCCTGTCCCATTGTCTACACAGAAAGGCGTCAATTCACCCTGCGCATAGGTCACAACTGTACTGTTTCCCTTGATTTCAACCACATTATTGGCAGACTTCGCATTGAACAGAACCACTTTCTGCACATTTGCAGTCCCATCCTCATTTACAACGGTGGTCGCTGTGATTGTGCAGTTTTCCAGCACAACATGGCAACCCTCCACATGGTCTTCCGTCTTGCCGGTGGTGTCACCTTCTAGGACAATGGTTCCAAATCCATTCCAGCCTTCTGCACTATACGGTTTGTCATTATGACCGTTTAATGTGGAATTGGTCACTTTTACTTCATAATTGCTGCCCCACAGGTTCAGCGCGCCCCAGCCGGAGATAACGCTCCGGTCAATATTCAGCGTCACATCCGCGCCGCTGCATATATTGACCGCATAATAAGTGCCGGGAATGATACAGTGATTGATGTTCAGCGTTACTCCAGTCACATCTGTATCGACCTGCACACCGCGCTCGGCCTTTGCGCTGATAAACGCAATGTCGTTCAGCGTGACCTCCGCGCCGTTCCCAGTCACTCGAAGAATTCGGCTGGCGGTGCTGGCAACCTTATGATTGCCGCCCTCGATGGTCAGAGACTTGTCGACAAAAATAAACTCGCTCGTCTCCACATCCTTCAGCAGCGTTACCGTGTCGCCCGGCTCGGCCGCCGTAATGGCGGCTTGGAGGGTCCTATAATAACTCCCTCCGACCGTGGCCGCCACGTCGGCATTCTCCACCAGCACCAAATTTGTTATCTCTGCGTCCGTGTAGTACGTGATGGGCTGCATTCCCTCAGGAACAATCAGCTTGTCAGAGGCAGGCGCTCCGCCGCCCCAATAGTTATTATCCAGCTTAACCTCTGTAGCTGCGGTCCCGCCCGTCAGCTTGATATACTCCTCCGGAAGGTTTTCACTCACAAAGCTGTTTTCCCTCAAATCCACCGGACACTCCAGATTGGACAGGCGCATAGCCCTGCCATCCGTGCGGCCTGCGGGCTTCGCGGCCCAACTGTCGAACGTGTTCCCGACTATTTGGGCGGACGCCGTCGTGTTACCCTTGCTGTCCTTGCCGGTCAGGGTCAGCGCATTCATGGCACTGTCATGGAACGTGTTGTCCGTAACGGTCAAGACGCCGCAGGTGGTCGCATATACGGCGCCGCCATCCTTCGTCCCGCACCCATTGAACGTATTGCCGGTGACAGTCAGGTTGTTCACAGCGTCGTCGCCATTGTTGATGTGAACAGCGTAAAAAGTGCCCGTCTCATTAGGCGCGCCGTTGAAGATGTTGTTGCGGATGGTTAAGCCGCCCATTTGATTCAGGTCGGTGGTTTTGGTCCAGCTCACCAGATGGATACAGGCGTTCTCAAAGGTCAAGTTCTCGATGACGATTTCAGTGCCTTCGGGCATCGCGCCTGCTGCGAAGTCGACCTTGCCCTTCAGAACTGCGCCGTCAGCACCGCGCAGAATGACACTTTGCAGCGGCATCGCGATGCTTTCAGTGTGCTCGCCGACCAGAACCTCCACCACATCGCCGCTCTCCGCGCTGTCAAGCGCAGACTGGATGCTTTCAAAATACTGCCCGTCCACTTCGGCCACCGTATTCTCAGTCAAGACCATGTTGCCGCTGATGATGGGGCTGTGAATGTCGGCGTTGCTTCCAGTATTGACGCCGGAAATGGCCACGTTGGTGAAGGTCATTTCAGGAACGTTGAACTCTGCTGACGCTCTCCCGCCGCCGGAAATATAGCCCAGCTTGGCGGTAACGCCGTTCTCGTTGGTCAGGGTGATATTCTCCACCGCGCAGTTTTCCAGCTTTCCGCCAGAAGCGCTGTTAAAGAGGCCAATCAGCCCGCCAATGCCCATGGTTTTCAGATTGTCATTGGCATACTCAGCGGTGGCGTTGGTGCCCACGGCCACATTCTTGGCAGAGCAGTCAATCAAGCTGCGGTCCGCGTGGGTGGAACCAATCAGGCCGCCTACCTTGCGGGTGCCGGTAACGGTCAAGTTCTCAGCGCGGCAACTCGTCATCGCGCCGCTGCCCTCTGCAAAATAACCAATCAAGCCGCCCACGTTGTCGCCTTCCAAGTTCGCTTCCTTGTAGGTACCGGTTACGAAGCTGCCGTCATTGCCGACCACGGAGCAGTTCTCATACTTGGCATAGCCGTATCCGGTCAAACCGCCCACGTCATAACTGCCGGTGATTTTGATATCTCCGGTCACATGGCAGTTGGTCACGGCGCCGGTGTAGGCGCTGCCCACCAGAGCGGCGACACACTGCCGCCCTGAAACGGCGGCGTTATTCACCGTCAAGTCCTTGACCACGGCAGGAGCCATCGTCCGGCCAAACAGTCCAACAAAGCTGTTCTCGCCGGTTACGGTCAAATTGCTGACAGTTTTGTTGCCGCCCTCGAAAGTCCCTTTAAAGGGATTGTCGCTCGTGCCGATAGGCGTCCACGCCTCATTCGCCAAATCCAAGTCAGCGCCCAGCGTGACGGTCTGGCCTTGAAAGGTTGTTCCGCCGTTCACCTTCTCGGCAAACGCCTTCAAAGTTTCTACATCGGAAATGACGATTTCCGAGGCGTTCCAGTCCAGCTCCGCGCCTTCCTCCACCGCCAGCGCGGTCACGCACGACAGGCTCATAACCATACTGGCCGCCAGTAAAAAGGCCAGCCATTTTTTTGCCGTTTTTCTCATCTCGCATCCCCTTCTCGAAACTGAATACGGCAACTGAACCGTGCTTGTTCGTTATGCCTTTGGCATAACGAACAAGGGTATACCCTTGCCGCAACCACATTAGATGATGATATTATAACATATGTCAGTTACAAAAGCGGTTACATTTTTCGTTTTTTCTTTCATTTTCTGCTGTCACATTGCACAAAATTTTCTCTTTTCCTTGTTCCGCTTACTCTTTCTGCCCTTCCTTTGGCAGATTTCTTTTCGCTTCCCTTCCCGCTCTTTATGCAAAACCATCAAATTCCCTGTTGTAAGCGCAAGGTTTTTACTGTATAATGACAATAGTTTCCCAAATTTCCCGCGCTCATGGGAGCGCAGACAGTAAAGGAGTGGAAGAATTTGAGCTATTCTGTGCAAAACATCCGCAACATCTGCCTTTTAGGGCATGGCGGTAACGGAAAGACCGCCCTGGCGGAAAGTATGCTCTACCTCACCGGCGGCACCGTCCGGCTGGGCAAGTCGGCCGAAGGCAACACCGTTTGCGATTACGACCCGGAGGAAACCAAGCGCCAGATTTCCATCTCCACGTCGGTGGCTCCGGTGGAATATAACGGCTGTAAAATCAATGTGCTGGACACCCCCGGCTACTTCGACTTCTCCGGCGAGGTCATCGAGGCTTTGCAGGTGGCCGACAGCGCCGTTATCGTCTGCTCCGCCAAGGGCGGCATGAGCGTGGGAGCTGAGAAGGCGTGGGAATACTGCGAGTCGCGTAAGCTCCCCCGCATCCTCTACATCTCCAAGACTGACGAGGAGAACTCCGATTACAACGCCGCCTTCGCCACCCTGCGGGAGCGGTTCGGCAAAAACATCGCCCCCGTCATGGCGCCCATCTGGGACGCGGACAAGAAGGTCATCGGCATCATCGACGTGCTGCATAAGCGCGCCTTTGAGGCCGGCCCCAAGGGCGAGCGCGTGGAAATCGAGGTGCCCGAGGACAAGTTGGCCGTGTTGGACGAGCTATATGACGCTTTGAAGGAATCGGTGGCTGAAACCAGCGAGGAATTCATGGATAAATATTTCTCCGGCGAGGACTTCACCTATGCCGAGATGATTCAGGGGCTGCGCAACGGCGTGCGCGACCTGTCCCTGTTCCCGGTGGTATGCGGCTCCGCCCTCTCCGGACTTGGCACCCGCAACGTGCTGGACACCATCGTCGAACTGCTCCCCAGTCCGCTGGAGGCGCGTCCCTTGATGGGCGAGAACGAAAAGGGCGACGTGGACGAGTTCGTGGCCTCCCCCGGCGCGCTGCCCTGCGCCTTCGTGTTTAAAACGGTCTCTGACCAGTACGGCAAATATTCCTTCCTCAAGGTGCTGTCCGGCTCCATCAAGCCCGACATGAGCGTGGTGAACGCCCGCACTGGAGAGACGGAGAAGCTGGGCCGCCTGTATGTCATGAAGGGCAAGAAGGCCGAGGAGGTCAAGGAGCTTCAGTGCGGCGACATCGGCGCGGTCAGTAAGATGGACAAGGTTAAAACGGGCGATACCCTGTCCGACCCCCGCAAGGTGGTCAAAATCGAGCCTATCCCCTTCCCTGAGCCTTGTTACAGCGTGGCCGTCTCCCCCAAGACCAGAGGTCAGGAGGACAAGGTGGCCGCCGGTCTGGCACGGCTCAACGAAGAAGACCAGACCTTCACCGTGGAAAACCGCGCCGAGACCCGCCAGATGGTCATCTCCGGCACCGGCGATATGCAGATGGACGTGCTGCTTTCCCGCCTGAAGAGCCGCTTTAACGTGGAAGCGGAGTTCTCTGTTCCGCGTGTGCCTTACCGTGAGAAAATTCGCAAAAAGGTGAAAAAGCAGGGCCGCCACAAGAAGCAGTCGGGCGGCCACGGCCAGTTTGGCGACGTTTGGGTGGAGTTCGAGCCGAACCCCGGCGTGGAGGAACTGGAATTTGCCGAGGCCGTCTTCGGCGGCGCAGTCCCCAAGAACTACTTCCCCGCCGTGGAAAAGGGGCTTCGGGACGCCGCCCTCCGCGGCCCGCTGGCGGGCTATCCCGTTGTGGAGCTGAAATGTACGCTGGTGGACGGCTCCTACCATCCGGTGGACTCGTCGGAAATGGCGTTCAAAACAGCCGCTTCCTTGGCCTATAAGGCCGCCATGGAGGAGGCGTCCCCCGTCCTGCTGGAGCCTATCGGCTCCCTGATGGTCACCATCCCCGACAGCTACATGGGCGACGTTATGGGCGACATCACCAAGCGCCGCGGCCGCGTGATGGGCATGAATCCCACCGGGGACGGCAAGCAGGTGTTGGAGGCGGAGGTTCCCATGGCGGAAATGACCTCTTACGCCATCGACCTGCGGAGCCTTACCCAGTCCCGCGGCTCCTTCACCTTCCACTTTGTGCGCTATGAGGAAGCTCCCCCCGCCGCACAGGAGAAGGCGATTGCGGAGGCCAAGGCTCTGGCGGAGGAATAAAACAGATAAAGAAGGCGGCGGAACGATGTTCCGCCGCCTTCTTTTTGCATATTAGGCCAGCCCCTGATAGCACTTCCAGAAAAAGGTGAGCCGCGACACGATGGCCGCAATAGCCACCACAGCGGTTGCAAACCCAAGCAGCAGCAGAAGAATGCTGCCCGCCAGCACTCCGCCGACGTAAAATCCGTAACTGACCGCTGCACCGCTTACAGCGGCGGTCGCCACGCCGCCCACCAGTGAAACAATGGCCAAAACGTACATCGCCACCGTCAGCTTGAAGGCCGTTTTGCCGGAGGCGGCCACGTCGGGGCGTCCCTCCTCCTCCATGACCTCCGCAGCGCCCAGATAAAGCAGGCACAGGCTGGCAGCCCCAGCCACCGCCACTGCAATGGACAGCGCCAGCATGCCTGCCGTTATGGTTCCTGTTTTGGCCGTCCATACCGTGACCGCTGCATTGGATACGACCATTAACACACGGAGCACCAATGCCGCCTTGAATTTCCCGCTGGGCCGGGCTGTCATCAGCAGAACAATCGCGGCCAGCTCCGCCACGGTCAAAACAACGCCGCCCCATTGGGTGAGGGGCGATGTGGCAAATAGACCCATCACTGTCACCACAAGGGATATAATACCGGTGATGAACAAAATCAGCATGCCCCGGCGTAGGTTCTCTCTCTTTTCTGTCATCCTAAACTCCTTTCTCCCATTCCTGCGGTTCACGTTCAGTTTACCAGATTTTTTAAGCCCGCTCAATATAAGGAAGCTATAAAACAGATTAAAAAGGGCCTCCCTGACGGGAAGCCCTTTGACGGTTTGGCTTAACTTTTCTCCTCAAAGCTCACGCCGCAGTTGCGGCAGGTCACATTGATTTTTCCCTTGCCCCGCGGCACCCGAAGGTATTTTCCGCAGTTTGGGCACTTGAAATAGCAATGCTCTTTGTCGTTGCGGATGGTGTGCCGCATCCGCACCCACCGGACAAGCGGGTTAAGGATGGCCAGAAAACGGGCGTTTTCTTTCCTGCGCCCCTCGATATTGCGGGAAAGGATACGGTAGACCGCCCAGACAGCCACCGCCAGCGCCACCCACGCAAAGGGCCGCAAACCCATCAGGGAGCGCAGCATATTCAGGATAAAGTATGCCAGCAGCAGCGCCAGCGAGAGCTGGTCCCCGCCGTAACGGCCATACATAAAACGCTGAATGAAACGCATCACGCCTTCGCCTACTCCCTTACTGCCGGATTCCCCCGCAGGCTTTTTCGTATTTATTATAATACCACGCGGCGGTCGCGGATGCGTAAACAAATTGTGAACGTTCTCTTGCATGAGATTAAAAAATAGCTTATACTGGACAAAAACAGACAGGGAGGGCGCTAAACATGGGCCGAATCGACAAAATCAATTACTATCTGGACATCGCCGAAACGGTGGCGGAGCGTTCCACCTGCCTGCGCCGGTGCTATGGCGTCATCCTGGTGAAAAACGATGAAATCATCGCCACCGGTTACAACGGCGCGCCCCGCGGGCGGAAGAATTGCGTCGACCTGATGCACTGCACCCGTGAAAAGCTGAATATCCCCTCCGGCCAGCGTTACGAGCTATGCCGCAGCGTCCACGCGGAGATGAACGCCGTCCTCTCCGCCGCCCGCAGCGAAACGCTGGGCGCGACCCTGTATATGGCCTGCCGCGAGCCGGAAAGCGGCTCGCTTATCCCCGGCTCCACCTCCTGCTCCATGTGCCGCAGGCTTATCATCAACGCCGGCATCGAGCAGGTCGTCATCCGCAACACCAAAACGGATTACACCGTGGTGCCTGTCTCTGACTGGATTGAAAACGACGACTCCATGCCTCAGCTCTCGTGAAAACCTGCTTGTTACGAATGAAACCCACCCATATGGGTGGGTTTTTTGCTTGACAGATACGTTTTGCCGCTTTACAATAACATAGGTTTCTTATTTTTATTATGTAACACTTCTTTGGGTTCATAATAAATGAAAAAACAGAAATGGAGGTGTCAAAGCGACCTATGCTGCCCTATATTTTGACTGGGGTCGTCTGCCTTGTGGTCGGACTTATCGTAGGCGTCCCCGTCGGCATTCAGCGCCGTAAAGCCGCTGCAGAGCGGGAAATCGGCTCTGCGGAGGACGAGGCCAAGCGCATCATCAACGAGGCTATCAAATCCGCTGAAAGCAAAAAGCGCGAAGCCTTGGTAGAGGCCAAGGAGGAAATTCTTAAGGCCCGCAACGACTATGAAAAAGAGGAAAAAGAGCGTCGCGGAGACTTACAGAAGCAGGAGCGCCGTCTCCAGCAAAAGGAAGAGAACCTGGACCGCAAAACTGAGAACATAGAGCGGAAGGAAGAAACGCTGTCCGCCAAGATGAACGAGCTGGACGAGCAGCGCAATGAAATCGCTCAAATCAAGCAAAACCAGTTGGACGAGCTGGAGCGTATCTCCGGCCTCACCGCCGAGGACGCGAAAAACTACCTCATTCACCGGCTGGAGGATGAGGTCACCCACGAGTCCGCCATGAAAATCAAAGAGATTGAGGCCCACTACAAGGAGGAGGGCGACACGCTGGCGCGGGAGCTTATCTCTCTGGCCATTCAGCGCTGCGCCGCCGACCATGTGGCCGAGGCTACCGTTTCGGTGGTGCCCCTGCCCAACGACGACATGAAGGGCCGTATCATCGGCCGGGAAGGCCGCAACATCCGCACGCTGGAGACCCTGACCGGCGTCGACCTCATCATTGACGATACGCCGGAGGCTATCACCGTCTCCTGCTTCGACCCGGTGCGCCGTGAGATTGCCCGGCTGGCGCTGGAGAAGCTCATTCAGGACGGCCGCATCCACCCCGCCCGCATTGAGGAGATGGTGGAGAAGGCCAAGCGCGAGGTGGACGCCACCATTAAGGCGGAAGGCGAGCGCGCCGTGTTTGAGACCAACGTCCACGGCCTGCACCCGGAGCTTATCAAGCTGCTGGGCCGTCAGAAGTACCGCACCAGCTACGGCCAGAACGTGCTCAACCACTCCATCGAGGTCAGCCATGTGGCCGGACTGCTGGCCGCCGAAATCGGGGCCAACGTAGCCGAAGCCAAGCGTGCCGGACTGCTCCACGACTTGGGCAAGTCCATCGACCACGAGGTGGAAGGCTCTCACGTTCAGATTGGCGTGGAGCTGGCCCGCAAGTATAAGGAAAGCGAGGCCATCGTCCACGCCATTGAGGCGCACCACAACGATGTGGAGCCTCATACGGTGGTGGCCTGTCTGGTGCAGGCGGCGGACGCTATCTCCGCCGCACGCCCCGGCGCACGGCGCGAGAATCTGGAGAACTATATCAAGCGCCTTGAGAAGCTGGAGGAGGTCACCTCTTCCTTCCCCGGCGTGGAGAAGTCCTTTGCCATTCAGGCGGGCCGTGAGGTTCGCATCATGGTGGCCCCCGATAAGGTCAGCGAGGACGAAATGGTTCTGCTGGCGCGGGACATCGCCCAGAAGATTGAGGACGAGCTGGAATACCCAGGCCAGATTAAGGTTCATCTTCTGCGGGAAACCAAGGTCATCGATTACGCAAAATAACGTCAAAAGCCGCCGCAGCCTGCAAGCTGCGGCGGCTTTTTCTTGCCCTTTTCGCTGAACCTGTCTATAATAGTACTATATGCGATATTTTTGGAAAGGGAGCCTTGCCATGACAATCAATCTGCTGGCCGTGGGCGATGTGGTATCCGACCGCGGCGTGGAATTTCTGACGGCGCATCTCCGCTCCCTCTGCAAGCTTCACCAAGCCGATTTTGTGGTGGTCAACGGAGAAAACGCCGCCGGTGTGGGTATCCTGCCCCGCCAGGCGGAGGACATTTTTTCCGCCGGAGCGGACGTTATCACACTGGGCAACCACACCTGGAACAAGCAGCAGATTTGCAGCTATCTGGACGACAGCCCCTATATCCTCCGTCCGGCCAACTATGCCGGAGCGGTGCCGGGCCGGGGGTATGGCATTTATGACGGCCCCCGCGGCCTGCGCATCGCGGTGCTCAATCTGATGGGTCGCCTGAATTTGGACTCCAATCTTGACAGCCCCTTCTCCGTGGCGGACAAGCTGCTCTCTGGCATAGACGCCGACCTCGTCTGCGTGGATTTCCACGCGGAGGCCACCAGTGAAAAGCTGGCGCTCGGCCACTGGCTGGACGGACGGGTTCAAGCCTTCTGGGGCACCCACACCCACGTTCCCACAGCGGACGCACAGGTACTCTCCGGCGGGACGGGCTATGTCACCGACTTGGGCATGACCGGTCCGGCAAACGGCATCCTTGGCGTGAAGGCGGAACAGTCCATCAATCTGTTCCGGGGCGGTATCCATCAGCGGTATGAGGCCGCCGACGGCCCCTGCAAGCTGGAGGCCGTCCTGTTCACTGTCGACACGGACGCCCGTCGCTGCACCGGCGCTGTGCGCGTGGACATCAACGGCTGACCGCCACATATTCCAAGCGAAAGGAGCGCACTGCCATGCCTGTTATCCTTCATGCAGCTGACCTCCATCTGGACTCCCCTTTCTCCGGTCTGACCCCTGAGCTGGCGCAGCAGCGCCGCCGGGAGCAGCGGGAACTGCTTCAGCGCATGGCGGCGCTGGTGCGGGAACGAGGCGTACAGCTGGTGTTGCTTTCCGGCGATATACTGGACGGGCCGAATTACTATGCCGACACCGCCGACGTCCTCTGCAAAGCCCTTGCCCAGATGGCGGTTCCCGTCTTTCTCGCCCCCGGCAACCACGACCCGGCCCCCCTCTACCGGAGGCTTGACCTGCCGGACAACGTGACGGTGTTTGCCTCGGAGAGCATGACCTCCGTCCCGCTCCCTGAGCTGAACTGCACCGTCCACGGTCGGGCTTTTACGGAACACACCTGCCGCGTCCCCTTTGACGCGCTGGATTTTCGTGCCCCGGACGACGGCCAAACCCATATTCTCTGCCTCCACGGCGATGTCGACGGCCAGAACCTCCGGTTTTGCCCCATCAGTCGGGACGGCCTTGCCGCCAGCGGCGCTCACTATGCCGCTCTGGGTCACGTTCATAAGAGCGGCGGCCTTCAGCGCTCCGGCGGCACTGTGTGGGCTTATTCCGGCTGTCCTGAGGGGCGCGGCTTTGACGAAACGGGCGACAAGGGCGTATTCATCGGTCCGGTGGAGCAGGATAGAATTTCCTTGGAGTTCGTCCCTGTTTGCCGCCGCCGCTACCATGTGGTCACCGCCCGCCTTACGGAACGGCTGTTGCCGGAGCAGGCCCTGCTGGCCGCCCTGCCCGACGGCTGCGGGGACGACGTGGTGCGCGTCATCTTCACCGGAGAAAGCCGGGGCCTTGACCTGCCCGCCCTCACAGAATTGGTCGGGCGTTATTGCTTCGGCGCGTCCATTCTTGACCATACCACCGTCCCCCACGACCTGCTGGCGCGGGCAGCCGAAGACTCTCTGGCCGGTTATTTCCTGCGCGCCCTGCAGGAACAGAAGGACGACCCTGCCGCCGCGCTGGCCCTTCGTTTCGCGGCGGCTGCATTGGAGAATGGGGAGGACCCGCGGCTATGATTTTTCATCATCTTACCGCCTCCTTCGGCGCGCTCACGGGGCAAACCCTGCGTCTGAAGGACGGCCTCAACCTCATCGAAGCCCCCAACGAGAGCGGGAAATCCACATGGTGCGCCTTCCTGCGCACCATGCTTTACGGCATCAACACCCGTGAGCGGGACTCCAAAACCGCTTTGGCGGACAAAAACCGCTATCTGCCATGGAGCGGCGCTCCTATGGAGGGAGAGCTATCCCTCACATGGCAGGGGCGGAACATCATCCTTCGGCGCTCTTCCCGCAGTGCCGCTTTCGATACCTTCTCCGCCGTGGACGCGGCCACCGGCGAGCCGGTTCCCGGCCTGTCAGGCGAAAGCGCCGGTCAAACCCTTCTGGGTGTGGGACGCGAGGTGTACGAACGCTCTGCCTTTGTGCGGCAAGGGGGCGCTTCCGCTCTGGACGGCTCGGCAGAGCTGGAACGGCGCATTGCAGCTCTGGTCTCCTCCGGAGATGAGGAAGTGGCTTTTTCCGAGGTGCGCGCCCGCCTGAAGGAGTGGCAGCGCCGCCGGAAATTCAATCAAACCGGCCTCATTCCCAAGCTGGAGGGAGAGCTTCGGGAGGTTGAGGAACAGCTGGAGCAGCTTTCCGCGTTCTCAGGGCAGGCGGCCGCCGCCATGGAGCGGGAAAAGGTTCTCTCTGCGGAGGCGGAGAGCGTCAAAGCCGCTCTCGTCCAATGGGACGCTCTTGACCGGCAGGAGCAGAATCGCCGCTATACCTCTTACAAAGCGAAGTGGGACGAGGCCTTCTTACAGGCGGAGTCCCTTCGGAACGAGCTGGAACATGCAGGCCCGCTCCCTGATGAAGCAGAGCTGCGCAAGGGCTTGGAGTACTTTTCCCAGCTCTCCGCTTTGGACGAGCAGGAGCGCAGCGCCGCCGCCAACGCCCGCGCCGCCGAAGAGGAGGCTCAGGCTTCTCAAAGCGATGCAGGCCTGCTCTGCTTTCTGGGTATGACACCGGAAGAGGCGTGGGAACGCGCCGATGAGGATGCCGCCGACGTACTCGCCCACCATGACGCTGCCGCGCAAGGCGGCAAGGGGGCTGTGGCCGGTGTGATTGCCGGTCTTGCCGCCGGTGTGGGACTTTCCTTTGCCCTGCTGCACTTCACCACGCTGCTTCTTCCCGTCTGCATCGGCGCAGGCTGCAGCCTGTTCGTGCTGGTTGCTCTTATCTCTGTCCTGGCCGGTCGAAGCGTCCGTCGGCGGCATCAGGAAGAGAAAGAGGCAATCTTTGAGCATTACGGCGTTCACAGTGCCAACGAAATCCGCGCCTTGGCCGCTGATTATCGGGAAAAACAGGCAGTCGCCCAGCAGGCAGGCTCCGCCGCGGTTGCCGCCCGCGAAAAGGCGGAGGCTCTTCAGCTGCGCTGCGCCGCCCTCCAAAATGAGCTGTTGTCGCTGGTGCGCCCCTTTGCACCGAAGGCCCGCACCGCCGCCGACGCAAACGACGCCATCCGCGGCGCGCTGACCCTCCGCACCAAACTCACAGAGGCGGAAGAAAAACGGGACAACGCCAAGCACATCTTTGACCTGGTGGCAGAACAAGGCGGTGAAGCCGTTTCAGGGGAACCTGTTTCAGAGCCGGAGCAGAGCAGGGAGGAACTGACAGAGCGCCTCCAAGCCATAGAGTCAGACCTGTCCAAGGTGCGGGAGCTGCTGTCTGCCGCAAAGGGCGGGCAGGCCGCTTTAGGGGACGACGCCGCGCTCCGCGCCCAGCGGGAACAGCTTACCGAAGCCCTTCGCGCCCGCCGGGAGGAAAACGATGCCTTAACCCTTGCCGTCAACGCGCTGGAAACCGCCAACGAGGCCTTCCGTGCCCGCATCTCCCCCGCTTTGAACCGCCGCTGTGGGGAACTCTTTTCCCAGTTGACCGGCGGCGCTTATGACGCGGTCACCCTTTCCCGCACCTTTGACGCACAGGCCCGCCCTGCCGGAACGGTGCTGCCCCGGGGCGTGCTGTCCCTTTCGGCGGGAACGGCCGACCAGCTTTATCTGGCGGCGCGGCTGGCGGTGTGCGAGCTGGTCTTTCCCCCCGGCGAACCTGTCCCCCTGGTGCTGGACGACGCGCTCTGCAACTTTGACGACGAACGGATGTCCCTCGCCCTGCAAACTCTTCTAAAACTGGCGGAAGAACGGCAGATACTGCTGTTCACCTGCCACAGACGGGAACGCCAGTGGCTGGAACAGGCCGGCGCCTCTTGCAATTTCCCCGAAAGGGCACTATAATACTGTGTATTCTCACCATGAACGGAGGCTCGTCCCATGCCGGAACCTCAAAACGCACCTGCCGAGGAGAGTAAACTCACCCCCGGCCAGTCCTTCAAGGCCAACCTCTATTTTTGGCTCCAGGCGGCAGTGACCGCTCTGGTGGCTATTCTGTTGCTGTTCACCTTTGTGGGCAGAGGTATCGGCGTGGTTGGCTCCTCTATGGTGCCTACCCTTCACGAGGGAGACATGATGATTGTCCGCAGCATCGGTTATCATCCGCAAAACGGCGACGTGGTAGTGCTCACCAAGCGCACTTTTATGGAGGAGCCAATCGTCAAGAGGGTCATCGCCACCGGCGGCCAGACCGTTCAAATCGATTACACCTCCGGGCTGGTGTATGTGGACGGCGTTCCCCTTGACGAGCCTTATATCAACGAGCCGATGCAGTTCCCCGGCTCTTCTACCATGAGCATCGACAACATCGAAGTCCCGGAGGGGTTTATCTTCGTCATGGGCGATAACCGCAACGCCAGCACGGACAGCCGCGATGTGCGGGTGGGTCTGGTGGATGAGCGGGATGTACTGGGCCACGCGGTTTTGGTGCTGCTGCCCTTCTCTGATTTCGGCCTGATTGATTAACAAAAAAGCGCAGAGGACTTTGATACAAGTCCCCTGCGCTTTTTACAATTCCCTGTAAAGTCCGGCGGCGTCCGCCTTGCCCGCGTACTCCGTCACTTCCAGTACCTCCACCTTGGTGACACGCTCACCGAAGCGAAGCTCCAGCACATCGCCCGCCTTCACCTCATAGCCGGCCTTCACCGGTCGGCCGTTGGCAGAAATGCGCCCGGCGTCGCAGGCTTCGTTGGCCACGGTGCGCCGTTTAATCAGGCGGGATACCTTCAACCATTTATCCAGTCGCATGAGAAAATCACACTCTCCTTTGCGGAACAAGCGCCGTGGCCAACGGGAGCGTAAGCGACCCGCCGCCTTGCGGCGCAGGCGGGCGGAATTGATTTCCAGCCGCCGCAAATCAAATCACAAGGGGTTCCCGGCCGGACGAAGTCTGGCTGGGATGCACGGTGCGCCGCTTAATCAGGCGTGATACCTTCAACCATTTATCCAGCCGCATCGGGTCGCCCTCCTTCTGAAAAAGCGCGGCTTCGGGCATATCCGAAGCCGCGCTCTTCATTATTTTGACAAGTCCGCCTTTTACTTCGCGACAACGTCCTTCAGGGCCTTGCCCGCCTTGAACACGGGAATCTTGGAGGCGGGAATCTTAATGCTCTCCTTGGTCTTGGGGTTGCGGCCCATGCGCTCAGCACGCTGCTTTACTTCAAACGCGCCAAAGCCGACCAGCTGCACCTTGTCCCCCTCGGCCAGGGCAACGGAAATCACCTCGATAGCGGCGTTAACAGCGGCCTCGGTATCCTTCTTGGACAGGGCAGCCTTTTCGGCGGCGGCGTTAATCAGTTCAGCCTTGTTCATCTTTTTATCCTCCTAAAATATGGGCGGCATCTGCCGCCGTTCTGGTGTATTACTTAAAGCGTTTCCGCTGTTAAGTCGATTGTTTTGCAGCGTCCCACACCTTGTCCAGCTCGGCAAAGCTCATGCCCTCCATGGCCTTTCCCTGGGCTACGGCTGCCTGCTCTACCTTGGCAAAGCGGGTGATAAACTTTTCTGTTGCCCGTGTGAGGGCCATCTCGGAATCTATCTTCAGGAAGCGGGAAACATTCACCGCGGAAAACAGCAGGTCGCCCAGCTCTTCCTCCACGTCTCCGCTGCCGGTACAGGCTGCCTTCAGCTCGTCCAATTCTTCCGAAAGCTTGTCCATGGCGCCGGAGATGTCCGGCCAGTCAAATCCGGCCTTCTTCGCCTTTTTCTGCACCTTCTCCGCACGCCATAAGGCGGGCAGACTTCGGGCCACAGCATTTAAGGCGTCCGTATGGGTTTCCTGCTTCTTCTCGGCACGCTTGAGCACCTCCCAGTTGTCTAGCACCTCGCCGCTGCCGGACACCTGAACGTCCCCAAACACATGAGGGTGGCGGTAGATGAGCTTTTTGCACACCCCGTCCGCCACACCGTCCAAGTCAAAGCCGCCTTGCTCCTCCTCAATGCAGGCGTGGAATACCACCTGCATCAAAACGTCGCCCAGCTCTTCCTTCAGATGCTCTCTGCTGCCCTCGTCGATGGCCTCCGCTGCTTCATAGGCCTCCTCCAAAAGGTTGCGGCGGACGCTCTCATGGGTCTGTTCACGGTCCCACGGGCAGCCGCCCTCGCCCCGCAGCGCGCGGATGACGTCAACCAAGTCCTTGACGCTGTAAGAGTCTTTATATTCAAAATCTAACACATTTTCCCCTTCTCTGCAACACGTTTTTCAAAATTTTCGGCTTATAAACGTAAGATTTTCCCGATTTTTTCGCCTTTTGGCATCAGAGACAGGTCATCCTTGGACAACATCCGCAGCGCGACCACCAAAATCAGGTAAATTACGCCGCCCACGCAGACCGCTCCAATCGTGGAAATGGTCACGCCAAAGGAGCGGGACAGGAACCCGTAAGCCGCCCACGCACCCGCGCCCATGATAACGGACGCCAACACCGGCTTGGCAAATACCCGGCTGAACCGTGGCGGTTCCGGCAGTGTGCGCCCAATGATAATAAGGTTGAGCACCGCAACCAACGCAAAGCACACCAGCGTACCCACCGGCGCACCGTTGACGTTAATATTCGGGTTGCCTACCAGCGTATAGTTCACCGTCACCTTGGCGACGCCGCCGACAATCATGGTAATAATGGGGGCGTACAGCCGTCCGCTGGCCTGCAAAATCGAGTTGGACACCAGCATGATACACACAAAGATAGACGCAATGGCCAAAATGCTCAACAGCGGCCCCGCCAGCTCCGCCTCCGCCACCGTCAGGCCTTCGGAGAAGGTGCAGTACAGCAGCTTCATAATGGGGGTGGCCAGCACGCACATCCCCACGCCTGCCGGACAGGCCAGAATGGCCGTGATGCGCAGGGAGGACTCTGCAATCTTGCCCGCCCCCCGCTCGTTGCGCTGGGCACGGCAAGCCGAAATGGCGGGGATAACGCTGGCGGTGATGGGTACCATCAGCGACGAAGGCAGGTTATAAAGGCTCATGGTCTTCTGATAGATGCCGTACAGGTTGCGGGCCATATCCAGCGCCGGGTCAAGGTTCAGCTTCAAATCTGGCAGGTAGCCCTGAATGAGGAACATATCCCGCAGCTCATCCAGCACAATGGCGTTATCAATGACCGTCACCAGACTGACCACCGACGAACCGATGGTGATGGGAATGGCAATCTTCACCAGCGTCTTGAGTATCTCCTTGCCCCGCTGGGGGGTATCGGTATAACCGCCCGGCTCCCGGCGGCGGGTATGGATGTGCTCAAAGATGAGGTACACCAGCGACAGACCGGTGCCCACCGTAATCCCGAAGATAGCGCCTGCGGCGGCCCCATCCTGGCCGTAGCCCCACCGCAGCAGCAGTAAGGCAAGGCCCAGGCCGAGGAACAGCTTACACAGCGCCTCGATAATCTGGCTGACGGTGGTGGGCACCATGTTGGCATGACCTTGGGCATAGCCCCGCAGAGAGGACATGCAGCACACAAACAGCGCCGCCGGCGCCAGCACCCGCACGCACAGCACGGCATGGGGGTTGGACATGGCGCTGGACAACGGCCCCGCAAACACCGACATGATGACGGCGCTCAGCAGGCCAAGGGTGAAGAAGGTGAAAACCCCCACCTTGAATATTCTATGCACCTGATTGCGGCGGCCCAGCGCGTTGTATTCCGCCACCGTCTTGGACAGCGCCACCGGCAATCCGGCGGTGGAAACGGTCAGCAGCAGGGTATAGACGTTATAGGCGGTGGAAAAGTCGGCAAAGCTCTCGTTGGAGAGAATATTGCCAAGGGGTATCTTGTAAAGGGCCCCGATGATTTTCACCGCAATAACGCCCACGGCCAAAATGGCCGCGCCGCCAAAAAAGGTAGCGCTCTTTTTTGCTTTGCTCGGTTCGGACAAGGATGGTCCCTCCTAATATACGTTGAAAATGGCCGAAAAGGGGCTCACTCCTTGCCAAACATCAGCGGCATGGCGTAATGCTCCACCTCGCTGCGGATGCGGTCAAGGTCAAGGGTGAGGAAGTCCCCTTTCTCATATATGACCTTTCCCCGCGCCATATTCATCACAAGGTCGGCACGTCCGCAGGCATAAGCGACGTTGTCTACCACGCTGTGGCAGGGCGTCATATTGGGCGTCTGTCCGTCCAGCAGGATAAGGTCGGCTGTTTTACCCACTGCAATCGAGCCGCTATCCGGCCGCCCCAGCGCCTTCGCGCCGTTGCAGGTAGCCATGCGCAGCGCGTCCATGGGCAGCACCGCCAGCGGGTCGTGAGACACGCCGTTGTGGAGAATGGCGGCCAGCTTCAGCTCCTCAAACATATCGTGGCTGTTGTTGGAGGATACTCCGTCCGTCCCCAGCGCCACGTTAACCCCCTGCTTCAACAGGGCAGGCACAGGCGCAACGCCGCTCCCCAGCTTCAGGTTGGAGGCGGGGCAGTGGACGGCGGTCGTTCCCTTTTCCTGCAGGATGGCCATGTCCTCCTCCGTGCACCAGACGCAGTGGGCGGCAATGGCCCGCACGTCGAACACGCCCTCCTTGGCCAGTGCGGCCGCCGGAGTCAGACCATGTCTGCCGATGCACTCGTCGTGCTCGCTCTTGGTTTCGGAAACGTGAACGTGCATTCCGATGCCCTGCTCTTTGGCATAGTCGGCAATGCGCCGCCACACAGCGGGATAGCTGGTGTATTCCGCGTGGACGGAGGCGTCGATACGAATCTGACCGTCGTTACAGCCGTTCCAGCGGGGAACGAGCGCCTTCAGCTCCTTGGTGGCATAGAAGGTGTCAAAGTCAAAATCCGGAGTAAAGACCGACACGCCGCGGGCAATGTTTGCGGAAATGCCCGCCGCCAGCGTCTCTTCAATCATCTCGTCGCAGAAAAAGTACATATCAGCATAGCAGGTGACGCCGGAGGCAATCAACTCCGCCAGCGCAAGGCCGGTGGCCGCACGGGCGGCGCGGGCATCCAGCTTGTCCTCAGCGGGGAAAATATACTGGTTAAGCCATGTGTGCAGGTCGCAGCCGCCGCCATAGCCCCGCAGCATGGTCATGGGCAAATGAGTGTGGCAGTTCACAAGGCCGGGCATCAAAATTTTGCCCGTGCCGTCCACCTCTCGGTCAAACGTCCCCTGCGGACGCTCCGTCCCTACATGGGCGATGGCCGTGCCGTCCACCGCCACAAAGGCGTTTTGCAAAACGGTTCCCAGCTCGTCCATCAGAACAGCGGTCACATTGGAAAAGAGTGTCTTCATGGCTTACATCCTTTCCAGACAGGCCAGCACCAGCCGGGAAAACTTGTCCTTGCAGGCCTCCGCCGCCGCCAGCACCTCTTCCTCTGTGAGCTTCTGGGGCAGGATACCCGCCGCCATATTGGTCAGCAGGGTGAAGCCCAGCACATCCATGCCGCAGTGTCCTGCGGTGATGACCTCCGGCGCGGTGGACATTCCCACCGCGTCGCCGCCCAGCAGGCGGGCCATCCGCACCTCAGCGGGCGTTTCGTACTGGGGGCCGGGGAAGTACATATAAACGCCCTCCCGAATGGGGATGCCAAGTTCCGCCGCCGCGCCTTTGGCAAGCTCCTGCAAGGCGGGGGTATAGAGGAAGGAGGCGTCCGGAAACCGGGGGCCGAACTGGGGCAGGTTTTCGCCCCGCAGGGGGGACTCCATAAACATTTTGATGTGGTCGGTAATCAGCATCAGGTCGCCGGCCTTCCAATCCTCCCGGACGCAGCCGGCGGCATTGGTGACAATGAGCTTTTCCGCCCCCAGCAGGCGCATGACGCGCACGCCGTAGCTCACATCCTTATAGTCATAGCCCTCGTAGTGGTGCATCCGGCCCTGCATAACCGCCACTCTTTTCCCCTTTAGGGTGCCGAACACGAGGCGGCCCTTGTGGCCGGGCGCGGTGGACGCCTTAAAGTGGGGAATGTCCTTGTAGTCGACCACAACGGCATTCTCCACTTCGTCGCCCAAAAAGCCAAGCCCGCTGCCCAGAACGAGGGCGACCTCCGGAGTGAAGCTGCCAATGGCGCCGCGGATAAAATCGGCGCTCTGCCGGTACTGCTCAAATGTATATTCCATAAAAATCCTCCCGCTCCAAAGCATTGCATAATTGAAGTTATTTTACACCACAAAAGCCTGAAACGCAACAAAAAGAGGGGCCTTACGACCCCTCTTTATCAAAATTTCATGATTTTCCCCGCAATGCGCTTAAAGGCCCGGCCATCCGGCCGCTGTAATGGTCATCAGCGCCTCCACCGGTTCCGCCTCGTTCTTATTGCGGTCATTGCAGCGGTAGACAATGCGGTAGGTTCCGGGCGGGAACTCCGTCAGCTCATTGCCCATATCGTCATAGCCGTAAACGTGAATACGCGGGGCACGGCTGCCCTTGTCCAGATTGTCCTCAGCAGTAACGCCTGCCAATACGGCGACCTCGATGTCCTCAAGGTCGTAATCCACGCCGAACTCCGGCCCAGGCACCTCCACCGTGACGTGCTCCTTCACGCCCACAATGACAGGCTTTTCCTTATCCTGCGCGATTTTAAACGGTTCCATCTGGGGCACCAGCAAGATACAGATAACGGTACATACAATAATAACCGTCACCCAGAACACCTTCTGGATTTTTTTCTTGGTGCTTTCGTTCACGGCACAAACTCCTTTTCCCCGATTACACCCCGCCCGCTTGCGGCGGTTGGGTTTTATATTTCAAGGTTAATGGTATTATTATACCTGCTGTGTTCTGCAAAAGCAACAAAAACCGCAAAAAAGCGGCGTCCCTTACACGGGACGCCGCGAAACAGTCCGTTTCTCAGGCCGCTCTCTGCTGGCGCTCAGCCACCGCCGTATGCTGGATGGGCTTCCACTCCACCCGGCGCACCAGCGCCACCAAAGAAATGGGCAGATAGGTCAGCATGAACAGCGGGAAGGTAAACAGATATCCGATTTTCTGGCTGGCCTTGGCTGGAATTGCCTTCCACTCGCAGAACACCGTCAGCGCGCCGTAGGCCAGCATTCCAAAGTAAAACCCCAGCAAGCCGGAGGCCAGTGCTTCGCCCACCACGGCCAGCATCTGCCGTGCCAGCCATGCCGGCGCGGCAAAGCACGCCGCGCCCACCAAAACGTTCAACAGCATCACGCCAATGGTGAGCAGCATTCCGGGCGCCACCGTCATCAGCATGTCATAGCAGGAAAATGCCCGCCTGCCGCCGCGGAGGCTCCCCTTCAGCAGCGCAGCGCCATAATGCATATCCACCTGATAGAAGCCCTTTGACCAACGCATCCGCTGATTCCAAGACTGCTGCATGGTCACCGGCTGCTCGTCATACACCACCGCTCTGTCGCAGTAGCCGATTCTGCGGCCCTCCACCGCGCAGGAGGCGGAAAACTGAATGTCCTCCGTCAGCAGATGGAAGGGCCAGCCGCCGTTTGCGCGCACCACCTGGTCGGACACCAGAAAACCGGTGCCGGAGATGGCGCAGTTGGTTCCCTGTAAGTACCGGGGAAAGTTCAGAAAGCGGGCTTCCCGCAAAAACCAGATGGAGTATCCGGCGGAAATCCAGTTGTCGCCGAAATTTTTGGAGTTGCGGTAAGAGGTGATGGCGTCGTAGCCGCCCTTATCAAAGGTGCGGTTCATCTCGGCAACGAAGTTTTCGTCCACGATGTTGTCCGCATCAAAGACGAAATAGCCCTCGTATCCAGCGTCAGGCCGTTCCCGATAAAGGCGCTTAAAGAAATAATCCAGGGCATAGCCCTTGCCCACTTCGGTATGGTTGGTTCGCTCGTACACCCTCGCCCCGGCCGAGCGGGCCGCGGCGGCTGTTTGGTCGGTGCAGTTGTCGGCAACCACATAGAGGTCTAACAACTGCTTGGGATACTTCTGCCGCTTCAACGATTGCAAAAGCTCGCCAATCACCGCCTGCTCATTGCGGGCGCACACCACTACCGCGTATTTGTGCAGCGCGGCGGCGTCCGGTTCCCGATAGCGCTTACGCCGCACAAAGCCCACCACCGCATAAACGATTTGGTAGAAGTAGGCGATGCCCAGCACAAGCGCAATGATGAAGTTGATTCTTTCAATCAAAGTTACCATAGCGCGTTCCTCATTTTCTTCCTTCCTTGAAAACCAGCTGTTGGAAAAGGGTGCAAGGCACCCTTGGAGCGTATTTATTATAGCGCCTCTTTTTCAAGATGCAATGGGGTTAACAAAATTTTAATGAAAATTTCTCACTTCCCTCATTTCTGGAGGGGGCAGCCGCAAAATAGCGCTGGACTTTCATCTGGGAACCCGTTACAATAAGAGCACCAAAATTTGCCGCCGCGCGGCGCACAGGAGCGTGTCAAAATGCAGAAATTCAAAGTGTTGGCCATCAACCCCGGCTCCACCTCCACCAAGGTGGGCCTGTTTGAAAACGATACCCCGCTTTTCAAGACCACTGTAGAGCACGACGCCGCCGAGCTGAAAAAGTTCGGCAAGGTGTGGGAACAGCTGGACTATCGGGCGGAGACCATTCTGAACGTCCTGAAGGAAAACGGCTTCTCCATCGACGGCTGCGACGCATTTGTGGGGCGCGGCGGCGGCATCGAGCCAAGCCCCGGCGGCACCTATCTGGTCAGCGACCTGCTGCTTCAGCACGTCACCCGGGGCATCGACCAGCACCCCGCCACACTGGGCAGTCAGCTTGCCGCCCGCTTTGCCGCCCAAGTGGGCGTGCCCGCCTATATCGTCAACTCGCCTGACTCCGACGAGCTGTGGGACGTGGCCCGCATCACCGGCTTTGCGGACATTTTCCGCTCCAGCAATGTCCACGTTCTCAACCAGAAGGAGACCGCCATTCGGGTGGCCAAAGACCTTGGACTGAAATACGGCGAGCACAACTTCATCGTGGCCCACTTGGGCGGCGGCGTTTCCATCTCCGCCCACTGCCGCGGCCGCATTGTGGACTCCAACTCCAACCTGATGGGGGAAGGCCCCATGGCCCCCACCCGCGCAGGCGCTTTGCCCGCCCTCCAGCTGATGGACATTTGCTACTCCGGTTGCTACACGCGGGACGAGATGTTCTTCCGCATCACCAAGAACGGCGGCTTTGTGGACCACCTCGGCACCGCCGACGCCCGCGAGGTGCGCCGCCGCGCCGCCGACGGCGACCGCTATGCCGCCCTTACCTGGGACGCATTCCTCTACCAGCTCGCCAAGCAGGTGGGCGCGATGGCGGCCTCTCTCAAGGGCGACGTGAAGGCCATTATCCTCACCGGCGGCATGGCTCACGACGACTCTCTGGTGGATGCGCTGAAAGCGCAAGTGGGCTTTATCGCCCCCATCGAGGTGCGCCCCGGTGAGTTTGAGCTGGAAGCGCTGGCAGCCGGCGCGGTGCGGGTGCTCTCCGGTGAGGAGGAGGCTCTCGCCTACACAGGCAAGCGGGTCTTTACCGATTTCTCCGCCCTGAAGCAGGGCTGACCATGCGCCGCACCGTCATCGGTATTCTGGCTCATGTGGACGCGGGTAAAACCACCTTGTCCGAAGCCATGCTCTACTGTGTCGGCGTCACCCGCGCCTTGGGCAGGGTAGACCACGGCAGCGCGTTTTTGGACACCTTTGCATTGGAGCGCCAGCGGGGCATCACCATCTTCTCCAAGCAGGCGCTGCTGTCCCTGCCCGATTTGCAGGTCACCTTGTTGGACACGCCGGGCCATGTGGACTTCTCCGCGGAGATGGAGCGCACGCTGGACGTGCTGGACTGCGCCGTGCTGGTGGTCAGCGCCGCCGCAGGCGTGCAGAGCCACACCCGCACCGTGTGGAAGCTCCTCCGCAAGCGGAACATCCCCACCTTTTTGTTTATCAACAAAATGGACTTGCCCGATACAGACCGCGCAGCTCTCCTCTCTCAGCTCCGCCGTGAGCTGGGAGAGGGCTTTTTCGACTTCGCCCATCCCGACCTTGAGCAGCTCGCCCTCTGCGATGAAACCCTGCTGGACGAGTTTTTAGAAACGGGGACGCTGGCGGACAGCTCTATTCTTCGGGCGGTGACAGGCTGCAAGGCCTTTCCCTGCTGGTTTGGCGCGGCGCTTAAATTAGACGGCGTGGAGGAATTTCTCCACGGTCTGGCGCAGTGCGCCCCCGCCGCAGCAGAGGGGGAACAGTTCGGCGCAAGGGTGTTCAAAATTTCCCGGGACGAAAAGGGCACACGCCTCACCCACCTGAAGGTGACGGGCGGCGTCCTGCGGGTGCGGGACACGATTCCCTCCGGCGACTGGGAAGAGAAAATTACGCAACTGCGCGCCTATTCCGGCGCAAAATTCACGCCGGTGGAGGAAGCCCGCCCCGGCGACGTGGTGGCGGTGGTCGGTTTGAGCCGCACCTTTCCCGGCGAGGGGCTGGGCGCACAGGCGGAGGCGCAGGCCCCGGCGCTGGAAGCTGTGCTCACCTATGCCGTTCTTCTCCCGGAGGGCTGTGATGTTCACAAAGTCCTTCTTCAACTCAAACAACTGGAGGAAGAAGACCCCCAGCTTCATCTGACATGGGACGAGCGCCTGCGCCAGCTTCGGGTTCAGCTCATGGGACAGGTGCAGCTGGAAGTCCTGCGCCAGCTCATCCTTGACCGCTTTAACCTGCCGGTGGATTTCGGCCCCGGGCAGGTACTCTACCGCGAAACCATCGAGGCTCCGGTGGAGGGCGTGGGTCATTATGAGCCGCTGCGCCACTACGCCGAGGTACACCTCCTTCTGGAGCCTGCCAAACGCGGCAGCGGCCTCACCTTTGCCACCGTCTGCCCGGAGGACTCCCTTGACCGGAACTGGCAGCGGCTGGTGCTCACCCACTTGGCGGAAAAGCAGCATTTGGGGGTGCTGACCGGTTCCCCCATCACCGATATAACCATCACTCTCCTGTCAGGCAAGGCCCACGAAAAGCACACGGAGGGCGGCGATTTCCGTCAAGCCACCTACCGTGCCGTGCGGCAAGGCTTAATGCAGGCTAAAACCGTTCTGCTGGAGCCGTGGTATGACTTCCGGCTGGAGCTTCCGCAGGAAAATGTAGGGCGCGCCCTCACCGATTTAAAACGCCTCGGCGCGGAATGTGAGGGGCCGGAAAGTAACGGTTCCTCCGCCGTGGTACAGGGCAGCGGGCCGGTGTCCGCCCTGCGGGACTATCCCCAAGAGGTGGCGGCCTACACCCGCGGCTTTGGCGTATTTTCCTGCACACCCAAGGGCTATGCTCCCTGCGCCAACCAGGCCGCCATTGCGGCAGAGCTGGGCTACAATCCTGAAAACGACCCTGACAACCCGGCGGACAGCGTGTTCTGCTCCCACGGGGCGGGGCACACCGTCAAATGGTCAGAGGTTCCGGAGCATATGCACCTGCCCGCCGTCCTCCAACCCCCGGAGCCGGAGGAGGAGGTCGCAGCGCGGGCAAGGCGCTACTATGCGCGGGTCGCCACTGATGCGGAACTGAAGGCCATTTTTGAACGCACTTACGGCCCCGTCAAGGCAAAGCTCCCCGGCGACGCTATGCGCCCCGCGCCCAAGACCTCCGGCGGAGACGCCAAGCCGCGAAAAGCCGCCCCTCTCCCCGCCGGGCCGGAATACCTGCTGGTGGACGGGTACAACATCATTTTTGCGTGGGACGAGCTGAACGCCCTCGCAAAGGACAGTCTGGACGCCGCCCGCAGCCGCCTTATTGAAATTCTGCGCAATTATCAGGGGTTCCGTCAATGCCCGGTCATCGTGGTGTTTGACGCCTATAAGGTCAAGGGCAATCCCGGCAGCATCGAGCATTTGGGCGGCGTGGACGTGGTCTACACCAAAGAGGCGGAGACCGCCGATATGTATATCGAAAAGGCCGCCCATGACCTGAGCAAAAAGCACCGGGTTCGGGTAGCCACCTCCGACGCGCTGGAACAGATTATCATTCTGGGCGGCGGCGCACTCCGTCTGCCCGCTTCCGCTTTTGAGGCGGAGGTCAAAAGTGTGGAAAAAGCCATCCGTGCCTGTCTGGACGGCGGCCCGGTGCGCTGACCATGACAAAAAGCAGGCCGCTTTCCGCGGCCTGCTTTTTTGCGCGCCGGACGTTCAGGCGGCCGGGCACTGGCGTCCTTCGTGGTTGATGCTGTACTCCCCGCTTAAAATCAGCTCTGAGATGGGCACAAAGGTGTACCCTTCCTGCAAAAGCTGCTCCAAAATGGAGGGGAGCGCCTCCGGCGTGTGAAGGGCTGCGTTGTGGAACAGCACGATGCTCCCCGGCTTCACGCGGGACACCACCCGCTGGGTGATTTCTCCGGCGGGCAGTTCCTTCCAGTCCAAACTGTCCACGTCCCACTGAATCGGCTCCATGCCCATGGAACGGATGGCCAGAATGGAGTGGTCGTCATAGTCGCCATAGGGCGGGCGAATCAGGGTGGGCCGCACGCCGGTGACCGCCTCTATCTTGTCGTTGCAAGCATTCAGGTCTGCCACAATCTCGTCCGCCGAAAGCTGGGGCAGGTGGGCGTGGGTGTTGGAGTGGTTCATCACCTCATGTCCCGCGTCGTGAAGCGCTTTCACCGATTCGGGATAGCGGTCTACCCAGTCCCCCACCACAAAGAAGGTAGCCTTTACGTTGTACTTGGCCAGAATGTCGATGAGCTGCTGGGTGTCCTCGTTGCCCCACGCCGCGTCAAAGGAAATGGAAAGCATTTTCTGGTCGCGCTGGACACAGTAGATGGGAAGCTGGCGCTCTGTGGCCGCCGCCCCCACCGCCGCAGGGTAGTTCACCACATAGAACATACAGGCCGCCGCCAGCAGGCAGCTTAATACCGTCAAGGTCTTTCGTTTGAGTAAAATCATTTTCACATGAACCGCCCTCCAAGTTTCAAGTTCAACCCATGCTTATGCGCGGGGAGGGCGGTACATACCTTGCGGACAGGCAAAAAGCGGGGACAGTCAATGACCGTCCCCGCTTTTTTATTTACCACACGTTGGGAAGCTCGTCGGGATACAGGAAAATCATACTCCAGCGGAACAGTTCCGCCTCGTCGCCGTTGGCAGGCGGGCAAGCGCTCTCCTTCTCTCTCCTTCCAGATGCACAAACGGGGCCGGTGTTTTGACCGGCCCCGTTTGTATTTCGCTCTATATTAGAAAAACTTCTTCACGCCCTCGGTGGCGGTGCTGGCGTCGGCGCTGATGGTGACGGTGAACTTGATGTTGTTCTTCTCACCAAAGCCGTCCAGCCAGTCAAGGAACTTCTCCATCTCCGCGTCGTTGCAGGACTCCACCACACGGGTGAGGCTGTCAATAAACACATGGGTGATGTCGAAGTTTCCGGCAGCCATGCCGCTGATAAAGCCCTTCAGGAATGCGAGGTCCTTCATATCGTAATCGCTGGCTTCCACCAGGCGAATCTGATAGTGGATATCGTAGGTCATTTTCAGTCCGCGCTCGATGCAGACAACATTGCCGCTTTCATTGCCGGCGGCGTTGTTGATGAGGTCTATCATCTGCTTGGTTTTGCCGGAGCCCTTCAGACCCATGATTACTCTCACCATAGTTATCACTCCTTCATTTATCCAACCGGCACACAGCACACCGGCCTTCTGGTATTATAGTACCATTTTCGCGCCTTCATTGCAATCATTTTGTGACAAACTACGAAAATTTCACAGCTTACCCAAAAGCTCCTCACGCCGCTGCTCATAGCCCGGCTTGCCCAACAGAGCGAACATATTTTTTTTGTAGGCCTCCACCCCCGGCTGGTCGAAGGGGTTCACCCCCAGCAGGTAGCCGGACAGCCCGCAGGCGTACTCAAAGAAGTACAGCAACGCTCCCGTCTGCTGGGCAGACACAGCCTCCACCGTCAGGCGCAGGTTGGGCACGCCGCCGTCGGCGTGGGCCAGGGCGGTGCCCTCCATCGCCTGCTCCTGCACAAACGAGAGGGACTTGCCCGCCAGAAATTCCAGCCCGTCGGCGTTACCCGGTTGGGACGGCACCGCCAGCGTCTCCCTGCTGCGCTCAAACCATACCACCGTCTCAAAGAGGGCGCGGCGGCCCTCCTGTATGTACTGGCCCATGGAGTGCAGGTCTGCGGTGTAGGATACCCCTGCGGGGAAAATGCCTTTCCCCTCCTTGCCCTCGCTTTCACCGAAAAGCTGCTTCCACCATTCGGTGAACATACGGAAAGACGGCTCATACGAGGCCAGCACCTCAATATTTTTGCCCTGTTCATACAGGGCGCTGCGGGCGGCGGCATACCGCCATGCCGCGTTGTCCTCCCCGCCGACGGCAAGGACGTTCCTTTCCGCCAGCGCACCAGATAGCAGCCCGTCCACGTCGACGCCTGCGGCGGCCAGCGGCAGCAGACCCACGGCGGTGAGCACCGAATACCGCCCGCCCACCGCGTCCGGCACCAGAAAACGCTCATAGCCCTCCTGCTCTGCGGCGGCGCAGAGCGCGCCCCTTTCGCCGTCGGTGGTGGCATAAATGCGCTCACGGGCGCCCGCCTTGCCATAGCGCTTTTCCAGTAGCTCTTTGAACACCCGAAAGGCCACTGCCGGTTCGGTGGTGGTGCCAGACTTTGAAATAACATTCACCGAAAAGTCTCGCCCGCCGATGGCGCGGATAACCCCCATCAAGTCATCGGTGGAAAGGCTGTTTCCGGCAAAGAGCAGCTCCACGCCGCCTTCGCCCTTGCCCAGCAGCTCATACACCGCCCGTGCGCCCAGATACGACCCGCCGATGCCGATAACCACCAGCACCTTGCTTTGCTCCTGAATTCGCTTCGCCGCCGCCTTGACGCGGGGAAGTTCTTCCCCGTTCAGGGCGTCCTCCGGCAGGGTCACCCAGCCGGTGAAAGCACCGCCTGCACCTGAACCGGTACGCAGCTTTTCCGCCGCGTCCTTCAGCGCGTCCAGCCGTCCGGAAAGCCAATCTTCCGGCAGAAAACCGGCCGCCCGCTTCAGCTCCAGCCTGACCATTCCTATCTCCTCCATTTCCGATACAAAAAGAAGAGGGCGCGCAAAGCCGCCCTCTCTTTTGGGTTATTTCTCGTACGCGCCGCCCTTATACTCCGGGTTCATCACCACGGAGAAGTGGAACATGGGCCGGTCTACCCGCTTGATGGAGATACGCATGTGGGGCATCCCCGCCGGGGCGAAAATCAGGGAGGACTTGTTCAGCAGGTGCCGCTCGCCGTTGATGGTGACTTCCATCTCCGCGCCCAAATCATAGGGGTTCTCCGGGTCGCTGCCGAAAAAGCCAATCAGCTCGTCATAGTCGTGAACATGCTCCTCAAAGACCGGGTCGCGCTCAGGCACGGCATAGTACCACGCGGTGTTCATCTGGAACGCGCCGGGCACCACGTTCCCGTCCATCCACAGGATGCGGTGGGAGAACGCCTCATACATCTTTGCAAATTCCGGGGTGTACATATTGGGCGGGGTCTGGAGGGTTTGAATGATGTATTTGCCGTATTCACCCTCGTTGTTCAAATAAACCTTCTCGTCCATGTTCGTGCCGCTCCTTTCTCTTTCGTGACATACCGCTTGGTTTTATGATAACGGGAATTCCTGCCGGTGTCAATCGAAAGGAGGGGGAAATACGCTCCCCTCCTCCACAGCACAAAAGGCACGCAGGGCTTCCCCTGCGTGCCTTTACAGCGCAACAACCTGTGCGTTCAGCGCCTCCGCGTCCGCTTTGTCATGGGTCACCAGCAGCACGAGCCTGCCCGCGCCCATGCGGCGGATACAGGCGACCGCTTTCCCCCTGCTCTCCCCGTCCAGTCCGGCAAACGGCTCGTCCAGCGCAAGGGCCTCTGTTTTGGCCAGCAAGGCCCGCGCCAGCGCCAGCCGCCGCTTCATGCCGCCGGAAAAGGTGCGCACCTTCTGCCCGCCCACGGCGCCAAGCCCCAACTCCCCCAGCAGGCGGCAGGCTTCTTTTTCCTCCAGCTCTCCGCCCAAGGCAAAGCGCAGGTTGCCCATGGCGTCCAGCTGCTCCAGCAGGCGGTCGTCCTGAAAAACGGCCGCCCATCGGCAGCCCGGCGACTGCATCACCGTCCCGCTGTCCTGCCGCTCCAGCCCAAGCACAATACGAAGCAGGGTGGTCTTGCCGCCCCCGGAGGGAGCCATAATGCAGGTGACGCCCTCTCCGGCGGTGAAAGATACCTTCCGAAGCACCGTTTTGTCGCCGTAGGACTTGCACAGATTCTCCACCCGAAGCTCCATGTCAGCCACCCGCCTTTCTCACGGCGGCGTCCACTGCCGCCAGAAACACCCGCTCGAACACCACCGACGCCAGCACGATGACCGCCGTCCACGCGAACAGGTCGGGGGTCTGAAAATAGACCTTTGCAGTGTAGAGCCGCTCCCCCAACGAGCCACTCGGCAGGCCGATGACCTCCGCCGCCACCCCCGCTTTCCAGCACATACCCAGTCCGAGAGACGCGGCGGAGCGGAAGTAGGGCAGCACGGCGGGCAGGTAGACGCCCCGCACCGTCCGCCCCACGGGTACCCGAAACACCCGCGCCATCTCCAGCAGCTTGCCGTCGGCCTGGGCGATGCCCTCCAACACATTGAGGTACACCGTGGGGAACACCATCAGAAAGGAAATAAACAGGGACAGGGAGCGGCTGTTCAGCCACACCAGCGCCAGAATGATAAAGGACGCCACCGGCACCGTCTTGACGGCGGCTACCAACGGAGCCAACAGCTCCCGCACCGCCCGCCATTTTGCGGCGGGAGCCGCCAGCAGCGTTCCGGCGGCGCAGGCCAGCAAAAAGCCCCCGATGATGCGCGCGCCCGACCAGCCCACCGCCTGCCAGAAGGGGGCGGTCAGCGCCAGCTCGCACAGCCGCCGCAGGGCGGACAGAGGGGAGGGCAGCAGGAGCGCCTGCCCCAGCGCCATGCTTGCCCCCTGCCACACCAGCAGCCATACCGCCACCGCCCAAAGGCGGACGCCGGTTTTACGCGCCATAGTAGAAGTCGTCCCGCGGCAGCTCGCCGCCCACTGACTCAGGGGCCTGCTCATAGAGCACGGACAGGTATCCGGACAGCTTTTCGTACATCTCCTGTCCCGTGATGCAGACGATATTGCAGTGGGGCAGAGCCTTTTCCGCCACAGGAGCGGCCTCGACGATGCCGTACTCCGCAATCAGGGCGGCGGCGTCCGCCGTGTTCTCGTTCACCCAGCCCACCGAACCGGCATAGCCCATCAGGAAGTGAGCCGTCGCGTAGGGATAGGTCTCCACAAACTCCTTGCGGGCCACCACCACGCCGGTCAGCAGGGCGGAACCGTTGTCCAGCGCAGCCCACTCCTCCGTCAAGTCAAGGGCGGTGTGCAGGCCACCCACCTTGGCGCCCGCCACGGTGACAAAGGGCTGGGGCAGCAGGGCGATGGACGCATTGCCGGAGGCCAGCGCCGCCACGCACTCCGCATGCTCGCTCTTCCAGTCGATGGTCACATCTTTGTCTGGGTCGATGCCGTTCTGCTGGAGCAGGTAACGCAGGGCATACTCCGGTGTGCTGCCCTTGCCAGCGGCTACGATGGTCTGCCCCTTCAGGTCTGCCATGGACTGGACGCTTTCGCCCTTCTCCACGATGTACAGCACACCCAAAGTGTTCACGCCCAGCGTGACAATCTGCCCCTCCGTCTTGTTGTAGAGAACAGCCGCCAGATTGGCGGGTACGCAGGCCGCGTCCAAGTCGCCCTTCACCAGCAGGGGCGTGACCTCGTCGGCAGAGGCCGCCAGCGTAAACTCATAGCTGCCGTCGGTGCTGTTGCCGCTCTCCACGTCGCTCATCAGCTTCACAAGGCCCATGGCAGTGGGGCCTTTCAGGGCGGCCACCCGCATGGTGACCGGTTCCTCTATTCCCATCAACTCGTCAGGCGTGGGGGTGGGCGTCGGCGTTTCCGCGGTCTCGCCGCCGCAGGCGGCCAGAGACAGGGCCAGCACCAGCGCAAGACCTGCGGCGATACCCTTTTTCCATGTTCTCATTTCACTCATTCCCTTTCGCTCGTTTTTTAGTGGAGGGCTTCCTCCGGCGCATATACGGTCTTGGCCGTCACACCCCGAAGCCGCCCGATTTTTCCGGATAGGGCGGAAATCACATCGGCGGGCGCGTCCATGGCCACGCTGATGACATTGACCCCCCGCTGACGGTAGGGCACCCCCATCCGGCCGATGATATATCCGCCGTATTGGTGCAGCAGCTCGTTCAGCGCCGCCACTGAGTCCTGCTCCTTTACAATGATAGCCATCACAGCCACCCTGGTCTCCATGCTGTTTTTCCCTCCCTCCGCAGAAAACAAACGTCCCCTCCGCCGTTCGGCAGAGGGGACGAAACATACAAGAATACGCCCGCGGATATGCGTGCGCTGTGCTTCCCTCAACTTTCGGCTCGGAACAACCTCACCGGCAGAACGACAGGATGACATATATAAGGCGTCCGCCGGTCAGGACTGCTTCCCGGGGACAGGGACAGAATACCATGTGGGGGAAAAAACGTCAAGGCAAAAAGGATGTCAGTTCTCCTTCTTGCTCATCCGCGCACAACTGACCGCTACAAATAGTCCGATTAAAATCCACGGAAACGCCGCTCTAACAAAATCGTGAAGCATTTTTATTCCCCTTTCAGGTTCCAGCTTATCGTTTTTTATGATACCACAGGCCGTGTGTCCCTTCAATCTATTTTCGTGTAACCATCAAGGGTAAATGAGAACCGTTTTATTATGAAAGGGGATTTATCGTTTTCCTCCTTGACAAGCCGAAAATTTCCTATATAATAATATAGCCTGTCAAAAGAAGGATGGGCAACATCCTTGCTCCCGCCGCGTGCGGGAGCCATATGTCCATAAGGAGGTGCAAACAAAATGGCAAAAGTTACTGCAAACTACGAGGCTGTCTACATCCTCAATCCCAACCTGACTGAGGAAGAGACCGCCGCCGCGGTGGAGAAGTTCAAGGCTCTGGTGGAGCAGAACGGCACCGTCACCGAGATTGACACTTGGGGCAAGCGCCGTCTGGCCTATCCCATCAACGACCTGAACGAGGGCTACTACGTTCTGATGACTTTCACCGCCGCTCCCACGTTCCCCCGCGAGCTGGAGCGTATCTTCCGTATTACGGAAGGCGTCATGCGTTCCATGGTCATCTGCAAGGACGAGTGAGGAAACAGACATGCTCAACAAAATCATGCTGATGGGCCGTCTGACTCGCGACCCTGAGCTTCGGTACACCCAGAGCGGCACCCCCGTGGCGTCCTTCTCTCTGGCGGTGGACCGGGACTTCAAAAACAAAGAGACCGGCGAGAAGACCACCGACTTTATCGACATCGTTGTGTGGCGTCAGACCGCCGAATTTGTATCCAAGTACTTCACCAAGGGCCGCATGGCCGTGGTGGAGGGCCGCCTTCAAATCCGTGATTGGACGGACAAGGACGGCGGCAAGCGCCGCAGCGCCGAAGTGGTGGCGGACAACGTCTACTTTGGCGACAGTCGGCGCGACGGCGACGGCGGCGGAAGCGGCTATCAGCCCGCGTCCCACGCCTCCGCTCCTGCGGCAGATTACGCCGCCCCTGCGGACGACCGTTTCGCTGAACTTACCGATGACGACGGCGAGCTGCCGTTCTGATGGCAGCTCCCTTCCCTACCCCATTTTGTAAAGGAGGTTTATTCCATGGCTATGGAGAGAGAAAATCGTCCCCCTCGCGGCCGCAAGCGCCGCAAGGTCTGCGCTTTCTGCGTCGATAAGGTCGAGAAAATCGACTATAAGGACGCTGCCAAGCTGCGCCGCTATACGTCTGAGCGGGCCAAAATCCTGCCCCGGCGCACCACCGGCACTTGTGCCATGCACCAGCGCCAGCTGACCGAGGCCATCAAACGCGCCCGTCAGATTGCGCTGCTGCCCTATGTCACCGACTGATTTTATCAGCACCGCGTGCGCTCCCGTTGGGAGCGCACGTTTTTTCTTTCTGCCGCTTCTTCCCAGATAAGGGCGGCCTCTCAGGTCTTTCTTGCAAAGAAGCCGCTTTTTTGATAAAATAGAAGTTGATTTTTTACGAAGGAGGCGCACAAAGATGAAATATGCACAATGGCGCCTCTCCTCCTGCGACGGCGCGGCCGTAGCGGCCATGCGTACCGCCGGATACGACCCCCTGACGGCAGAGCTGCTCTGTGTCCGCAGGCTGGATACGCCGGAAAAAGCCGCAGCTTTTCTCTCCTGCTCTCCCAGCCGTTTGCAGGACCCTTTTCTGATGAAAGACATGGATGTGGCCGTCAGCCGCATTCATTCCGCCCTCGATGACGGTGAGACCATCGCCGTTTACGGCGATTACGATGTGGACGGTATCACCTCCACCGCTCTGCTCACCCATTTTCTCCGTTCCAAGGGCGCTGTTGTTCACCCGTATATCCCTGACCGTCTGGAGGAGGGGTATGGTCTCAATACCGACGCGCTTGCCGCTCTGGCGGCGGAGGGCGTTACGCTGGTCATCACTGTGGATTGCGGCATCACCGCCGTGGAGGAAGCCGCCTTTGCCAAGGGCTTGGGAATTGACCTCATCATCACCGACCACCATGAATGTAAGGCCGCGCCGGAGGGCGTGGCCGCCAGCGTCAATCCCCGCCGCCCTGACTGCCCCTATCCCTTTAAGGCCTTGGCGGGCGTGGGAGTCGCCCTGAAGCTGGCGCTTGCCCTGACGGAACCGGAACGCCGCGGCGAGGTGCTTGCAGAATACGCCGACCTGGCCGCCATCGGCACGGTGGCCGACGTGATGGAGATGACCGGCGAAAACCGCGTCATCGTCTCCATGGGGCTGGAACTGCTGCAAACCGATCCCCGTCGGCCCGGCCTTGCCGCCCTGTTCCACACGGCAGGCCTTATGAGCAAAAGCCTCACCGCCGCCAGCATCAGTTATGGCCTGGCTCCCCGCATCAATGCGGCCGGCCGTATGGGGCAGGCTGACGTTGCCCTTGGCTTGCTGCTGACCGATTCCCCCACAGAAGCCCAGCAGGTGGCGGACGCCTTATGCAACCTGAACAAGCTCCGGCAGGAAACGGAGCTTGAAATCTATCAGGACTGTATTGCGCGGGTGGGCGACGCTTTGCCCCCCGGCGCCCATGCGCTGGTGCTGGCAGATGAAAGCTGGCATCAGGGGGTGGCGGGTATCGTGGCCTCCCGACTGGCAGAGCGTTACGGCTGCCCTGTCTTTATCATCTGTATCCAAAACGGCAAGGGCAAAGGCTCCTGCCGGGCCTGCGGCGGGTTTAACCTTTTCCAGACCCTTTCCTCCTGCTCTGACCTGCTGCTCCGCTTCGGCGGGCACGCCGCCGCTGCCGGTTTTACCATCGACGCGGAAAAAATTGGGGAATTTGAGGCGCGGGTCAACGCCGTGGCCGCCGAAGTGGAGGCGAGCGGCGCCGCTGCCTCCATGCTGGAAGTGGACAGTGAGTTGAGCGATTTTTCCCTCCTCACCCTCCGCAGTGTAGAGGCGCTTTCCGCGCTGGAGCCGTTCGGCACCGGCAATCCCCGCCCCGTCTTCTCCCTCTCCGGCGTGGTGGTGGACTCCGTGGTGGACGTGGGTGGCGGCAAACACATGAAGCTCAAGCTCTCCAAAGGCTCCCGCCGGATGGACGCTATCTTCTTCTCCGTCACCAGCCGGGACGCGAAGGTATCCTCCGGCGACCGGCTGGACGTGGCGTTCTCCCCCCAAATCAACGAGTTTCGGGGCGGACGTAGCGTGCAGCTTCAGCTTTTGGATTTGCGCCCCGCCCGTACACGGGTGGAGCAGGAGCAGCTTCTCTATGCCAAGCTCCGCAGCGGCGATGCGCTGACGGCGGATGAGGCCAACTCCCTTATCCCCAGCCGGGCGGAGTTCGCCGCCGTGTGGCGGTATGTGAGCCGCCGTTCCGGCGGCGCGCCCCTGGAGGACACCGCCCTTCACCTCTCCCGCAGCGTGGCTCGAACCTTTGGCCTGCGGGAAACCTTTATGCGCACCATGGTATGCCTTGAGGTCATGCACGAGCAGGGCCTGATTAAGATGGAGCGGCGCTCTGACCATCTGCTGATTCAGACCGGCGAGCCAGAGGGTAAGGTGGATTTGGAGGCGTCGGCCTTGATGCAGCGTCTGCGCCGCTGCACACAGGGCAGACTGGAAAACGAGGTGACAAGCTGAATGGACCCCATCATGGAACGGTATCAGGTACTGGAAAACAAGGTGGCGGCTTATTCCCCCCATTTGAATAAGGAGCGGCTGTTCGCCGCCTTCACCTATGCGGATTCGGAGCACAGCGGCCAAAAGCGCAAGGACGGCTCCCCCTATATCACCCACCCGCTGGCCGTGGCTGAAATCGTGGCCGACCTGGGGCTGGACACCGACAGCGTAATCGCCGCCCTCCTTCACGACACGGTGGAGGACACCGAAGCCACCCATGAGGACGTGGCCCGGCAGTTCGGCGGCACGGTGGCCGATTTGGTGGACGGCGTCACCAAACTGACGCGGATGCAGTACACCTCCAAGGAAGAGGCCCAGATGGAAAACCTGCGCAAGATGCTGATGGCCATGGCCAAAGATGTGCGGGTCATCCTCATCAAGCTGTGCGACCGGCTGCACAATATGCGCACCATGATGTACCAGAGCGAGCGCAAGCAGAAAGAAAAGTCTCTGGAAACGATGGAAATTTACGCCCCCATCGCCCACCGCCTCGGTATGCAGAAGATAAAGTGGGAGCTGGAGGACCTCTCTCTGCAATACCTTGACCCCATCGGCTATCAGGAGATTGGCGAGGAGCTGTCCAAACGCTCCACCGCCCACGAGGAATTTCTGATTTCCATCCAGAGGCGCATCGAGGAGCGGCTGAAGCAGGACGGCATCACCGCCGTGGTCTATGGTCGGGTCAAACACGCCTACTCCATCTATCGGAAGATGTACGCCCAGAACAAGACCATGGACGAGATTTTCGACCTGTACGCCTTCCGCATCATCGTGGACGATATTCCGGAATGCTACAACGTTCTGGGCTGTATCCACGATATGTTCAATCCGGTGCTGGGCCGTTTCAAGGACTATATCGGCACCCCCAAGCCCAACGGTTATCAGTCCCTTCACACCACCGTCATCGGACGGGAAGGTATCCCCTTTGAGGTGCAAATACGCACCCATGCCATGCACCAGACGGCGGAATACGGCGTGGCCGCCCACTGGAAATACAAGCAGGGGCTTGCCAACGAAAATCTGGGCAGCGAGGGCGCGTTTGAATGGGTGCGCAAGCTGCTGGAAAACCAGCAGGATGCCGACCCGGACGAATTCGTCCACAACCTGAAGGTGGATATGTTCGCCGACGAGGTGTTCGTCTTCACCCCCAACGGCGACGTGAAAAGCCTCCCCGCTGGAGCTACCCCCATCGACTTCGCCTATGCCATTCACTCCGCCGTGGGCAACCGGATGACGGGCGCGAAAATCAACGGCCGCATCGTCCCCTTCGACGCAACCTTGCAGAGCGGCGACATCGTGGAGGTCATCACCTCCAATTCCGCCCACGGCCCTTCCCGCGACTGGATGAAGATATGCAAAAGCAATGAGGCCCGTACCAAAATACGCCAGTGGTTTAAGAAGGAAAAGCGGGAGGAGAACATCGCCACCGGCCGGACCTCCTTTGAATCCGCCCTGAAGGCCGCCGGCCTCACCATGGCTGCCATCACCACGGAGGAAGTCCTCCCCCTTATTCTGAAGAAGGTGCGTTTCGGCACGCTGGACGAGTTGTATGCCGCCATCGGCTACGGTGGGCAGTCCGCCCAGAAGTCAGTAGACCGCATCAAGGAGGAGATGCGCCGCCTTGGCCGTGCGCAGGCCGAGCGGGCCGCCGCAGAAAAAGCGGCCTCTGACGCGGCAGAGCAGACTATGATTCCCGCCGGCGCCGGACAGGTGCCCGCCAAAACGGGGAAAAAGACCTCCTCCAGCTCCGGCATCATTGTGGAGGGGCTGGACGGTTGCATGGTCAAATTTGCCAAGTGCTGCACCCCCGTGCCCGGCGACCCCATCGTGGGCTTTATCACTAGAGGCTACGGCGTGTCCGTCCACCGGCAGGACTGCCCCAACGCGGCCCCCTCCCGCCGCAAGCAGGAGGAGCTGGCCCGCTGGGTTAAGGTCGCATGGTCGGACGACGCCCCCGCCAGCTTCCGCACCACGCTGGAGCTGTCCGCCAAAGACCGGGACGGCCTGACGCTGGACATCGCCATGGCCCTCTCCGCCGCCAAGGTGCGGGTAACTACGCTGGCCGCCCGAAGCAACCCAGACGGCTATGCAACGGTCACCGCGGTGCTGGAGGTCAAAAATCAGGAAGAGCTTACCGCTGTCATCAACAAGCTGGGGCAGATACAAAGCGTTTACCAAGTCCGCCGGGCCGCCGGCCATTAAGGGAGGTTGTCTGCTATGCGCGCAGTGGTCACACGGGTGTCCTCCGCCAGCGTCGTCATTGACGGCAGGGTAAACGGCGCCATTGAAAAGGGCTTCCTCGTCCTGCTGGGGGTCGCCCCGGAGGATACGGAGCAGGAGGCCGACCGTTTAGCCGACAAGGTGTGCCGCCTCCGCATTTTTGAGGACGAAAACGGCAAAATGAATTTAGACCTTGCCCAAGTGGGCGGTTCCCTGCTGGTGGTGAGCCAGTTCACCCTGTTTGCCGACTGCAAAAGCCGCCGCCCCGGCTTCACCGGAGCGGCCCGGCCTGAGGTTGCCGTTCCCCTGTACGAGCGCTTCATGGCCCGCTGCCGGGAAAACGGCTTTGCCGTGGAGCACGGCGAGTTCGGCGCCCATATGGAGGTGACCTCCTGCAACGACGGGCCGGTCACCATCTGGCTGGACACCACCCAGCTTTGACGGCAAAAGGAGGTTTACTGCCATGGAAATCAAACGTATCCCCCTCGGGTCCCTCGCCACCAACTGCTACCTGCTGGAGGATGAGCAGGCCGGCCTTTGTGCCGTTATCGACCCGGCGGAAAATGTGGACGCCATCCGCGCCGCCATGGAGGAAGACGGCGTGACCCCCGCTCTTATTCTGCTCACCCACGGCCATTTCGACCATGTGGGCGCAGTGCCGGAGCTACACGCCGCCTTTCCCGACGCGGCGGTGTATATCCACTCCGCCGACTTGGCGGAACCAGGTCAGCAGCTTCCCTACAAGATGCCCTATCTGGACGGGGTGCGGACCTATGCGGAAGGAGATGTGCTCTCCTTCGGCGGACTGACCCTTCAGGTGCTCCACACCCCCGGCCATTCCGCTGGTTCCGTCACCCTCAAGTTGGGCGAGGAGGTACTCTTCACCGGCGACACGCTCTTCCACTACTCTTGCGGCCGCACCGATTTAGAGGGCGGCAGCGACGTGCAGATGGAGACCTCCCTCCGGCGGCTGGCCGCCCTGCCGGGCAACCCCGCCGTGCTGTCGGGCCACGGGCCCACCTCCACCCTGAACGCGGAGCGGGCGGGCAACCCCTACCTGCGGCGGCTGTCCTGACGTATGAAACTTTATCTCCGCGGGCATGACTGCAAATATGCCGCCGAGCAGATGCTGCTGACGTTATTCCCTGATGAGCGGCCGGAGTACTCGGACACGCCGCCCGCCCCCGGCGAGGACGCCCTCACCCTCACCTTGACGGTAGCGGATGGGCAGGCCGTCGCTGCGGCAGAGCTTGTCCGCAAGGGCGGCATGCATACCGCCTCCGTCTCCGCCCCCGCCGCGGAATTGGAGGCAGACGAGCTGGCGGAAAGTCGGGTCACGCAGCGCATCTTAAAGCTGGCGTTCTATGAGGCCGCCCGCAAAAGCGGCGTGCCTCAGCCCCCGTGGGGCGCACTCACCGGAGTACGCCCGGTGAAGCTGCCCGCCAAGGTCTTACGGCAGGGCGGCGCCCTTGCGGACGCGGACCGGGAACTGGCGGAGCGCTATGATGTGACCCCCATCCGCCGGAAGCTGGCCCTCTCCTGCGCGTCCTACAGCGCCGCGGCGCAGCAATCCCTCAAGGCGGACGAGGTATCCCTTTATGTGGGTATCCCCTTCTGTCCCACCCGGTGCGCCTACTGCTCCTTTATCTCCTCCGATGTGAAGCGCGCTTTGGGGCAGGTGGAGCCTTACCTGGACGGCCTCCTGCAAGAGGCCGCCGTGCTGGGCGGCGTTCTCCGCAAGGCGGGGCGGCAGGTACGCACGGTTTACATCGGCGGCGGCACCCCCACCACCCTCACCGCATCCCAGTTGGACAGGCTGCTGAGCGGCCTGTCTGCCGCAGTCGACCTCTCCCGCTGCACGGAATTCACGGTGGAGGCTGGACGGCCGGACACCATCACCGCCGAAAAGCTGGCCGTTCTGCGAAGCTATGGGGTGGGCCGCATCTCGGTGAACCCCCAATCCCTCAACGATGAGGTGCTCCGCTCCATGGGCCGCGCCCACACGGCGGCGCAATTCCGCAAGGCTTACGCCCTCGCCCGCTCGGCAGGGTTTTCTCAAATCAACGCCGATTTGATTGCCGGACTGCCCAAGGATACGCCGGACAGCTTTCGCGCCACCTTGAAGGAATTGCTGGCGCTTGCACCGGAAAACATCACCGTCCATACCCTCGCCCTGAAGCGCGGCTCCGCCCT
Source organism: Oscillospiraceae bacterium (assembly GCA_022793685.1). Taxonomy (GTDB): domain Bacteria; phylum Bacillota; class Clostridia; order Oscillospirales; family Oscillospiraceae; genus CAKUEI01. Next base: position 44,305 of record JAAWDI010000011.1, read on the forward strand.
GCTGGGAGAGGGAGGCGCGCCCTTCGCTGCCCTGCCCGGCGGCGAAGCGGTAGCGGCGATGCTCTCCTCCGCGTGGGAGGCGCTGTCCGGGGCGGGCTACGCTCCCTATTACCTCTATCGGCAGAAGTATATGTCGGGCAGCTTTGAGAATGTGGGCTGGTGTAAGCCGGGCTGTGAAAGCCTCTATAACATCGCCATGATGGAGGAGCTGCATTCGGTGCTTGCTCTGGGCGGAGGCGGCGTTACCAAGCTGGTGGACGCGGAGACAGGGGCCATCTCCCGCATCTCTTCCCCCAAATACCCGTATGATTATACCGAGCGGCTGTGCCGCGTTCTGCAAGATAAACAGGCGGCGGCGGACTTCTTCGCCGCCCATCCCATCAAAAAGGAGTTGTCCCCCAATGGCTGACGAAAACTGCACCCATGACTGTTCTTCCTGCGGAGACCGCACCGCCCCCCGTGACCCCCACATTGCCCCCGGCGCAGGCACCAAAATCAAAAAGGTGGTCGCCGTTATGAGCGGCAAGGGCGGCGTGGGCAAAAGCTCCGTTACCGCCGCGCTGGCGGCCGCCCTGCGGAAAAGCGGCAAAACGGTGGGCGTACTGGACGCCGACATCACAGGTCCGTCCATCCCCAAGCTGTTCGGCGTGCGGGAGCGGGCGGTTGCCACCCCCATGGGCATCGCACCGGTAAACACCGAAACCGGTATCCCCATCATGTCCCTCAACCTGCTCACCGCTGATGAGACCGACCCCGTCATCTGGCGCGGCCCCGTCATCGCCGGCGTGCTTCAGCAGTTCTGGACGGACGTACAGTGGGGCGAGCTGGACGTGTTGCTCATCGATATGCCCCCCGGCACCGGCGACGTGGCCATCACTGTGTTCCAGTCCCTTCCGGTGGACGGCATTTTGATGGTTACCTCCCCCCAGCAGCTTGCCACCATGATTGTCACCAAGGCTGTGAAGATGGCGGGTGAGATGAAAATACCCATTTGGGGCGTCATCGAGAATTTCTCCACCTTCCGCTGCCCCGACTGCGGCAAGGAGCACCCCATCTTCGGTGAGAGCCACACAGAGGAAATCCTGAAAAACTTTGGTCTACCCCTGCTGGCTCAACTGCCCATCGACCCCGCTCTGGCGGCGGCGGGCGACAAGGGCGAGGTGGAAAAGGCCGACCTTTCCGTATTCCAAAAGGTCGCGGAGGCCTTGCCGCTGTAAGGGCGCAACTTCCAGTTGACAAAAAGCAAGCGGCGGGTGGTTGTCAAAACCGCCCGCCTTTTGCTATCCTCACGGCGAAAGGAGCGATGAGCCATGGATACCCTCGGAACGCGCATTGCCGAGCTGAGGAAAAAGGAAGGGCTGTCTCAGGAGGAGCTGGGCGAGGTGCTGGGCGTTTCCCGTCAGGCCATCTCCAAGTGGGAGAGCGACGCCGCCATCCCGGAGGTGGATAAGCTGGTGGCCCTGTCCCGCCGCTTCGGCGTGAGCGTCGGCTATCTGCTGGGCGTGGAGGACCCCGCCCCCGACGCGGCGGACAACGATAACACATTGAACGACGCGCAGCTGGACGCAGTTGACCGCATCGTGGGGCGCTATCTGGAGGAACGGGAAAAGGCGCAGCCGCCCCGGAAGGGGCGCAAACGCAGGACGGCGGCAATCTTGGCGGCGGTGGTTTTCGCCCTGTATGCCTTTGTCCGCATCTCCGGCCTGCAAAACCAGTTGAACAACCTAAACAACAATATGAGCTGGATGGAGAGCCGCCTCTCTAACCAAATTTCCAACATTTCCGGCAGTGTGGAAAACATTCTGGCCGACCAAAATTCTCCCCTCGCCGAATACTCTGTTCGCACACTCTCCTTTGACCTGAAAAACCGTACCGTCCTTCTGATTGCGGAGGTCGTTCCCAAGGAGTGCGACGAAAACACCACTGTCACGCTGATTGCAGAGCCGGAACTCTGGGAACCTGTTCGGCAGGAGATGGGACGCATGGAAAACGCCACCACCTTTACCACTCAGATGGCTGTCCCCATAGCAAATCAAATCGACCTCTCCATTCTTTTGCGGGATGGAGATGGTGCCATTCAGACCGTCCGGCTGGAACCAATTTACGACTGTAATGACGGCACAGAATTGCAGGTGTCCGCCGACTTCTGGGAGCGTCAAAGCAGTACCATTGCGGACGGCAAGCTGAATATCGCTTGGAGCGAGGTCTCGTTCTCTGTCCATCAAGCTTGGCTGATGGAAAAGCTGCGGCCTGTCACCCTAATGGCACAGGTCTACCGCAACGGCGTCCTGTTGGACAGCTTCCCCTTCACCGACGTGGACAGTGAATGGGATAAAGAGCACCAAATCCTCCATCCGTTAGAGGGCATTCTCATTCAAAAGCAATACCCCGTTTCCGACGGGGACAAACTCACCATCGTTTTCCGCTGGGCGGACAGCGCTGAACGCATCCGCTACCTCCGTCTTGCTCAGTACACCATCACGAAAAACGCCGACGGAGAGCTTACCGTTGACTTCGACGACCATGTGGTGGAAAAGTACGACCCGGCCACCGACAAGCCTTGGGACGAATACCCCGATTATTACCCTGATTTGCGCAACGAATAATTCCCCATGGAACAAAATCCCTCCCTTGCCCGTCTAACAGGGCAAAGGAGGGATTTTCCATGAAGAAGCTGCTTGCGCTGGTCTTGACCTCTGCCCTTGCAGTGGGTCTGCTGTCCGGCTGCCGCGCCAATCAGCCGGAGGCCTTGACGGGCACCCTTGAGCCTACCGACCGTTGGTACTGCTACGACGGTCCATGCACGCCGGTGACCATATTCGGGCTGGGGCTGTTGAACGAGATGGATGCCAAAGAGCCGAACCCGGTCATTTCGCCCCTGTCCGCCTATCTGGCCCTTGCCATGGCGGCCGGCGGTGCAAGCGGAAACACCCTCGCCCAGTTTTCCGCCCTGCTGAATTCCTCTCCCGACGGGCGGGATGCCCTGTGCTCCACCCTCTCCCACGCCTTGACGGACACGGCGGGGAGTACCGAACTGAATTTGGCGCAAGCCGTATGGACGGATGAGAGCTTTCGGCTTGACCACGACTATTTGCAGCATCTGGTGGATGTTTTCGCCGCCGAGGCCTACTCCGCCGATTTAAGCACCGCTGAAACCATGGCGGCTATCAACCGCTGGGTGAGCGAGCACACCAAAGGTCTTATCCCCACCCTGCTGGACGAGCCGTTGGATGGAGCCTCCATGGCGCTCATTAACACCCTTTACTTCAAGGGTACATGGGAGACCACTTTCGACCCAGCAAACGATGGCGACTTCCAAAACGAGGACGGCTCTCAGTCGTCCGTTCCTTTCCTCCGCCGCACCGGGGACATCACCGTGGCGGAAAGCGAGGACCGGGAGGGCGTTCTCCTGCCCTATGATGACGGCAAGACCGCTTTCCTCGCTGTGAAGCCCAAGGCGGAAGGAGCGGACATCCGCCACAGTGCCGCCGCCTTGACGGAGGAAGCGTGGCACGCCCTCCTTGACGGAAAAGAAGAGCAAGTCTATCTGGCCATGCCCAAGCTGGAAGTGGAGTTTTCCGTCACCCTCAACGATGCCCTGAAAGCCCTCGGTTTGACTGATGCCTTTGACCCGGACAAGGCGGACTTCTCCGTCATGGGGTCAGACTCCGGCGGCGAGCCGCTCTATATTTCCACCGTATTGCAAAAGGTGAAGCTGACGGTGGCAGAGGAGGGCACAGAAGCGGCGGCAGCCACAGAAATTGAGGTGAAGAACGGCTCAACGCTGTTTTGGGAAGAACCCCGCTCCATTGTGTTTGATTCCCCTTTCCTCTACGCCGTGGTGGACTTGTCCAGTGAAACCCCTCTCTTCCTTGGCCTTGCCACCCAGTTTTGAGCGTAGCTTTGCAGGCGCGCACCGGAAAGTCCTCCGGTGCGCGCTTTGCATTTCCCCGGAAAATTTGGTATAATAGAACATTATTTGAAAGAAAGCGAGATGCGCCATGAAGCAGACCGCCAAAGCCTACCTGTTCTGGGCCGTCACCCTTTTCTACTGGGAGCTGATTTTACACCTGACCGCCTTCCACTCCCTCTCCCTCAGCGTTTTTCCTCTGCTGGGCTTCACGCTGGGAGGCGCGGGCCTGATGGTCTTCCTCTGCTCCTTCGGCAAGGCGGGCGGCACGCCGCGGATATGGCTCATCGGCATTGTATATGCGCTGTTCGGCACCCAGCTTGTGTACCATCAGGTGTTTGACGGCTTCCTGTCCCTCGCTTTTGTATCCATGGGCGGCGATGCCATGACCACCTTCGGCGGCATCGTGCTGAACGCTATCCTGCATACTCTTCCCCAGCTTCTGCTGATGACCGCCCCCTTCTGGGCGGCCATTCTTCTGCGGCGGAAGGATATTCTTCGGCTGGACGGCCAAAGCTGGAAGCAAAAGCTCGTCCTGCTGGCGGCGGCTGTGGCGTTTACCCTCCTCACCGGGGCGCTGCTGCCCCTGATGGGGAGCGGCGTCAACTCCCCCGCCGCCCTCTACCGCAGCTCTGCCACCACCGTGGACCGCTGGGTGGAGCACTTCGGCGTGCTCACCACCCTCCGGCTGGATGCCACCCGCATCCTCACCGGCGGCAAGGTGTCCCTCGGCGGCGGAGAAATGGACTTGACCGCAGGCGCGTCCTCTGAACGAAATATCCTGCCGCAGCTGGACTTTGACGCGCTGGACGACGCCGCAGACAGCGACGCCCTTCGGGAGTTAAACGCCTACTTTTCCTCCCGCGCCGGTACGGGCAAGAACGAATATACCGGCCTGTTTGAAGGCTATAACCTGATTGAGATATGCGGCGAGGCCTTTTCCCCCTATCTGGTGGACGAGGAGCTAACCCCCACCCTTTACAAGCTCTGCAACGGGGGCATTGTCTTTGAAAACTTTTACAACAGCTTCCCCAACCTGACTACCAACGGGGAATATACCCTGTGCATGGGACTGATGCCCGACCTGAGCCGTATGAGCTTCGCCACTTCCACGGAAAACTACCTGCCCTTCTGCATGGGGCGGATGTTCTCAAACGAGGGCATTCCTGCGCGGGCGTACCACAACAATGCGGGTACGTTCTATAATCGGGTGAACACCCATACCAATATGGGCTATGACTTCTCCGCCGTCAATTTCGGCTTGGAGCTGACTCTCACCACTCCCACCTCCGACCTTGAGATGCTGGAGCAGACGGTGGACGATTATATCGGTGAAACGCCCTTCCACGCCTACTATATGACCTATTCCGGCCACGCCGATTACAGTACCGCCGCCAACGCCATGAGCGACAAGAACTGGGACAGGGTGGCAAATGTGGATGCCCCCGACGAGGTGAAGGCCTATCTGGCCGCCAATCTGGAGCTGGAGGACGCCCTCACCTACCTGATTGGCCGTCTGGAGGAAGCAGGCGTGGCGGACAAGACTGTCATCGTCCTGACCGGCGACCACTCCCCCTATGGCCTGTCGGAAGAGAGCTACCGCGCCCTTGCGGGGGACGCAGTGAATGAAGTGCCTTACTGGCAGTACAAAAACGCTTTCGTCTGCTGGACGCCGTCACTGGAACAGCCCATTTATGTGGGTGACTACTGCTGTACGCAGGATATTCTGCCTACCCTGCTGAACCTGTTCGGTTTTGACTACGATTCTCGTCTGCTTACCGGCCGGGACGTGCTGTCCGACTGCACCCATGTGGCCCTGCTGAAGGACGGCAGTTTCCTGTCCGACGCGTTCTTTTATGACAGCGGTACCGGAACGGTCACTTGGCGGCTACCGGTAGACAGCGTCCCGCCAGAGGGCAGCTTCCCGCCGGAAGATAGCTTTCTCGACAGCTATGCGGAAAATCTCATCGCCGCGGTGACAAACGATTTCGCCGTATCCGCCGCCATTTTGGGCACGGACTACTATGGCTTTGCCTATGAGGCCCTCGGCCTTGCCGACCCGAACGCCGGACGGCAGACCTTCTCCAGCTATGCGGATATTTCCGGCACGTGGTACGAGCAGGAGGTGGAGCTTCTCACCTCCCACGGCGTGCTCAGCGGCAACAACACAGGAGCCTTCGGCGGCGAACAGCCCGCCTCCCGCGCCGACTGCCTCGCCATACTCACCCGCTCCCTTCAGCTTTCCGGGGTGGGGCTGGACTGCCCCTATCTCGACGTACCGGAGGGCCAGTGGTACCGGGAACCGGTTGCCGCCGCCTGCGCCGCCGGTCTGCTGTCTCCGGAGGAAAACGCGCTGTTCCGTCCCAGTGACAACATCACTTTTTCAGAGCTGGAAGAATTCCTCACCGCCGCCGCCCGATACGGAAACCTGCCCCAGCCGGAGGAATGGGCTGTGGAAACGGTCAGCGCGGTCAAGGCCCGCATGGCTGAACAGGAAACCGGAGAGAGCGAAGCGGTACCGCGGGGCGCCGCCGCTGTAACGGCGGCCCGTCTCATTGAGGCAATGGAACAGGCAGAATAAACAGTTTACAGGCCGTGTGCCGCCCCATTTTGGTGGGGCGGCACGCTTTTTTATCAAAATGACCTTGCAAATTGTCCGAAATCGTACTATAATATAGTACGATTTCGGACAATAGGGAGGCGCGCGCCACATGGAAATTAATCTTTCCAATGAAATGCGGCAGCTCAATCACCTTTTGGGTGAAACAAACGCCGTGTATCACGACTTAACGGTTAAGCTGGGCCTTTCGGACAGCTCTATGTATCTCTTATATACACTTGCGTACCACGGCGGGCGCTGTCCCCTGCGCGACATCTGCCGCCTGACCGGTATCAGCAAGCAGACCCTCAATTCCGCCGTCCGCAAGCTGGAACGGGAACATATTCTCTATCTGGAGGCGGCGAATGGCAGGCAAAAACTGGTCTGCCTGACCGAAGCGGGCGAGCGGCTGGCAGAGGAAACCGTCTCAAAAATCATCGAGGCGGAGAACAACATCTTTTCCTCCTGGAAGCAGGAGGACGTGGCGCAATATCTGGCGCTCTCCCAGCGGTACCTCGACGCGTTCCGGGCGGAGGCAAAGCGCATCTCCCGTGAATGACCCTTATGGCCAAATCCACAGAACAGGAGCAACCTATGAATATCCAATTATCCGACCACTTCACCTATAAAAAACTGTTTCGCTTTACGCTGCCGTCCATTGTCATGATGATTTTTACCTCCATTTACAGTGTGGTGGACGGCTTTTTTGTGTCAAACTTTGTGGGCAAAACCCCCTTCGCCGCCCTCAATCTGATTTTCCCTTTCGTAATGATATTGGGGGGCACCGGCTTTATGATTGGCACCGGCGGCACGGCTCTGGTGGCAAAGGTTTTGGGAGAGAACCAGCGGGAAAAAGCAAACCGCTACTTTTCCATGATGGTGTTGCTCACCGTAATTTTGGGCGTTATCCTTTCCATCATCGGATTTCTTCTCCTGCCGTCTATCGCCTCTTTACTTGGCGCAACGCCGGAAATGCTGCCGCACTGCGTGCTTTATGGACGCATCGTTATCAGCTTCACCACCGCCTTCATGCTGCAAAACGTATTCCAGAGCTTTCTGATTGCCGCCCAGAAACCCAAGCTGGGCCTTGCCGCCACGGTGGCCGCAGGCGTCACGAACATGGTACTGGACGCCCTGTTTGTGGGCGCCTTCCGCTGGGGCATTGTGGGGGCGGCCTTGGCCACCGGCCTGAGCCAGTGCGTGGGCGGTATTCTGCCGCTGCTTTACTTTTTCCGGCCCAACACCAGTCTGCTTCGGCTCACCAAAACAAAGCTAAAGCTGCGGCCCATCCTCCACGCCTGCACCAACGGCGCTTCCGAGCTGATGAGCAATATTTCCACCTCTCTTGTAGGCATCGTCTACAATATCCAGCTTCTGCGCTATATCGGGGAGGACGGTGTGGCGGCCTATGGCGTGCTGATGTACGTTCAATTCATCTTTATCGCCATTTTCATCGGCTATTCCATCGGCTGCGCCCCCATCGTCAGTTACCACTACGGCGCGCAAAACCACGGGGAACTGAAAAATATGCTGAAAAAAAGCTGCCTCCTTATGGGTTGCTCCGGGGTTCTGCTGTCCGTTCTGGCCTTCCTGTTGGCCGGACCGCTGGCGGGCATCTTTGTGTGGTATGACGCCGAATTGCTCGCCCTCACCATCCACGCCTTCCGGCTGTTCTCCTTTTCCTTCCTGCTGGCGGGGTTCAACATCTTTGCCTCGTCCTTCTTCACCGCCCTCAACAACGGCGTCATCTCAGCGGCCATCTCCTTTTTGCGAACCCTGATTTTTCAGATGGCCTCTGTGCTCATTCTGCCGCTCCTCATCGGCGTGGACGGCATCTGGCTGGCCATCACGGTAGCGGAACTGTGCGCTTTTGTCATCTCCCTTATCTTCCTCACGATAAACCGAAAAAAGTACCGGTATATATAATAGAAGAAAGCCCGAAGGCGGCTATGCCGCCTTCGGGCTTTTGCGGGGCAACTGGATAAAACTTGAAAAAAGGCTTGCCAAGCGCCAGCCGATGTCGTAAAATGGGGGCAAGGAAAACAAAATATGCAGCGGCTCCCAGGTGCGGGAACACCTGGGAGCCTGCGCGGGTGCAGGACCACCCACACAACGGAATCTCCGCACTACGGCGTTATTATACCCTTTTTCGCGGTTACATAGCAAGGGGTATTTAGCGGTTGTGCTGTTTTTGCGTGCCGTGTTGGGGCTTTATACTCGCACGGCACATTTTGTTTTCCCCGCGGAGAACGTGCGCCGGGGGAGTCTCACCCACATCCCCCGGCCCCACCCCGCAGGGAAAGAAAAGGGAGAGAGGCGGAATGAAAAACAAGCTGCTGTCCATCCTGCTGGCCTTTTGCTGCGCCGCCGCCCTGCTGCCCACGGCAGCGCTGGCGGCGGAGGACGCCTCCGGCACGCCGACGTGGCGGACCATCATCGCGCCCCAGTATGACGATGCCCTGCCATTTCAAAACGGGCTTGGCTGCGTTTGGAAGGACACGAAATGCGGCTTTGTGGACAAGACGGGCGAGGTCATCACTCCGCAATACCGCTACTTCTTCACCCACTTCAGCGAAAACGGCCTTGCCGCCGTCTGCAATATGGACGGCAAGTATGGCTTTATCGATGCGGCGGGGAACACCGTCATCCCCTTTGAGTATGACATTGTTGAGCCGTTCCACGATGGCCTTGCCATCGTTGGAGAAAAAAGGACGGACGCCGTTGACACCTACGTCGGCTCCAAATACCGCTGGGGTTTCATCAACGAGAAAAACCACCTGACGTGGTTCGACGTGGACAACCCGGACGAGGTAGACAATTTCACCTATTTCCAAGACGGGTATGCTTCCATGATGACTCGCTGGAAGCCCGACCACTCCGACAAGGCTTACCTGTTCGACCGCGAGGGCAAGCAGGTGCCTATCTCCTATGAAGCCACCGACGTCGCCACCGGGGAGGTCAAAACCATAGACCCCGACATGATTGTCCCCGTCGGCCATGGACTTTTTTTCGTGACACTGTGGGATATGTGGGACAGCGCGCGCTATTATAACCCCACAACCGGAGAATTTTTCCACGTCCAGCATGGGCCAGATGAAATATGCTACATTCTTGACGAAGAAAACTTTGAGGACTTCGGGCTGATTGGGGTAACGCTTGTTGACACGGAGTATGCCACCAATCCGGAGCTTGAGGACAGCCCATGGCCTGAAAAACTCGGTTTTATCGACGCAAGCGGCCAGTGGGTCATTCCCCCCACCAGCGAGCACTCGTACACCTTTTGGGTTCTTGCCGCCACGGAGGACGACATTTTTGTCGCAAGGGCGGACCAGGACGGCGAGGGGAGCAAGTGGGGCGTGATGAACAAGGCCAACGAGGTTGTGCTTCCCGTCCAGTATGAGGGAATCGGCACGCCCGCCCATGGGCTTCTCCCCATCAAGGAAAACGGCAAATGGGGCTTTATGAACGTGGCGGGCGAGATGGCAATTCCCGCCCAGTACATGGGCGTTACCAGCTTTAACGAGGACGGCCTCGCCGCCGTGAGCGCCGACGGCCAGACCGCCTTCCTCATCGACACAACGGGGGCGGAAATCCCCTCCGCGCTGGACGGGGCTTCCGTACCGGCAATGCAGTTTTTCGGAACGTCGCTCTCCAAGGACGTTATCGCGTCCGACCCGCCCGGCGACGTTATCATCATCGAAAAAGACGGCAAATATGGCTATGCCGCGCTGGACGGCGGCACAGAAACGCCTGACCCCACCCCCGACACGCCGCCCGTCACGCCCTCCGTCCCCACCACCCCCAGCGGCCAGCGGCCTCCGGCAGGCGCAGACAAAGAGCCGGACAAGGAGCAGCCGCCCGTTCCCGTGGAGGAAATCTTTGCGGACGTGAACAGCGGCGACTGGTACCGCGACGCGGTGCAGTACGTCCATGACAAGGGACTGATGACAGGGGTTACAGGCACAACCTTCGCCCCCGGCGCAACTGTGAGCCGCGCCATGCTGGTCACCGTGCTCTACCGTCTGGCGGGCGAGCCTGCGGTCAGCAGCGGCAGCGGCTTCCGCGACGTGCCAAGCGACGCGTGGTATGCCGACGCGGCGGCGTGGGCTGCACAAAACGGCATTGCGGGCGGCTATGGCGGCGGCAGCTTTTGTCCTGATGACCCCAGCACACGGGAACAATTTGTCGTGATGCTCCTGCGCTATGCCAAGACCAAGCAGCTTAACGTGACAAGCTCTGCCGACCTCTCAGGCTATGCCGATTGCGGCGAAATCAGCCCGTGGGCGCTGGAGGCCGTGCAATGGGCCAATGCCGCCGGTTTGATGACGGGCCGCACCAGAACTGCGCTTGCCCCCGGCGGCACGGCTACCCGCGGAGAAGCCGCCGCCCTTATTATGCGGTTCTGCGAAACTGTATTATAGTATTATAGTCGAAAAGCAAACAATCCGGAGGCGGCAATGCCGTCTCCGGACTGTTTTTCTGTTCAAAACGCCTCATAAATAAAGGTGCCGTGGCCGGTGAAGAACAGCAGCACCAGCGCCAGCATGGCGGCGTACAGCGCTACGGTCAGCGCCAGCCGCACGCCCCGCAGGGGCAGCGGCAAGGGCGGCACGTCCTTTTTTCCCCGCCTGCGGCGGGGCGGAGGAGCCTGTTCCCGTTTTCCCGTCATGTCAGCCCTCCTCCTTCAGCCACGGCTCGATGGTCTCTGTGAAATAGGGCGCGCCCGTTTCATAATCCATGTGCCCCGTGTCGTAAAAGTATTCGTCAGGAATTTCGTGGAGCAAATCCAGCGTTTCAATGCCCAGTGCCTCCAGCCGTGCGTCCGCCGCCTCGATGACACTTTGAGCCGCCGGATACAGTTCCACCTTGCTGTTGCGGGGCATCCACACCGCCCGCAAGCGGACGCCATGCTCTCTGCAATAGTCTGCCAGCTTGTCCAGCGCGGCGAAATTCTCCACGCATTCCGCCGGACTCATGTAGCCGAACTTTTCCTTGACCCGCTCCAGACCGTCCGCCAGCTCTGCGCCCGTCAAATGTCCGTGGTACACCTGCCGCTGCTGGTCGCTGTGGTCGATGGTCACAAAGGGCTGGCCGTTTGACAGGTTATCAATACCGTCGGTGACGATTTTCAGCAGACGGTCACGCTGGAAGTAGACATACGGCTCATACCATGCCCGATGCCATACATAGGTGGGGTTTGTGGGCAGGGAGTCCAGAAAGGACAACTCATTCAGGCCCAGCACAAGGTCGCTCCCCACGGTGATATAGCCCTTGTCCAGCAGCTCCCACAGGTCTTTGACGGTGCCGTAGTCGATGCCTGCATTGAGATAACCACTGCCTCCATAGCCCTCCAGATAGGAGGCGGTCACGGCGCTGCTGCCGTAAAACACCTTGTCCCACACCTCCTCTGGGTGAGCAAGCTGAAGCAGCTCGAAGTCGTCCCGCCAGACGGGCTTTAAGTATTTCACCGGGTCATAGTGCCGCAGGGCCGCCTCGCCAACCAGCAGAACGGCGCACAGCAAAAGGAGAAAGCTCCAGCGTTTCATCCATTTGAGAAATTTCATAGGCGGAACAGTCCTTTCAATACCACGCCAATCTGCTCCGCCCCCACAGAGAAGAACAGGGTGTTCACCGCGAAGAAGAAGGTCACCGCCGCGCACCGCAGGAAGTAGACCGGTTTGGGCGTTTTCCGCTTGTCTACCGTGGTCAGGCTGAAGATATTTTCGATGGCAAGAAACGCACCCATAAAGAGGCCGTCGACGACCGTAGCCACGCTGAATTCATGCCACAGGGACATGACCACCATGGTGCAGACGCCGATGAGCGCGCCCAGCCAGCGGTTGAGCCGCTTGCCGTTCACCACCACAAAGATATGCTCCCGTATCCAGTCGCTGAGGGTGACGTGCCACTTCCGCCAGAACTGGGTGAAGCTGGCCGCCGTCCACGGCTGCTTGAAGTTTTCCGGCAGCACAAATCCGGTGAAGGAACCAACCGCAATAGCAAGGTCGCTGTACCCGGACAGGTCGAAGTACAGCAGCAGGTAACTGCACGCCAGCGTGGCGAGGCTCACCAGAAGGCACGCCCGCGCCGCCGTCAGACGCTCCAGCACCATGCCCAGCAGAGCGGCCAGCACCATCTTTTTGAACAGGCCGCGGATAAAGCGCTTCACGCCTTCGGTGGCCGCCTCCGCCGTCACCGCCTTGGGGTGGAGGTAATACTTTTCAAAATCCCGATAGCGCAAGATTGGCCCAGCGGTCATCACCGGAAAATAGAGGATGAAGTTGGCATAGGCAATCAGCGGGATACGCTTGTCGGCATAGTACACATAGAACACGCCGTCGATGGCCTTCAGCATATTGTACGCCATGCCCACCAGCGTAAACACCGCCGGAAGGGCGGGCAGCAGAAGCGCCGCCCGCGCATAGAGGAACGGGGACGCGCACAGCACGCAAAACACGACAAACAGCCCTTTACGCACGGACTTTCCCTTCACCGCCCCTAAAATCCGCAGCAAAAGCCATGTGGCCACGGTGTAGACCACATAAAAGGCGGCCAACTGCGGCGAAACATAGATGAGCAGCGCCAAATCGAACGCCAGCAAAAGGGGCGTAAGCCGTTGTCCCGGCCTCAGTCTGCCCACAACGGCGGCCAGCGCCGCATACAGCAGGGTGGACGCTAAAATCCACAGCAGGGTGTCAACTTGCAGGTACCACATACGGCGTTAATCGCCCTTCTCCTGCAATTTGCGCTCCACGACCTCCGCAATCTCGTTGACGGTGTTCATGGCGTAAAGGATGATGTCCTTCTGGGTAATTTCCACCCCAAAGGTCTCCTCCAAAAACAGCACGATTTCCGTGGCGCCCAAAGAGTCCACAAAGCCGTAGTCGAACAGATGAACGTCGTCATCAAAATCGGGGTCGTCCGCCTCGATTTCAAAGTGCTCCATGATATAAGCCCGCAGGGTATCCTTTACATTTTCCATGGTCGTATTCCTCGCTTTTTACAGTTTCTTGTCATAAATCGTCCCCACGGGACGCATCCCCACGCTTTCCCAGAAGCGGTGGGCGTTGGGGTTCTGCTGCAAAACTTGAAGCTGCATGACAGGCACGCCCTGCTCCCGCAGCCAATTTTCAGCATAGGCGGTCAGCTCGCCCGCCAGCCCGTTCCGCCGCAGGTCCGGGGCCACATACAGGTCGTTCAGGTAGCCCGTGCGGCCGCTGCCCTCGCAGAGGTATTCCCCCGAAAGGCGCAGGATGGAGCAAAACACAAAGCCGCCCACACTGCCGACCGCTCGCTCGGCCACAGCCGTCAGGATGAGCTTGGAGCGCACCTTCAGCCGCAAAACGTCCTCCAGTGCGTTTTCGTTCACGTCGTAGGGCATCCCGCAGGCCGTCAGTTCCCGGTGGTAGTCCCGGTATAAGGCCAGCAGACTGGAGAACTCCTCCTCCCGCATCGGCCGGATAACAACTCCCATGGGTCAGCCCTCCTTCAGCAGTTCCCGCTTCAGCCGCACCCGGTCAATCTTCCGGTTGGCCGTCATGGGCAGGGCGGGCATGACCTCCAACCGCTTAGGCAGCATATACTTGGGAATCAGCTTGCCCAGGGCCGCGTTCAGCTTCCGCAGGGAGAGCATTTCCCCGCTCTGCACAACCAGCATGATTTCCTGCGCCCCCTCGTCGAACAGGGCGCACACGTTCTCCACACCCGGCAGGGTGGAGGCCGCCGTCTCGATGTCCCCAAGTTCGATGCGGTTGCCCCGCAGCTTGAACTGGTGGTCGCGCCGCCCTAAAAAGGTCAGATTGCCGTCCGCCTCCCACCGGGCGATGTCGCCGGTGCGGTACATCCGCTCTCCCCAGTTTGGGTTTAGCGGGTTGGGTACAAAGGCTTTTTCCGTCAGCTCTGGGGCGTTCCAATAGCCCAGCGCCAGAGAGCTGCCGATGACGCACAGCTCTCCCTCCTCGCCCTCGCCCGCAATTTTGCCGTCCCCGGTGAGCAGCACCACCCTGCTGTTGGCGCACGGCTTACCGATGGGCAGGCTGTCGCTGTCTGCAAAGTCGCGGTCGACGAGGTAGCAGGTGCAGTCCACCGTGATTTCAGTGGGGCCGTACAGGTTGGCATAGGTGCAGTGGGGCAGCGCTCGCCGCCAGATATTCAGATGTTTGTTGGGCATCACCTCACCGGCGAAGGCCACCGTCTTGAGGTGGGGGAGTTCCCTGCCCTCCAGCGCCCCGGAATTGGCCACGCTAATCATCACCGTGGGCACCCAGAACACGCAGGTCACCTGTTTTTCCGCCACAAAGTCCATCAGCTTCTGTGGATACATAAACAGGATTTCCGGAATGATGACCAGCTTTGCCCCCGTCATCAGGCAGCCATACAGGTCAAACACACAGTTGTCAAAGTGGAACCCGGACTGAAGCCCCAGCGCCGACTGCTCCGTCAGGCCGAAGGTCTCCACCACCCACGCCGCATAGTCCAAAACGCCCCGGTGGGCGACGGTCACGCCCTTGGGCGTGCCGGTGGAGCCGGAGGTATACATGATATAGGCCGGGTCGGTATCAATCACTCCGCCCAGTGAGCGTTCCAGCGCCGCGGCGTCCGCAGGGCAGACGGCCAATTCGGTATAGAGGGACACCCTTGCAGCCCCCACGTCCAGCCCGGACAGCACTTCCCGCCCCGCCTCGTCGGTGACGATGAGGGCGGGGGCCAGATTTTCAATGGTTTTCTGCAAGCGCCCCAGCGGCACCGCGTAATCCAGGGGCGCATAGGGGCAGCCCGCGTACAGCGCCGCCAGATAGGCCGCCACGCTCTCCTTGTTCTTGGGCAGGTACACCAGCACCGGCCGGTTGGGACCAAAGTCCATGCCCACAATGGCGGTGGCCACTGCCTCCGTCTGGGCCTTCAGTTCCCGCCATGTCCATGCGCCGCGCTCGTCCTCCACCGCCGCCCGTTCCGGGAACCGCGCGGCTGTCCCGGCCAGCAGTCGGGCCGCTGAATTCAGCATCAGGCGTCCTCCTCCGTCAGGGTGGCCTTGAGGGCCACCCTGTCTATCTTGTCGTTGGCGGTGTGGGGCAGCTTGTCCATCACCACCAGCTCCCCCGGCATCATGTACTGGGGGATATATTCCTTTAAGGCAAGGCGCATCTTCCGCAGGGTTATGGCCGCCTGCGACTCCACAAACAGCACAATGCGCTCCCGCGGCGCGTCAAAAACGGCGCAGGCGTTTTCTACGCCCGCCACGCACATGGCGGCGTTTTCCACCTCGCCCAGTTCGATGCGGTTGCCCTTCAGCTTTATTTGGAAGTCCTTCCGGCCCAAAAAGCGGATGAGGCCGTCCTCGCCCCACTGGGCCAGGTCTCCGGTGCGGTACATCCGCTCTGGGAAGGAAGGACTGAGGGGATTGGGCACAAAGGCCTTGGCCGTGATTTCCGGAGCGTTCCAGTAGCCCAGCGCCACGCCGCTGCCCATAACGCACAGCTCCCCCGTCTCGCCGGGGGCGGCCGGGCGGCCGTCCTCCGTCAGAATGAGCACCCGCATATTCTCGCACGCCTTGCCGATGGGCAGGCTCTCATGGTCTTCAAAGGGACGTTCCACCTTGTAATAACAGCACACGTCGGTGATTTCCGTGGGGCCGTACAGGTTGGCATAGGTGCAGTGGGGCAGCGCCCGCCGCCAGATGTTCAACTGCTTGTTGGGCATCACCTCGCCGCAGAAGGCCACGTTTTTGAGCTTGGGAAGGCCTCTGCCCTCCAGCGCGCCGGAGTTGGCCACGTTAATCATCACCGTGGGCACCCAAAAAATAGAGGTTACCTTATGCTCCTCCAGATATTCCGGCAGCTTGGAGGGGAACAGGTACAGGCTGTCAGGCACCAGCAGCAGCGTGCCGCCGCAGCGGAGAGTTCCATAGATGTCAAAGGTGGAATTGTCAAAGTAAAAGGGCGCCTGACTGGCCATGACGGTACTTTCGTCAAAGGCGAAGGTATCGGCCACCCACGCCGCATAGTCCAGAATGCCACGGTGTGGAATGGTCACTCCCTTGGGGGTTCCGGTGGAACCGGAGGTGTACATGATATAAATGGGGTCGGTGTCCACCACCTGAGAGATGGCAGCGTCCACAGCCTCGCCGTTCTCCTGTCCTGCCAGCAGTTCCTCTATGAGCAGAACTCTTGTTCCGTCCAGAGAAAGCTCCTCCAAATTGGTTAAAAGCTCCCCATTGGTGACCACATAGCCGGGGCGGAGGTTGTCCACGATTTTCTGAAGCCGCGCCATGGGAATGTGAGAATCCACCGGAGCATAGGGACTTCCGGCGCACTGCGCGCCGAAGAAGGCCGCCAGCGCATGGATGCTTTTGGGCAGGTAGACCACCACAGGGGTGCGGGGCTGCGCGCCGCCCGCCAGTAGGCCGGAACCGACCGCGCGGGCCATGGAGCGCAGTTCTCCGTAAGTGACGGAGGCGTTTTCCTCCTCCACGGCCACCCTGCCGCCGCAACGGGCCGCCGCCTGCTCCAAAAGGCAAATGGCTGAATTCATCATGGCGTTCCCTCCGGTGTCATTCCGCAGAATAATGTAGGTTCAGGGTGTCGGCCTCGCCGTACTTGGTGAAGCGGGTGTTGCCGTCAATTTCCTCCACCGTCCAGCCCTCGCTGTCGGTGTCGGCCTCGCCCGCCACCGTGAGCTGCATCATGCCGCCGTCTGAAAAGGCGACCTTTGCGCCGTTCTTGGCGGGCGTGATTTCCGCCGGAATATTGATTTGCTGGATGTGGGGAACGGTCTCCGCTTCCTCCGTCTCATAGACGCGAACCGTCTTGTTCAGCCCCACATACAGGCAGCCGTTTTCGCCCCAATACCACACGTCGGCGTCGGTGGCGAAGGTCTTGCCCGCCAGCTTTTCCCCGAAGGTAACCTTCACCCCGCAGGCGTTGGCATAACGGGCATCCTTCAGGGGGTACGCCATGCCGTCGTCCCCCGCCGCCACCGCAAAGGAGAAGCCCTTCTGTCCCTTGGCGGGGGTCAGCTTTGCCGTCATGTGGATGGCGGCGGCGGACGCCTTCATCTGCTGGTGCTCGCCTACAAAGTTGTAGTCGAAGGCGCGGCGGAAAGCCTCCGCCTGCCCGATTACCTTGGCGTTCTCCTCCGGGTCTTTGTAGTTCAAATCCATGTGGTAAAAGAGGCACGCCGGCATCTCATACTTGCCGGACAGCAGGGCATAGGTGTCGTCCCGATAGAGCACCGTGGAGCAGTTCTGCACCAAGATGGTCTGCTTGTCCTCGTCCAGCAGGAAGAAGGGGTAAACCACCGCGTTTTCCGGGCTGACCTGAGGGGTGCCCTGACTGGCGCGGGCCGGAGAAAAACCGGAATCCCACAGCAGGCCCGCCCGCCATTCCGAGCGGAAGGTCTGGCTGGGGGAGGCGGTGCTGGAATACCATGTATGGCGGTTAGCGCCCACGGTCTCCGTGTCGATGCCATAGCTTTGCAGCGCCCACTTCTGGGCTGACAACTCCGCCACCTCCGCCTCTACGGTGGCATACCGTCCGGTCATGACGTGCAGCCCCAGATAAAAGCCCCGTTCCTTGGCAAAATCAACTGTTTTTTGCAGCTCCTCCCGATGGGGGAAATAGGGGGAGTCGATGGGGTAAGCCATACCGTATTCCAGCGAGCCAATCAGCAGGTCTATTACGCCGTCGCCGTTCAGGTCGTAAAAGACCGGCACGCAGTTGTTTTGGAACATCAAAAGGTCGTTGCCATGGTAGTTGGCGGCGGTGTTGGCCAGATAGCCGTCAAAGCGTAGTGCTCCGTCCACGGTTTTCAGCTTCATGATATAGCCCGCGAAGGTTCCGACTGCCAAGTCGTTTTTGCCGTCGCCGTCCCAGTCCACCACCCGCGGGGCCAGAAAGCTGCCCGTCTCCTCTTCGGGGACGGTGATAACTGTTCGGCGGCCCCCCACGCTGAGCCGGTCTGTCCGGTTCCCGTACCACACCTCCAGCCGACGGGTGTCGGAACCGATAACCAAATCGGGGCAGCCGTCGTTGTTCAGGTCGCCCACCTCCGGGAGAGCCTGTCCCCCCATACGGGCGGAACAAAGCTGCCGCCGGGCAGAGAACGTGCCGTCCTCATTGCCAGCAAACCAGTACACCCGTCCGTCGCCCGCTCCGCAGACCACATCGGGAATGCCGTCGCCGTTGACCTCCGTCAGCACTGGGGCGGAATAGCTTCCCACCGTAAGGGGCTTGCCCAACACATCCTTGAGCAGCACCGCCTCTTTGGTGGTCAGCCGGTCGTCAAAACCGACGCCTTCAAAATAGTAAAGCAGGCCGTCGCTGCTGCCGCACAGCAGGTCTACCTTGCCGTCTCCGTTCCAGTCGCAGGCGCAGGGATAAGCCCGCTGGTCATACTGGGGATAGCTTTCAAAATAGCCGCCTGCGTCGGGAATATCCGCCAGCGACAGCCATGTTTCTCCGGCGGCTACATGGGTCCCTGAACCGTATGCGCTTTCGCTGCTGTCCAAGCCATAAGCGTACCGCCCGCCCGGCTTGCCCAGCAGGTAGGTCACGGACTCAGAGCGCGTCCACCACGCCATGGAATTGCGCACCAGCGTATAGGACGGCACCTGAGAGGCGTCCATGGCCGCCTCGGCAAATAACTCCGCCGCACCGTTGGCGATGCCGGTCAGTTCCTCATAGTGCAGCTCCCACGACATATCGGGCCGCCCATAGCTGCCATATACCTTGGAAAGGGAAAACCCCCACCGCTGACGAGCCAGATAAGCCATGAATTCATTGACCATCAGCTGATTGCAGGAGGCCGTGGCGCTGGAAAAGGCGGTCTGTCCTTCCCGCGCCTCCATAGCCAAGCCCGTGATGAAAAAGGGATTGGGCAGGAGCGCGTTGGTAAACAGCACATGACCCTCGCCCCAACGGTTGAGGGCGTATACCGCAAGGCCGTTCCGCTCTGCCAGCGCCTCCGCCGTGGAGGGCGCCATGCCATAGCCGTAGTCGTTCTCCTTGAGCGCCGGATAGTCCTTGTATTCCGCATAGAGTCCGGCGAAGTCCTCCACCAGCTCCTGTATGGGCCTTAAATCCTCCCCCACTGCGGGGTATTCCATTCCCTCTGCCGGACAGTCCTCGATTTTTTGAAAGGACTCCGCGCCCAAAACGGCGGGGTCAAAGTAATCCCACAGCTCGTTTGGTACGAACACGCCGCCGCCCGCCGCCGCAAAGTCCGCAATAACGTTCGCCCACGAGGTGCCGTTTTTGAGGGAGGCGTCCAGATACAGCGCGTCATAGCCCGCAAGGCTCCATTCGCCTGACATATCCACCGCCACAGCGTCAAACCCCAGCACCACCGCCTGCTGAAGATGGGACAGGGTATCCTGCCATGTGCCGTCGTTGTCGCTGCCGCAATAGAGCACCGCCGCATGCAGTACATTTTCTCCGCTGTTTGCAGAAAGCGACTGCAAGCCCAATTCAGCGGCAGGGTCGTTTCCTGTGCAGGAGACACAGGAAAGCAGCACGCTGGCGCAGAGGACAAAAGAAAGGGCGCAGGCCAGTCGCCGGCGGAGTGTATGGTTCATGGGAGCACCTCCAGGAAAAACTTCTTTAACTTGTTTACTTTATCATGCCGAGGCATGAATTTCAAGGCTATCCCGCGCAGCAGCAAGAAAAAAGGGAGGCCGCAGCGCCCCCTGTTTCCACGCTTCCGTTCAGCCCGTCCGGTTCCCTGCAAAAAAGCAAGCGCCGCGCCCAGAACGGCGCGGCGCTTGCTTCGCTTATCCTACAAATCAGCTCAATTTGAATTGGCCGGTATAGAGCTTATAATAGCGGCCCTGCTGCTCCAGCAGCTCTTCATGGCTGCCCTTTTCCTCAATCTCGCCGTGCTCGATGACCACAATGCAGTTGGAGTTGCGCACGGTGGACAGACGGTGGGCGATGACGAAAACGGTGCGGCCCTCCATCAGGGAGTCCATGCCCCGCTGAATGAGCTGCTCTGTGCGGGTGTCGATGGACGAGGTGGCCTCATCCAGCACCATGACGGGCGGGTCTGCCACAGCGGCGCGGGCAATGGCCAAAAGCTGCCGCTGGCCTTGGGACAGGTTCGCGCCGTCTCCGGTGATGACGGTCTGATAGCCCTGGGGCAGACGGCGGATGAAGGAGTGGGCGTTGGCCGTCTTGGCGGCCTCGATGCACTCCTCATCGGTGGCGTCCAGCCGCCCATAGCGGATATTGTCCATGACGGTTCCGGTAAAGAGGTGAGTATCCTGAAGCACCACGCCCATGCTGTGGCGGAGGGAGTCCTTTTCGATGAATTGAACGTCGATACCGTCATAGGTGATGGTGCCGCCCTGAATTTCATAAAAGCGGTTGATAAGGTTGGTGATGGTGGTCTTGCCTGCGCCGGTGGAGCCGACAAAGGCAATCTTCTGGCCGGGGTTCGCAAACACCGTCACCTTTTTCAGCACCGGCTTGTCGGGCACATAGGAGAAGTCCACGCCGGTCAGGCGCACCGCGCCCGTCAGCTCTGTAAGGGTGGAGCCGTCCTCCGCCTTGCCCACAGCGCCCCGCAGGCGGTGAAGCCCCTGCGCTCCGGTGTGGTCGACGTACTTCCACGCCGGGAAGGTACCCTCTCCGGTGGAGGCGGTCTCTATAAGGCCGCCGTTTCCGTCCTTCTGCGCCCGTACCAGCTCCATGGGATTGGACGCAGGCGTTTTCCACGCCCACACCTTGGTGCGGCCGCCGCCCTTGTACTCGTGCAGCACGCCGTTTCCGTCCTTTTCGGCGGGCACCAGCGTGACGTTGCCGTCGTCCTGCTCCGGCTCCGCGTCCATGGCGTCAAAGATACGCTCTGCGCCCGCCAAAGCGGAGAGGATGTTTGTCATCTGCATGGAAATCTGCTGCATGGGCTGGCTCACCTGGCGGGTGTAGCCAAGGAAGGCCACCAGTCCACCCACGTCCAGTCCGGCAAAGATGACCATCGCGCCGCCGATGGCGGCCGAGATGGCGAAGGCCACGCTGCTCATCTGCATGGAAATCGGCATGATAACCATGGAGAAGAAGGACGCATTGGTGGAAGCGCCGCGGTAATCTTCATTGAGCTGGGCAAACTCTTCCTTTGCCTCCTTTTCATGGGTAAACGCCTTGACAACCTTCAGTCCCTCAATCATCTCCTGAATGTTGCCGTTGAGGGCGCCGAGGGCGGACTGCTGCTGCTGGTAATACTTGCGGCTCTTGCCGCCGAACACCTTAAAGCACAGCAGTGTGATGAACAGGGTGCACACAACCACCAGGAACAACAGGCGGCCGATATAAATCATCATTGCCACCACGCCGATAAACGTAATGGCGCTGGAAATCAGGGACACCATGCTCTGCTCCATGGCCATCAGCACGTTGTCCGCATCGTTGGTAAAGCGGCTCATCAGCTCGCCGTGGGGATGGCGGTCGAAGTAGGAGAGGGGCATATCCTGCAAGCGGTCAAACAGGTCTCTGCGCAGGCGGTTGACCCCCCGGTGGGCCAGCTTCATCATAATAAAGGACTGGAGGTAGCTGGCCACCACGCTGCCCCCGAAGATGGCCACCAACACCAGCAGGTTCGCGGCCAATTCTCCAACGCCGTTATATTGGCCGTAGGCCAGCTTGTTGATGATGACGCGGCTGCCGTAATAGGAACCGGCGATGTTGGTAACAGACGCCACCACAACACAAATCAGCACTACAATAAGCGGGAGGGGGTTCGGGGCGAGATAGCCCATCAGCCGTTTAATGGTTTTCCCTGCGTTCTTTGGCTTTTGGAAGCCGCCGCGGGGTCCCCCACCCGGTCCGCCGCCTCTGGGGCCGCGCATCGGTCTTTGTTCAGCCATTCTCGCTCACTCCTTCCTGCTGAGATGCGTAAATCTCCTGATAGATGGCGTTATTAGCCATCAGCTCGTCGTGGGTACCCACGCCCTTAATCTGTCCGTCGTCCAGCACGATAATCTTGTCGGCATACTGCACAGAGCTGATGCGCTGGGCGATGATGATAACGGAGGTATCCGCCAGATTCTGATGGAACGATTCCCGAATGGCGGCCTCTGTGGCCGAGTCCACTGCGGAGGTGGAATCGTCCAGAATGAGCACCGACGGCTTGCGCAGCATAGCCCGCGCGATGCACAGGCGCTGCTTTTGTCCGCCGGACACGTTGACGCCGCCCTGCTCCATGTAGGTGTCAAACCCTTCGGGGAAGGACATGACAAAGTCATAGGCCTGGGCGTCCTTGGCAGCCTGAATGACCTCCTCCTCGGTGGCGTTCGGGTTGCCCCACTTCAGGTTTTCCCGAATGGTACCCGAAAAGAGGACGTTGCTTTGCAGCACCATACCGATGCGGCTGCGCAGCTCCTCGATGGGGTAGTCCCGCACATCCATGCCGTCCAGCAGTACCTGTCCTCCGGAAACGTCATAGAACCTGGGAATCAGGTTCACCAGAGACGACTTTCCGGTGCCGGTGCCGCCTACAATGGCCACAAATTCACCCGGCTCCACGGTCAGGTTGATGTCCTCCAGCACGTCGTCGCCGGTGTCGTCGGCGTTGTACTTGAAGTGTACGCCCTTGAACTCCACCTTGCCTTTGGATTCGGGGAGCGCAACTGTTTGAGCCGCTTCGCCGTCGCGGATGTCAGGCTCATGGGTGAGCACCTCGTCAATACGGCGGGCGCAGGCGGTGGCGCGGGAAAATTGCAGCATCATCATACCAATCATCATGACGCTCATGAGAATCTGAAAGATATAGTTGTTAAAGGAACTCAGGTCGCCCACCAGCATATTGCCGCCGATGACCATGCCGCCGCCGAAATAGTAGGCCGCCACAGTGGCGCCGCACATGCCCAGCATCAGCAGAGGCATCATCAGCACCATACGGCCGCCCACCTGAAAGCCGGTGTCCATCAGCTCATCGTTCACCTTTTGGAACTTGGTCTTTTCATAGCCGGAACGAACAAACGCCTTGACCACGCGGATAGCCACCAGGTTCTCCTGCACGGTGTTGTTCACGTTGTCAATCTTGGCCTGCAAAGCGCCAAACAGCTTGTTGCACACCCGCATAATGGCGAAGATACCCAGCGCCACCAGCGGAACCACCACCAAAAAGATGGCGCACAGCTTTACATTGATGGTTAGGCACATGATGACCGCCACAATAATCATCACAGGGGTGCGCACCATCAGGCGCAAGCCCATATTCACAAACTGCTGGAGCTGGTTGGTGTCGTTGGTCATACGGGTGACCAGCGACGCGGAGGAAAACCGGTCAATGTCCCCGAAAGAGAACTCCTGCACCCGATTGAACTGCCCCCGGCGCAGGTTCGCGCCGAAGCCCATGGCCGCCCGTGTACTGAACCGTGCGGAAAGCACGCCCAGCGTCATGGAGGCCAACGCCACCAGCAGCATAATAAAGCCCATGCGGACGGTGTAGTTCAGGTCGCCGCTGGGAATGGCCACGTCTACGATGGCCGCCATCATTCTGGGCATCAGCAGCTCGATGATGGTCTCCACGATGACCAAAATCGGTGTTATAATAAAATATTTCTTGTACTCACCAACATAGTGAGCCAATCGTCTCAACATTCAGCGTCACATCCTTTCTTCCATAAAGGGTGGTTTGCCCACGTCCTTGTCGCCGCCGATGCGGCACAGGTTTTCCAGCATACGCTTCTCGCAGCTGAAAAATTGCTGCTTCTCTTCCTCGGTAAAGCCCTGATACATCTGCTCGTCAATGCTGCGGAATACTGCATAGCAGCGTTCCACCACGTCCTTGCCTTTTTGGGTGATGACCACCCGATTGCAGCGGCCGTCCTGGTCGTCCACCGACTTGGTCACATAGCCCCGCTTTTCCAAGCTCTTCAACGAGGTGGCGACGGTGGCCGCCGACACATGGAGCTTTTCCGCCAGCTCCTTCTGGGCCGCAATCTCGCCGTCCTTGTTGCTCTGCTCCAGAATAAACAAAATCATCGGCGACCCCACATCAGCCAGCCCTTTTGCAATCAGGTTGGAAAGCAACGCGTTGCGGTGGGCGCGGTGCAGCGTGTGAAAGAGAAATAGATTGCTGTCAGCAGGGGGATTCATATTTCTCCCTCCCTTCCTCTTGTCCACTTTATTTAGCCTGCTAACTATCAGCATGTTACGCATTATAGCGTACCAAATATTTAATGTCAATGGTGAAATTGTAAACATTTTATGGCCGCGCCAGCCGGAATATTTTCCGCTTTTCATCAAAAATTGTAGAACAAACGTTTGCTTTTCCGGCGTAAACGTGCTATACTTTCATTAAACCGTTGAAACTGTATTGCGGCGACCGCTTTGCCGCCTCTCTGCCAAAGGAGGGCTATCAGATGAAGCAGCTTACACCAAAGCAGCAGCAAATCTATGATTTCATCGTCTCCTTTTCCGCCCGCACCGGCTATCCCCCCTCTGTTCGCGAAATTGGCGAGGCGGTGGGGCTCAAATCCCCCTCCACCGTCCACTTCCACCTGAAGGGGATGGAGGCCGCCGGCCTGATTGTCAAGGCGGAGGGCAAGACCCGCGCCATCACCATTCCCGGCGCCGCACCGGTGGCGGAAAACGACAATCCTGCCGACCGAATTCCCGTGGTGGGCAATGTGGCCGCCGGCTCTCCCATTTTGGCGGAGGAGTGCATTGAGGACTACCTGACCTTTGACACGCAGGGGTTGACGGGGGAACACTTCGCCCTGAGGGTGCGTGGAGAAAGTATGCTGTATGCGGGCATCCTGCCCGACGACTTGGTGGTGGTGCACCGCCAGCAGGATTGCCGAAACGGCGACATCGTGGTCGCCCTGTTTGAGGACGAGGCCACGGTGAAAACCCTCCGGCGCAAGGACGGCGTGACATGGCTCATGCCGGAAAATCCGGACTATCAGCCCATCGACGGCACTAACGCCCAGCTTTTGGGCAAGGTGGTGGCCGTGGTTCGGCGGTACTGATGCAAAAACAAGGGCAGGCCTCACAGCCTTCCCTTGTTTTTTGCCTTGGAACGTGTTAAAATATATTATTATACTGCTTTTAGCAGTAAATCCAGCATCAAAAGGAAGTGAAACGACCGTGGCAGACCGAAGTACGCGCCTGGAAGGGGACAGTCAGGCCCATGAACGTAGGGCAGTCGCGGTTGTACGCGGTTGCCTATAAGGCGTTGCCGTCTTTTTCGCTCATGTGCCCACAGGCTCCGCTTTGAGCGGCGTCCTGTGGTTTTTTGTCCTCTCTTCCCAGTGCGTAATCTGAACTGGAAGGAGTGAGACCCATGCAGAAATTCGACCAACAGGAGCTGCTTGCCCTGGCAGAAAAAAAGCAGTTCCGCAAGCTGAAAAACCTCCTGGTGGAGGAAAACGAGGTGGATGTGGCCGCCTTTCTTTCCGAGCTGGACGAGGAACGGGCCGTGGCTGTATTCCGAATGCTGCCCAAGGCCCTGGCCAGCGATGTGTTCGCCTGTCTGGAGGTAGACCGGCAGGAGGACATCATCAACGGCATCACCGATAAAGAGCTTGGCACCATCATCGACGACCTGTTTGTCGACGATGCGGTGGACATGCTGGAAGAGCTGCCCGCCAACGTGGTGCGCCGCGTGCTGAAAAATACCGGCAGCGACACCCGCCAGCTCATCAACCAATTCCTGAACTATCCGGAAAACAGCGCGGGCAGCATCATGACCGCCGAGTACATCGGCCTGAAAAAATCCATGACGGTGGAGCAGGCTTTCCGCTATATCCGCGCCCACGCCGTGGACACGGAGACCATTTACACCTGCTATGTCACCGACGCCACCCGCACACTGGAGGGGGTGGTCACCGTCAAAGACCTGTTGCTCAACCCCTATGAGGCCAAAATCGAAGACCTGATGGACACCCATATTATCATGGCCACCACCACGGATGACCGGGAAGCCGTTGTTGCCAGCTTCAACAAGTACGACCTGCTTTCCCTGCCTGTGGTGGACAAGGAAAACCGTCTGGTGGGCATCGTTACCGTTGACGACGCGGTGGACGTTATGGAGCAGGAGGCCACCGAGGACTTCCAGAAGATGTCCGCCATGCTGCCCAGTGAGAAGCCCTATCTCAAAACCGGAGTGTTCACGCTGGCAAAAAACCGGATTCCATGGCTGCTTATCCTGATGGTCAGCAGTATGCTCACCGGCGGTATCCTCGCCCGGTACGAGGCCGCCTTTGCCGCCATCCCCCTGCTGGTCACCTTTATCCCTATGCTGACCGACACCGGCGGCAACGCCGGCAGCCAGTCCAGCACCATGATTATCCGCGGCATGGCCGTGGGTGAGATTTCCCCCCGCGACATCTTTAAAGTCATCTGGAAAGAGCTGCGGGTGGGGTTCATTGTGGGGCTTGTGCTGGCGGCGGTGAACTTTGTACGGCTGATGATTATGTATCCCGGCAATGCTCTTATCTGTTTTGTCATTGTAGCCAGCGTGTTCGTCACCGTGCTGCTGGCCAAGACCATCGGTTGTGTCCTGCCCATTGTGGCCAAGGTGCTGCGGCTTGACCCGGCCATTATGGCGGCTCCCCTCATCACCACCATCGTGGATGCCATCGCGCTGGTGCTCTATTTCCAGCTTGCCTGCGCCCTGCTGCCCATCTGAAAAAAGCTGCAAAAAGCCCTTAAAAACCGGCGGCTCCGGTTTTTAAGGGCTTTTTCGTTTTATTCGTTTTCCAGGAAATAGCTGGCTTCCATGTCCGCCGTGGACAATGCAAAGGCCAGCGGATAGCGGGACAAAGCCTGTCCCACCGTGCGGCTGTCCTCGCAGCCGGAGAAGCCCATGTGCCAGCGGATAGCCATGGCCTCTTCCCGAGACAGGCGTAGGAACCCGTTGGCGATGTAAACCGACTTCTCTCCATGGCCGTAGGGGAGGGGGTCGTCAAACTGAAAGGTGGGGACGGCCTGCCATTTGCCGTCCGGACCTTTCACATTTCGGGTGGACGGCTTATAGCATCCCACCTTGCACAGGTCGTGAAGCAGCGACACAATGGCCACCGTTTCATTGGAATACTCCAATCCGTACAGCTCCTGTACGCGGGGCCGGGCCAGATAATCCACCAGGCAGTGGTAAACGTTGACGCTGTGGTCGCACAGGCCGCCTTCATAAGCGCCGTGGTAACGGGCGGACGCAGGCGCGGTAAAGAAATCGCTCTTATTTTCTAAATAATCCAGCAGAGCGTCAGCGCCCTCCCTTGTAATATTGGCGCGGTAAATCTCGATAAACTCCTCTTTTGCGGACATAGCAACCGCTCCTCTCTCTTTCATTACTGCTATTTTAGCACAGTTCCCATGACAAAAACAACTCTGTCACCCCTTCTTTTTCCGCCACATAGCATGGTGAGAAGGAAAGGAGGGGGTCACCTTGGCAGAGCTTATCGGCGGCGCGCTGCTTTTCGCCCTGGCCTGCAATCTGGACACCCTGATTTTAGCCATTACTTACGGCCTGAAGGGCCTTCGCCTCACCGTGGCGGCCGTGCTGGTGCTGGGCGCCGTCACCACGGCCGTCACTGGGGTGGCGCTGTCCCTTGGGCATCTGGCCGCCGACATTTTAGCGCCCCTGTCCGGCCTGTTGGGCGGCCTTACACTGGCGGGCTTGGGCCTTTGGACTCTGCTGGACGCCCTGCGCCAGACCGCGCCCAACAGCGAACCGAATACGCCGCCCGTTCTGACTCCCGCGGCCTGCGTCCCCCTGGGGGCGGCACTGGCGGTGAACAACGCCGGGGCGGGCGTGGCCGCCGGCTTGTCAGGCCTGCCGGTCGTCTGGTGCGCGGCTGCCAATCTTCTGGTAACCGTGCTCGCCCTGCTGGCCGGGCGGGCGCTGGCCGTTCGGGTGCGCACTTTACCCCGGCTGGGCAAAGCAACGCTTCTTCTGTCTGGCGGACTTCTTCTTTTATTAGGCGTCCTGCAAATATGGAACGGCTGACAGGCGGCTTACGCCGTCCGTCAGCCGTTTTATCAACTGTATATCCCGTCGAGGATGTCAATGATGTCCGCCATAGCGCCTTCTGCGCAGGTGCAGACCAGACGTGCGCCGGAAACCTCCTTTACCATGGGGGCCGCGTTGCCCGGCACAAAGGGAATGGCTGCACATTTGAGCATGGGAATGTCGTTGGGATTGTCCCCCGTACAGTAAATGTGCTCCTCCGCAATACCCAGCCGTCCGGCCACCTGCAATACCGCCTGGCCCTTGGTACTGCCCTTGTCGGTGAACTCCAGCAGGCACCGGCTGGAGAAAATGCACTCATAATGCCCGCCCAGCGTCTGTAAGACATGGGCCTGCACCCGCTCCAAATAACCGTGGCTCTGCTGAAAGATGATTTTCGTCCAGGGCTGGGGCATTTCCTGAATGGGAGCGCGGGTATAGGCCGCGCCCACCTTCCGCATATGGGCCTCCGTGACGGAATTGGGGTTGTGAACATAGATGTCCTCACCGTGATAGGCCTCAAACCCCAAGTCGGGGAACGCCCGGCAGAGGGCCTCCACGTCGTCTGCGGCCTGTGGGCGAAGAAAGCTCTGCCACAACATCTGCTCCGTCTCAAAATCATAGATGGCGGAACCGTTGGAGAGCACCGCCGGTGCGTTCATGGGAACCTTATCCGCCCAAGGGGCAAAGGTGCGGTGGGCGCGGCCGGTGGCCACCAGAAAGCGGCCGCCCTCCGCCATAAAGCGGCGAAGCGCAGCAAGACTGCGCTCTGGAACGGTGTTGGTCATACCGTCGCAGAGCG
Organism: Oscillospiraceae bacterium; assembly: GCA_022793685.1. Taxonomy (GTDB): domain Bacteria; phylum Bacillota; class Clostridia; order Oscillospirales; family Oscillospiraceae; genus CAKUEI01. The sequence goes on from JAAWDI010000011.1 coordinate 73,561, forward strand.
TCTCGTCAAAATCGCTGGCCAGAAGCACACCGTCAAATTTGCCCACAACTATCAATCCTCAATTCAATTCTGACGCGCCATCAGGCTTTTCCGCAGGGGAGGCGCCGCCTGAAAAACGCCCAGCACAATCAGGTTTACCACGGTGACCACCACAATTAGCAGACCGTTCAGCAGGATGGAATAAACCCACGGGTTCACCATGGGAATGCCGAGAAACTCCTCCGGCATATACATATACCACAAAAGTCCGCCGGACAGGGTCAGGGAGACCCAGCGGCCAAAGCCGCCCAGAATGGTACCCCACAGCCAGCCCAGTTTTTTCCCTGCGGCAAAACCGCACAGGAACACCAGCGTGTACGCCACCACATAGTCCAGCAGCATGGACTGCCACGAAATGGCGATGCCGCCGCCCAGGAAAAATTGAAGCACGCCGTTGACAAAGCAACAGCCAAGGCTCCATTTCGGCCCCCACCGCAGGCAATACAGCAGAATGGGTACCATGGCGAAGTCCACAGAACCGCCTGCGGGGAAGCGGTACAGCCGGACATAGCCCAGCACGGTGGCAAGGGCAATCATCACGGCCGCTTCCACCAACGCACGGGTGCGGAGGGACAGCTTGTTCTTCGTTTTGCTCTCAGTCATAGGGTATCGTCTCCTCTGAAAATGAAGTACCGCAATGCAAACGGGTGCAATGCGGTACGAAAGAGACGATACGCCGAAAGACGCATCCTCATAAGCTTCCTACGCCGGCATTACCCGGATCAGGTTCAAGGTGACCTGAGGCGGCACTACGCCTCAATCTCAGCCGGACATGCGCCCAGCGCCCCTGTTATTCGTTTGTCTCGCGGTCTGGCCTGATTTTACCCCATGGTCCGGAGCTTTGTCAAGACCCGTTCAAACCAGTCGGGCAGCGGAGCCTCCACCGTCAGCCGCTCCCCGGTCGTCGGGTGTGTAAAGGTGAGGGCTTTTGCGTGAAGGCACTGTCCCCCAAGCTCTGGGAAGCCCTTCCGCGCGCCGCCGTACACCGTATCTCCCAGCAGGGGATGGCCAAGAGAGGCCATGTGCACCCTGATTTGATGGGTGCGGCCTGTCTCCAGACGGCAGGTCAGGTGGGTATAGCCGGAAAAACGCTCCTCCACCGACCAGTGGGTGACCGCTTCCCTGCCGCTTTGGCGGTCTACCGCCATTTTCTTCCGGTCGGTGCGGTGCCGCCCGATGGGCGCGTCCACCGTGCCGCTGTCCTCTCGGAAGCCACCCACCGCCACCGCCGCATACACCCGGTACATGCTGTGTTCCTTCAACTGGGCGGACAGGGCTTGGTGGGCGGTGTCGTTCTTGGCGGCAATGATAAGGCCGGAGGTATCCTTGTCGATGCGGTGGACGATGCCCGGGCGCTTCTCTCCGCCGATTCCGGAGAGTGATTCTCCGCAGTGATATAACAGAGCGTTTACCAATGTGCCGTCGGGATGGCCAGGAGCGGGGTGCACCACCAGCCCCACCGGCTTGTTCACGACAATCACGTCGTCATCTTCATAGCGCACATCCAGCGGGATATTTTGGGGGACAAGCCCGCTCTCCGCCGCCTCTGGCAGGGTGACCTGCAAAATGTCCCCAGCGTTCAGCTTCCCGTTCTTCTTGTAAGGCCGCCCGTCGGGACGAACGACTGCGCCGTCCTCCAGCAAACGCTGAACGGCGGAACGGGTCAGCTCTGGGAGGGCGCGGGTCAAAAACACGTCGCAGCGTTCTCCGGCGACCTCCGCCGTGAAGGACAGGGGGGCGCTCACTGCCTGCCGCCCTTCTTCTCCAGCTTGTCATAGCCGAGGATGACATACAGCGCCAGCGCGAAGCACCCCACCGTCAGGCAGATGTCCGCTACATTGAAAATGGCGAAGTTCATAAACAGCGTGCGGAACATATCGGTGACATAGCCGAAGGCCGCCCGGTCGATGAGGTTACCCACTGCGCCCGCCAGCAGCAGAGCGAGGATACACCGCCCCAGCGGATGCCGCAGGCCCTTTTTCCGCACCAGCAAAACCAGCAATAACACCGCCGCCGCCCCGGAAATCACCGTCAGCACCCAAGTGTGCCGGGCGAACAGGGAAAAGGCCGCGCCGGTATTTTGGCAGTAGGTCAGCTCCAACACATGGGGCAGGAAGGGAACTGACCCTCCCAAGGGAATATTGGCGCGGACGGCGAATTTAACCAGCTGGTCAATGGCCACCAGCGCGGCGGCAAGCAGCAGATAAAGCATGGGCGGAAACGCTTCCCTTCAAAACGTAGTATATGACAGCGCCGGAAAATTAGTCGCTTATTCAAGTATTGTAACATGGGAAGCGTTTTCGCACAACCAGCTTTTTACCCGCCGATGGAAAGGCGGGTACGGAAAATGCACGTCATGCTCTCCGTCTCATAGTAGCTTGCTGTGTCCGATTCCAGCACCTCAACGATACCGCAGAGCTGGCTGACACGGGGGCTGTATTCGCCGGTCGTTTCATCCGGCTGCGCCGTGGCTACCTTTGTACCGCTTGCCAGATAATATTCGATTTCCATCTCGCCCGCGTCGGCAGAGGAGTAGGCCAGCACCAGCCCGGGCGCGTCCACATCGAGCATCTTGTCCTTCTCAAAGGTCACATAGCGGTTCGGGCCAAAGTCGAACAGCTTTTCGCCCGCCATGTTATAGACCAGCCCGTCGTCTCGGAAAACCACCACCCCCGCGCCGATTTCCACGCCGCCTTCGCCTGCCGGGTGGTCGATGGTGACGGTCTCCTCCCCACGGGTCAACACCGTGGTATTCCCCTCCACGCGGACATCCCAGTCGCCGCTCTGTTCCGCGCCGTTGTCCATGGCGTGCCAGTCGTCATAGGAAATAACGTCATGGGCACCGTCCGCCGGACGGAAAATGTGCAGGGCGTCTGTGCCCTCAACGTCCGCCCAGCACAGGGCAATCCAGCCCTGCTTCCGGTCGCCGTTCACGCCCTCGCCCCAGCGGAATTCGTTCAGCGCGTTTTGAAAATCCTTGTCTGTCAGCCCCATTTGCTCTGCCGTCCAGCTCTTGGTAACCGTCCCGACGGTCCCGTCCAGCGTCACCCAGTCCGCGCCGTCCGCCCGAAGCAGTAGCAGACCCTCCGGGGCCGCCATGACCCCGGCATATTCAAATTCCGTGCACCAGCTTCCGTCCTCCGCCGCCAGTGCATAGAGCTTCTCCGCGCCCATGTCCGGGTTGTTCGGCTGTTTCCCCCGCACCAGCACCAGCACAGGCAGCATATGGGGAAGAACGCTTCCATCCCAATAGCCCGGGTGGTAAACGTCGCTATACACCGGGTCGGTTACCGCCACGCCGTCTATGGTCATCAGGCCATACAGGCACCCGCTGTCCGCAGGCCAGCCCTCCGCCAGCCGCAGGCCGGCATAGGGAACGAGGGTGCCATATTCATGCGGAATTAATTCCCCGGTGTATTCGTCATACCACCGCTCGCCCACCAGCGGGGCGGTTTCCACCGCGTCTAGCTTTGACCAGTCGGTATAGACCAGCGGCCCGTCGGACTTGTCCGGCTGAACCGGCCCCGCGCAGCCCCCCAGCAAGAGGAGCAGGGCGAGAGCCGCCGCTGCCGCCCGCCTCATTCTTCCACCTCCATGATGGACACATAACCCTCATGGGCCACCAGCTTCTGGCCCTCCTCGCTGAGCAGCCAGTTATAGAGGATGCGGTTGGGCGCGTCCTCCGCCGCATCGGCGGGCAGCACCGCATACTTGGGGTTCAGCAGGGGATAGGTCTCGGAACGGATGGTCTCCGGATTCGGCTCCACGCCTTCCAGCTTCAGCAGCTTCAGACCTTGAGCCATCTCCATTTCTTCGGCGTAGTAATACACGCTGTATCCGATAGCGCCGGGGGCGTTGTCATAGCCCTTGACCGCCTCCATCAGTTGACCCATGCTGCCGATGATATAGTCGGTGGGCGCGTCCATCATGGGCGTTCCCTGCATCACCAGCTTTTCCATCAGGGTTTGACTGCCCGCTTCCTCATTGCGCTGGAAAGGGATAATCTCCCTATCCTCTCCGCCCAGCTCCTTCCAGTTGGTGATTTCACCGGCATAGATGCGCCGCGCTTCGTCCACGGTGATGGAGTCCACCGGATTTTGCTCGTTTACCACAAATACAAAGGCGTCGGTGGCGAAGGCCTCCCGCTCCCACTCAAAGCCCTGTTCCTCCTTTGCCGCCAGCACGTCGGCGTTGGCCTCGCCTACAATCAGCAGGTCGGCCTTGCCCTCCATCAGGTTATAGTAAGCCGTGGTGGTCTTGTTGAACTGCACCAAATCGCTTACCTCATCCCGGCTCTCGCCCAGCAGAACCGCACACACCGCTTCCGCCAAGGGCGCGGTGGAGGTGGAGCCGTCCAAACGGGGCATATTCTCCCTGGTAAAGCGGAAGGCCTCCGGCGGAGGGGTCTGGCTCTCCTTCGGCTGCGTGGTGCAGCCGGACAACATCAAGCCTGCCGCAAGAGCGCAGGTCAACAACACGGCAACTTTCTTCTTCATCGGTAAATCCTCCTTCTCTTTTGGGGTACCAAAGACAGGATACCACAAACAAGAACTGGAAATCCCCCCCCCTGGATTACAAATCCTTACAGAACGGTAACAGAAAAACGGACGCGCCCATTCGGACACGTCCGTTTTGAATTGGTTTGCTTATCCCTCCGCCTTCAGCACAGCGGCGCAGCGGGGGCAGAGGCCGTCGGCGCTCACATGAGGGTCGAACTTCCAACAGCGGAGGCATTTTTCGCCCACCGCGCTCTCCACCTTGACGGTGAGGCCGGGGACGGTCTCGCCAGCATACCCCTCCACGCTTTCGGCAGAAACGGTCAGTCCGGAGACGATGCACAGGTCTGCCAGCTCTGCGGCGTCAAATTCTGCCAGCGCATTCTGCACGGAGGCGGCTTCGCTGCCGAAGTGCAGGGTGACGGCCGCTTCAAGGCTCTTGCCGATGCGCTGCTCACTCCGCGCCATCTCCAGCGCCTTGTTCACGTCGGCGCGCAGGGCAATGACCGCGTCCCACTTGGCCTGTTCTGCCTCAGACAGCGCCAAGGCCGTGTCAAAATCGGGGATGTCGTTCAGGAGCACGCTCTCCCCGTTGGCAGAGGCGTCGTGAGGCATGGCGTGCCAAATCTCGTCGGAGGTAAAGGCAAGGATGGGGGCCACCAGACGGGTCAGACCGTCCAGAATACGGTAGAGCACCGTCTGGGCGGAGGCGCGCTCCTGCTCGCTGCCGCAGTAGAGCCGGTCCTTGATGATGTCCAGATAGAAGTTGGACATATCCACCACGCAGAAATTGTAGATGGCGCGATACACACCATGAAACTCATACTTTTCATAGGCGGCGCGGGCAGCCTTCACCAGCTCGTTGAACCTGGCCACCGCCCAGCGGTCAAGGGGCAGCAGGTCAGCGAGGGGGGTGGGGCGGTCTGGGTTGAAGCCGTCCAGATTGCCCAGCATATAGCGGGCGGTGTTGCGGATTTTCAAATATGCTTGGGAGAGCTGCTTCATAATGTCCCCGGAAATACGCATATCCTGCGTATAGTCCGCCGAGGACACCCACAGGCGAAGCATATCCGCACCGTAGTCCTTGATGACCTCGTCGGGGGACACTGCGTTGCCCAAAGACTTGTGCATGGCCTTGCCCTCGCCGTCCACCGTCCAGCCGTGGGTGATAATCTGCTTGTAGGGGGCCACGCCGTTGCAGGCGATGGAGGTGAGCATACTGGACTGGAACCAGCCGCGGTACTGGTCGCCGCCCTCCAGATAAATGTCAGCGGGATACTTCAGGTAGGGCCGCTCATTGGCCACGGCGGCCCATGTGGAACCGGAGTCAAACCACACGTCCATGATGTCGGTCTCTTTGGTGAAGTGGGTGTGGCCGCACTTGGGGCATTTCAGACCCGCGGGGGCCAGTTCGTCGGCCTCCTTGTCGAACCAGATGTTGCTGCCGTGCTCACGGAACAGGCCGGAAATGTGGGCAATGGTGTTGGGGTTTACAATGGTCTCGCCGCATTCGGCGCAGTAGAACACGGGAATGGGCACGCCCCACACCCGCTGGCGGGAAATGCACCAGTCGCTGCGCTCGCTAATCATGGCGACCATGCGCTCCTTGCCCCATGCCGGATGCCAGCCAATGCCCTCGCAGGACTGCACAGCCGCCTCCTTGATGGCGTCCACGGAGCAGAACCATTGCTCGGTGGCGCGGTAGATGATAGGGTGCTTGCAGCGCCAGCAGTGGGGGTAGGAGTGAACGATGTTTTCCTTGGCCAGCAGGAAGCCCTCCCGCTCCAAGTCCTCCACCACCATGTCGTTGCCCTTGGTGTAGTGCTGGCCGTCATAACGCGCGTCGGTCATAATGCCGCGGTCGTTGACCGGCACGGGCACGCCAATGTGGGTCAGCCCCGCCTTGTCGTAAGCCTGACAGATATTAAAGTCGTCCGCGCCGAAGCCGGGGGCGGTGTGAACGCAGCCGCTGCCCGCTTCCAGCGTAACGTGGTCGCCGTTGAGGATAACGGAGTCCTGCTCCAGCAGGGGGTGCTTGGCCACCATCAGGTCGAACTCGCTGCCCTTCATGGTCGCCAGCACCTTGCAGGCGGCGTAGTCCAGTCCGGCGGCTTTGCAGACCTTCTCCGCCAGCTCCTTGGCCATAATATAGACCTCGCCGCCGGGAGCCTCCAACAGAACATAGTCAAACTCAGCATTCAGGCTGATGGCCGTGTTGCCGGGAATCGTCCACGGGGTCGTCGTCCAGATGACGAAGAACAGCTTGCTCAGGTCGCAGTACTGCCCCAGCTTGCCTTTGTCGTCCTTCACCGGGAACTTGACAAAGATGGTGGTACAGGGGTCGTCCTGATACTCAATCTCCGCCTCGGCAAGGGCGGTCTGGTCGTGGGGGCACCAGTACACCGACTTCATGCCCTTGTAGATGAGGCCCTTTTCCGCCATCTTGCCGAAGACCTCAATTTGCTTGGCCTCGAACTCCGGCAGAAGGGTGATATAGGGGTTCTCCCACTCGCCCAGCACGCCCAGCCGCTGGAACTGGCCGGTCATCTTGTCGATATACTGGGTGGCGTACTCCCGGCACTTGTCCCGAAATTGGGCAGTGGTCATTTCATTGCGCTTAACCTTCTTGTCCTTCAGCACAGCGGACTCGATGGGCAGGCCGTGAGTGTCCCAGCCGGGGACATAGGGGGCGCAGTAGCCCGTCATGTTTTTATACTTGACGATGACGTCCTTCAAAATCTTGTTCATCGCCGTACCGATGTGGATATTGCCGTTGGCATAGGGAGGGCCGTCGTGGAGCACGAAGGTGGGCTTGCCTGCGTTCCGCTCCATCATCTTGTGGTAAAGCCGGTGCTCCTCCATCTCCTTCAGCATATCAGGCTCCCGTTTGGGTAGGCCTGCCCGCATGGGGAAGTCGGTCTTGGGCAGGTGTACGGTCTGGTTGTAATCCATGGGTGGTTCCTCCTGTATCTTCCAAATGGAGCGGTTCCAAAAAGAAAAACGCCCTTGTCCCCAAAGAGACAAAGGCGCAAACCTCTGCGGTACCACTCTTTTTGCCGGGTATTCCGGCCTCTCAAGCTGTGATGTAACGGTCACGCCCGCCGGAGCTTACTCTCGTTCAGCCCCGAAGCTGTGAGGTGATATTCCGCCCGGTTTCCCGTCCGCCTTGCACCAAACGGCGGCTCTCTGCGCGGGAAAGCTGTGCGTACTCGTCCTCGTCCTCGCTTTTGTGTATTTCGCTTTATTTTATCCGCTTTTCCGGGCGCTGTCAAGAGGTGTGCTTCGGGACGGCCAGAAGTTGGCCGGACACAAATGCCTCATAATGAAAACCGGCATGGCCTGCGGCCATGCCGGTAAAGCGTTTTTTCGTTAAGGCTCAAAGCCCGCGCCGAAATGGCTTGCAAGGTCGTCCAAGTCAAAGCGGTCCCGACGGGTAGGCTCCTCCACCGGCGGCTCCTCATCCTCTTCAGGCCCCTCTACGGTACGCTCCCGCTCTGCGTCCTCCCCATCCTTTTCGTAATCGAACAGGGCGGCCGGTTCCTCTTCCCGGCGGGCGGAAACATCCACGGTAACAGGCGCGAACACCTGCGTGGCAGCAGAGCTGTCCTCCGGCTCCTGTACCTTCGGCTCGGCCTCTTTCCTGACCAAGTCCTGCATGGTGCGCTCAATATCAAAGGCAGCGCTCAGCACCGGGTCGGGCTTTTTCTCCGGAGCAGAGATTTCCTCAAGGCCGCTGATAAAGTCCACTTCTTTGGACAGTTCCCGCTTCAGCGTCGCCACATATTGACTGGTAGCAGCCTTGGCCGCCTCCAGACGGGCAAGCTGGTCCGCTTCCTGCTTCTTTAGCTCCTCCATGCGGGCAGCAGCGTCTTCCTCCACCTGGTCGAGCATAGCTTTTTTCTTGCTTTCGGCGTCGCTCACCATCTCGTCAGCAATGCGCTGGGCAGTCAGCAGGGCCTTTCGCATGGCTTCTTCTGTGGAGCGGTATTCCTCCACCTTGTCCACCAGCACCTTCATTTTGCTTTTCAGAACTGCGTTCTCGTTATAAAGGGCGGTGTAGTCCGCCGTAAGCACGTCGAGAAAATCATCCACCATGCCCATGTTATAGCCGCCAAAGGAAGCCTTGGCAAAAGAGCGCTCAGATACCTCTTGGGGTGTCAGCATACAGGTTCCCCCTTATTAAACTCTCTATACAGGGACGCCGGAAATGTGCGTTTTCGCAGTGCGGGCACGCTCACGCTGGACGCATGGCCGGGTCGATAACCCCTCCGACTGCGCCGACAAACAGACCGCACGTTGTGCGCTTTTCGGTTTGTCGGCATCCGCTCCGGGGTCTATCTCCCCTATGCGCCTCCGCGAGCGCTTCTTTTAGAAATACATTCCGTTGTTTTCCAGCTCGTCAATGAGGTCGCCCAGAATGTCCACGTTATAGGGCGTAATGATGTACGTCGAAATGGCCACCTTCTTGATTTTGCCCTCGTTGGCATAGGCCACGCCGGACAGGAAATCCAGCAAACGGCGGGCAATTTCCTTGTTGGTGGACTCCAAATTCAGCACCACCGTGCGCTTATCCCGCAGATGGTCCGCAATTTCAGAGGCGTTCTCAAAACGGTCAGGCTTCACCAGCACCACCTGAAGCTGGGTGGTGGTGTGGATATTGACCACCTTATTGCTGCGGCGCGGCTCCAGCTCCGCGGTGGGCATGGTATTCTCCCGCTCGCGGACGGCCAGCCTGTCGCGTTCGCGGCGGTCGCTGCGCTGCACCGGCTCGAAGTCGTCGTCCAGCTCCTCGTCGTCTAAATCGTCCTCATCATACGGACGGGCCAGGCGCTTGATTTCATCAAACAGTCCCATTGGAAAAATTCCCCCTGTCGTTGGTTTCAGTTCTTGTGTGATGGCACTGCCTTCTGTGCGCGCGGGCCGAACAGCGTTGTACCAAGCCTCACCATTGTGGCGCCGGCACGCACCGCGTCCTCGTAATCTCTGCTCATACCCATGGAAAGACAGTTTATAACACTTACATTATCGTTGATTTTAGTTCTTATGTCAACATAAAGCTGCGCCATTTTTACAAAAAACTCTCGGTTACCCCCAGCCGCGACGCAAATCGGCGGGATAGCCATCAGTCCCCGCAGGCGAAGATGGGGAAATTGAGAGATGGTTTCCGCCGCCGTTTGGGTCTCCGCCGGAGAAAAACCGCCCTTGGCCTCCTCGCCGCCGACATTGACCTCCAGCAGAATGTCCTGCACAACGCCCAGCTTGTCCGCCTGACGCTCTATGGCCTCCGCCAGATGGAGAGAGTCCACCGAATGAATCAGGCTGACCTTGCCCACCACATATTTCACCTTATTGGTCTGAAGCCGCCCGATAAAGTGTAGCTTCGCGCCCTCATAGGCGTTCTCCGCCAGATGGGCGTTCATCTCCTGCACCCGGTTCTCACCGCAGACGGTTATTCCGGCCCGGATAGCGGCCCGAATGGTCTCATCCGTCTGTGTTTTCGTGGCGGCCACCAGCGTAACCTCCGCCGGGTCGCGCCCCGCCTCCAGAGCCGCCGCACGAATGTTTTCACGTGCCTGCGCCACCCGTTGCTCCAAGGTCTCCATCATCAAGCGCCCTCTTTCTCTGTCACCGGACGATTTTCCCGTCATAAAGCCCTGTGGCGGATACAATGACTTCATCTCCTGCCCTGAGGCTTGTCCTGTCGTCTACTGCCGCGCTCAGAACATAGTAGTCGTCGCCCTCCGCCAGCACCTTGGCCGGTTTGAACTCCGCCTTCTGTCCCACGGCGCAATATACGCCGGGGGCCCCCTCTTCGTTCACCCGCAGGGCCGCCTTGGGTACCCGCACGCCGGTCTTGCGTTCAAATATGATGTCCACCGTCTGGCGGCGGAGAAGAGTAATTTCGGACAGGGAGTGGGTAGAGGAAAAAATCACGGTCACTCGTCCGTCCTGTACGTCGGAAATGGACTCCACCCGCATGGACACATCGCCCGACCAGTCACGGGAAAAGCTGACGGTAGCAAGCTGTCCCTCATAAAGCCGTTCCGCATCGGAGGCGGAAATCGCCGTGACAAAATACCACCGGCTGGACGTGATGAGCTTGCCCAAGGCCGTGGTCTCCTGTTCGCCGCGCCCCATCAGTTGGTCCATCTCTTCCGGGGTCAGGCGGAAAATGGTCTCCGGCGTTACCACGGCTTCATAGCCGTCGGCCCGCGCGGAAAAAACGCCGGACGCGGGCGCCGTCACTGAGGTGGTGTCCGCGCCTGCCTGCCGCCGCAGGTTGGTCAGCCGGTCTCTCAACTGGCTCAACTGGCCGGTCAGAGCCGCTACATCCCCCTCGCCATAGGTATATTCCCGCTTGAGGATGCCGCTTTTCAGCTCCAGCACACCCTCTTCTAAATTGGTCAGGTCGCTTTCTGCGGCGGCGGCGCGCAACTTGATGATGCTCTCCCCGATGCTCTCGTCCAGCCGTGCGGAGGAAGAGCCTTCACCCACGCCTGTGATGGCGTACTCAAGCTGTTCCGCCTCCATTTCCAGCGCGCGTATCTCCTGCGCCCTGTCCTGGGCGGCGGAGGAGCTGTAAATCACTGCCACCTGTTGGCCGCGGCCTATCTTTTCGCCTTCTTCGGCCGTGATGGAAACAATACCGGCGCGCTCAGGGAGCACGCTCTCCTCCCGCACCAGCAGGCCGGACGCCTCCACGCCGTCGTCCACCGTATATGTATAGGCCACGGTGGTGGTAAGCGGGTCGCTCAGACCCTGCACGGCGTGAACGCAAAAATAGATGGCGATTCCAATAAAAAGAATCACCATGACCAGGCGGGTGATGACCGTTCCCTGCTTCATGGTCTCTTAACCTCCCTGTTTCTGTCTCTCAGAAGGTGTGTAGAAGGCTTGTCCCCCGCCGGGCCACGCCCCGCGGGGACTCCTTCCCTTGGAAATGCTCGCGGGTACACGCCCCGCCGCCGCCAAGGTTTTGCGCAGCAAAGCCTTGCGCGCCGCTTTGCGGCGGTGGCGGCAAGCGCCTCCCTTACAGCTCCACCGGCTGCTCCGGTGTAAAGGTGGAAATCGCGTGCTTGAAAATCATCTGCTGCTTGCCGTCGGTCATCAAAATGACCGAAAAGGTGTCATGTCCGGCGACATAGCCCTTCAACTGGTAGCCGTTCATCAGGAAAACGGTCACCGGGCGGCGGTCTGTCTCCAACGCGGTGAGGAACTGTTCTTGAATACTATTGTTGTCTTGCTTTTGCATATGGGCACACTCCTTTTTCTTGTCTATGCCCCTATGATAATCCAAATTCTTCCATATAGTGTGTCGAATTTTGGATGGCCTGCTGAAAATCGGGCGTTTTTCCCCAAAGGAGCCACTTGGCCTCCTGATTTCGCCGGAACCATGTGAGCTGCCGCTTGGCATACTGCCGGGAACGGAGCTTCACCTCCGCCGCCGCCTGCCCCACGTCGCCGCCCGTTTGGATGGCGGCCGCCAGCTCCTTATAGCCGATAGCCTGCATGGCAGTACATTTGGCCGGAACGCCCTCCGCAAGCAGGGCGCGCACCTCCTGCTCCAATCCGCGGGCCATCATTTCGTCCACCCGCTCGTCGATGCGGCGATGAAGGTCGGCACGGTCGGCAAAGGACAGAACGAGCGTCAGCGCCTCATACCGTGGCGGCCGGACCGCGTCCTCCTCGTCGTGCTGGGTGATGGTCTTTCCCGTCTCATAGTAGACCTCCAGCGCCCGAAGGATACGCTTCCCATCCGCCAGCGGCAGCTTGGCCGCCCGCTGGGGGTCGATGGCCTTCAGCTCCTCCCACAGCGGAGTAATGCCCTCTTCTTCCGCACGGCGCTGCAATTTTAAGCGGGTCTCCCCCGTAAAAGCGGCGAAGCGCCGACCGGAGAGAAGGGAGTCCAAGTAAAGTCCGGTGCCGCCCACCAAAATGGGTAGCTTTCCCCGTGACAAAATATCGTCAACACAGCGCCCCGCCATATCCACATAACGGGCCACAGAAAAATCCTCGTCCGGCTCCGCCACGTCCAGCATATGGTGAGGAACGCCCCGCATCTCCTCCGCCGTGGCCTTGGCGGTTCCAATATCCATGCGACGGTAGACCTGCATGGAGTCGGCGGAGACCACCTCGCCGCCGTGGCGCAGGGCCAGCTCTACCGACAGCGCCGTTTTGCCTGTGGCGGTGGGGCCGCAGATGACCAGTACCTTCGGCGGCAACGCTCTCTCCTCCTCTTATGGTCACACTGACGTGTCACACGCCGCACCATAGGCGGCTTTGGCGGTTTCCACCAGCCGCTCCAGCAGGTCGGTGGACGCATCCTCCACAACCTTCGCCGGCAAAATCTCGTCGCCGTCCCCTACGCCCTTCAGCGTGCCCCATTCCACGGGGAACAGGTTCGTGCGAACCTCCAGCAGATGGTCGGTTCCCCCGTCTGATGGAATCAGCTTCAAAAACAGCGGCAATACCGCCGGCGCTTTCTCCCTTGCCTTACGCAGGCATCCCTGCAAAGCGGGCCGGGACAACATCAGTCGGGCAAACGCCTCGTCGTCCGTCTTGACCTGATAGCCCTCGATTGACTGCGCCTCCGTCTTTTTCCCCAGCAATCCGCGCAGACCCTTTTGGGGCTGCACGGTCACGGTGCGCCGCCTGTTCAACTCCACCTCTGCCGCCGCCATCGTCCACATCGCGCCCCCTCTGGGCGCTCCACCGGAGATGTTGGTGCGTACCACCGCGTCATACTCCGGACAAACGGTTACCTTGGCGCCTCGGTACGGCAGAATGAGCGTTCCGTTGGGCCGCACATCTTCCGCAAGACCTGCGGGCGGCGTGCCGAAAAAAGCGCCGCCCAGCTTCTCATGCAAGCGGTAAAGGTTTTCGTTCCAGTGCATAGTTTCTCCTTTATGTGCGCTTAAAGCGCTTCTCCAACTGGGCCTTGGTCAGCTCGGTGGCCACCGGCCTGCCGTGGGGACAGTATTTCACCGTGCCGTTGATGACCTCCCGCGCCACCCGGTACAGCTCCGCCTCTCCGTTCTTTTGGCCGCCCTTGATGGCCGCCTTGCACGACATACTGTGAAGCAGCGCGTCCCGCGCCCCGTCCGGGTCGGGCCGTCCGCCCTCTGCCAGCTTCCCGCCCAGCTCGCACAGCACCCCTTCCACATCGTCGGCGTCCACGTCAAAGGGAGCCTGCCGTACCAGCAACGCGCCGTCGCCAAATGGCTCCACCTCAAACCCAAAGCGCCTCAGCAACTCCTGCTGCTCCAGCAGAGCGGCTCCCTCTTCGGCGGGGGGCGTGAACACCAGCGGCGTTAAAAGCTGCTGTACCATGGGGGTATAGCCCTCCGCCTTCATGCGGTCGAAGTTCATGCGCTCGTGGGCGGCGTGCTTGTCGATAAGCAACAGGGTATCTCCCTGCTCCACAAGGATATAGGTGTTGAAGGCCTCGCCCACCACCCGCCACGGCTGGGCCGCTTCGGCGTCCTCCGGAAGCAGGGGCGGCAGCTCCTGCTGGGGTGCGCGCACAGCCTCCGCCGGGCGGGCTGCCTCTGGGGTGACCTCCTGTATAGCCGATGCAGGCCCGACTTTTTCTGCCTCCGTCTCTTCCCGATGCACTGCTGCGGCATAGGGAGAACCAGGCCCTGGCTCAAACTTCCCCGGTTGGACTGCGTCCCGAATGGGGAGCGTCGTCCGCCGGGCCGTCCGCTCTAACAAGGTCTCAGGGCGGCGGGTCTCCTCCGTTCGCTCCGCCCCCTTCGGCTCGGAAAAAACAAGGGAGTCAGGCGTGGGCGGCTCCTTGGGCGCGAAAGCGCCCGCCTCCTTTGCCGGGGCGGTCGGGGCGGCCCCCGCGTCGCTCAGGACGGACGGGCGGCTGTTCTCACCGTCCAGCGCGCCCATGACCGCGTAATATACCGCGTCGAAAATGCGGCGCTCGTTGCCGAACTTCACCTCTGTTTTGGCAGGGTGAACGTTTACGTCCACCGCCGTCAGGCGCACCTCTAAAAACAGGACGCAGCCGGGGAATTTTCCAACCATCTTCCGGTTGCGGTATGCCTCCTCCAGCGCCGCCGTCATAATGCGGGAACGGACGTGCCGCCCGTTGACATAGAAAAACTGGGTGGCGCGGGTGGTACGGCAGCAGGCCGGAATGGAGCAGTAGCCCCGCACCGCCACGTCTTCGCCGCTTCCCACCACCTTGGTGAAGCCAAGCGCGATATTCCGGCCCAGCACGGCGTACATGGCGCTTTGCAGCTTGCCGTCGCCGGGGGTCAGCAGTTCCTGCTTGCCGTCCCGGATGAATTTGACCTTGATTTCAGGGTGAGAGAGCGCAATGCGCTGCACCACCGCCAGCACCGCCGCCCCTTCGGCGGCGTCCCGCTTCATAAATTTCAGCCGGGCGGGGGTGTTGAAAAACAGGTCACGCACCACGATGGTGGTGCCTTTGGGGCAGCCCACCCGCTCCAGCTTGCCCGGGTCGCCGCCCTCCAGCGTGAGGGAAGCGCCCATGGCCACCCCTTCCGGACAGGACATGATTTCAATTCTGGACACCGCCGCGATGGCGGCCAGCGCCTCGCCCCGAAAGCCAAGGGTACCGATGGCCTCCAAGTCGTGCTCGTCCCTGATTTTGCTGGTGGCATGACGCAGAAAAGCCGTGGGCAGCTCGCCGGCGGTGATGCCGTCGCCTGTGTCCGTCACACGAATGAGCGTCATGCCGCCGTGATGAATTTCAACTGTAATGGTGTCCGCATGGGCGTCAATGGCGTTTTCCATCAATTCCTTGACCACCGAAGCGGGCCGCTCCACCACCTCGCCGGCGGCGATGAGGTCCGCCACATGAGGGGGGAGCTGTGTGATATGAGCCATGACCTGTCTCCTTTCTCTCTATATCACGGCGGCTTTCGCCGCCGGAGCCGGTCACATCAAGATTTCCTGTTCCTCGTCCTCCTCCGGCGCGGTGAGCAGCCGTTGGCGGGCAGAGTACAAAAAGTTCAGCGCCTCTATGGGAGAAAGGGCCTCCACCTCCGTATTTTTCAACTCCTCCAGCACGGCCCGCTCCGTTTTTCCCGTGACGGCCACCGCCCGCGGCATACGCGCCACAGGGGCGGGCTGGCCTTGCTCCAATTCCTCCAAAATCGCCCGCGCCCGAACGATAACCGCATCGGGCACGCCCGCCAGCTTGGCCACCTCCACGCCATAGCTCTGGTCGGCCCCGCCGGGGACGATTTTCCGCAGGAACACCACGCCGTCCTGCCGTTTGCGGGCGGCAATGTTGTAATTCTTCACGCCCTGAAGGGTGTTCTCCAATTCTGTCAGCTCGTGATAGTGGGTTGCGAACAAAGTCTTTGCTCCAATCACGCCCGCGCAGTGCTCCAGCACCGCCCGTGCGATGGACATCCCATCATAGGTGGAGGTGCCGCGGCCAATCTCATCCAAAATCAGCAGGCTGCGGCTGGTGGCGCCCTTCAAAAGCTCCGCCACCTCGCTCATCTCCACCATGAAGGTGGACTGCCCCGCCGCAAGGTCGTCGGAGGCGCCCACGCGGGTAAAGATGCGGTCTACCACGCCCACATGGGCGCTCTTGGCCGGTACGAAGCACCCCATCTGCGCCATGAGCACAATGAGTGCCACCTGCCGCATGTAGGTGGATTTGCCCGCCATATTGGGGCCAGTGATGATGGCGCAAAGATTGTCTCCGCCGTCCATCAGCGTGTCGTTGGGGACAAAAACCGCGTCTTTGAGCATCCGCTCCACCACCGGATGTCGGCCGCCTTTGATTGCAATTTCAGCACCGGCGTCCACGGTGGGGCGGCAGAATTCCTGTTCCTCCGCCACATTGGCGAAGTTCACCAGCACATCCAGCTTGGCCACTGCCGCCGCCGCATACTGGATTTCCGTGACCCGTTCCGCCGTCATCTCCCGCAAAGTACAGAACAGCTCGTATTCAAGGGCAATCAGCCTGTCTTTGGCGGAGAGTATGGTGTGCTCCATGTCCTTTAGTTCTTGCGTCACATAGCGCTCGCAGTTGGCAAGGGTCTGCTTGCGGATGTAAGTATCCGGCACCAAAGAGTAGTAGGACTTGGACACCTCAAGGTAATAGCCGAACACCTTGTTATAGCCCACCTTCAGGCTTTTGATGCCCGTCTTTTCCCGCTCGCGCTGCTCCATCTGCACCACGACGCCCTTGCCGTTCTCTAAAATGTCCCGAAGCTCGTCCACATCCTTGTGGTAGCCCGCCCGAATGATGCCGCCCTCCTTCACCGCCGCCGGCGGCTCGTCGCAGATGGCGGCGTCCAGCTTCTCCCGCAGGTCGGGCAGGTCGTAAAGCTGGGAAAAAAGGTCGTTTAGCACCTGCGCCCCTGGTATTTCACTGAGCTGCTCCCGCAGCAGGGGCAGTTTCCCCAGACCTTGGGAGAGTGCCTGCAAATCCCGTCCTCCGGCGGTGCCGTACACCACCCGACCGATGAGCCGCTGCAGGTCGGTAATCTCCCGCAATAGAATGGTCAACTCTCCCCGTTGTACGGGCGCGGCCAGCAGGGCGGCCACCCCGTCCAGCCGCTCATTGATGGCGTCCGCCGACAGCAGGGGATGCTCCATCCACCGCCGCAGAAGGCGGGAACCCATGGCGGTGCGGGTCTTGTCCAGCACCCACAGCAGGCTGCCCCGCTTTTCCTTGTTACGGAGGGTCTCGGTCAGCTCCAGATTGCGGCGGGCGGTGATGTCCAGTTCCATGAACTGTCCGGCGGTATAGTAATTGAGGGTGGTCAGGTGGAGGAGGGCGCTCTTTTGGGTGTCGGCGGCATAGCGCACCACCGCGCCCGCAGCGGCCAGCAGGGCCTCGCAGCCCTCCGGCAAATTCTCTAGTCCCTCCTTGAACTGCTTGGAGAGGGTCGCCTTGTCCGCGCCCATCTCCGCCGCTTGGCAGACGCAGCCCAAGCGTTCTTCCAAAAATGCGCGCATCTTTTCATGCTGCCACGCAGCACGGTTGATGAGCGCCTCCTTGGGGGAGAAGCGCCCCAGTTCGTTGTAAAGGTGCTCAGCGCCGCCGTCTGCGTCGAAGGTGGTGGCATAGGTTTCGCCGGTGGTAATGTCGGAAAAACAAAGCCCCCACATCTCGCCGCTTTTGGCAATGGCGCAGATGAAGTTGTTGCGCCCCTCGTCCAGCATGGTCTCGTCAATCACGGTGCCGGGAGTGATGACCCGCGTCACCTGGCGGTCCACCAGCCCCTTGGCGGTTGCGGGGTCCTCCATCTGGTCGCACAGGGCCACCTTAAAGCCCTTGGCCATCAGGCGGGAAATATACGCCTGCACCGAGTGGTACGGCACCCCGCACATGGGTATCTGGTCTTCCTTGGCCTTGTTCCGGTCGCGGGTGGTAAGCGTCAAATCCAGCTCTCTGGCCGCCAGCTGGGCGTCCTCCTGGAACATCTCGTAAAAGTCCCCCAAACGGAACATTACGATGCAGTCGGGATACTCCTGCTTGACGCGGTAATACTGCTTCATCATTGGGGTAAGCTCTTTCACTTCGTCCCCCTCCTGTTCTACGCCGTTTCGGCTGTTTCTCTATTTCAGTTCCCCGAACAGCGCCCAGGTGGACGCGCCGGTGATGCGGGCCATTTGGTATGTGCCGATGGCGGAGGCGTCACCCGTCAGGTGGACGAGCCGCCCGCCTGCGGTGCGGGCCGTCAGGTCGTGCTTGCCGTCGCTGTCCGCGCCGTCCACCAATACCCGCAGCTCCCTGCCCACATAGGCGGCGTGTTTCTCCGCCGAAATGGCGTTCTGCGCCGCCACCAGCTCATCGAACCACCTGCTCTTTTCCGCGGCAGGAACGGGGTCGGGCAGCTCCGCTGCCGGTGTGCCGGGACGGGGGGAGTAGAGAAAGGTAAACAGCGCCTCGTACCGCACCTGTTCAATCAGCCTGAGGGTCTCGCGGAACTCCTCTTCCGTTTCGCCGGGAAAGCCCACGATAATGTCGCTGGTCAGCACAACGTAAGGGATACGGGCGCGAAGCTGCTCCACCAAATTCAGATAATGCGCGGCGGTGTACCCCCGATTCATGGCTTTCAATATCCGGTCACTGCCCGCCTGTACCGGCAAGTGCAGGTGGGGGGCCACCTTTTCGCACTGGGCCATGGCGTCAAACAGAGCGGGGGAGGCGTCCTTCGGGTGGCTGGTCATAAAGCGTATCAGGAAGTCCCCCGGCACGCCGTTCACCTTCCGCAGAAGGGTCGCAAAGTCCATATTTCCAGGCAAGTCCTTCCCATAGGAATTCACATTCTGCCCCAGCAGGGTGATGTCCTTGTACCCCGCGGCGGCCAGCTCCCCCACCTCACGGAGAACGGCTTCCGGACTGCGGCTGCGCTCCCTGCCCCGAACATGAGGCACGATGCAGTAGGAACAAAAGTTGTTGCAGCCGTACATGACGGATACCCACGCTTTGGTATCCCCCTGCCGCACCACCGGAATGCCCTCGGCGACGGAGTCCTCATCGTTTGCGTCAAAAAGGCGCTTGCCGTCGGAAAGCACCTGCTCCAACAGCTCTGGGAACCGCCACAGGGATTGGGGCGGAAAGGTCATATCCACATGGCGGTAGCTGCCCTTTACCTTGGCCACTACATTCGGCTCGTTCATCATGCACCCGCAGATGCAGATGACCTGCCCCGGATGGCGGCGCTTGCTGTGCACCAGCGCGCCCACGTTGCCCAGCACCCGCTGCTCCGCATGGGCGCGGACGGCGCAGGTATTGACGACGATAACGTCCGCCTCGTCCGGTTCTCCGGTAAAGCTGCACCCCATGGCCTGAAGGTAGCCCCGAATGCGCTCGGAATCGGCCTCGTTCTGCTGGCAGCCGTAGGTATCCACCATGGCCTTCGCACCGCTCCCCAGCTTGGCGGCGATGCGGGCGCATGCCGCAAGCTGTGCGTCAATCTGCTCTTTTGTGATTTCAGTCAAAGCGTTCTCCCTCTTCCGGCGTCAGGCGGATGTCGTCCCCGTAAAACAGCAGGGTCTCATACTCCCCCAGCAGGCGGGATGCAATCTGGGGGGAATAGCGCGCCATGATTTCGCCGGTGCTCAGGTTTGTGCTGATAACCGTATGCCTGCCCGCCACCAGCCGGTCGTTTATGAGTGTGTAAAGGGCGCTTTGGACAAAGGT
The DNA here is from genome assembly GCA_022793685.1 of Oscillospiraceae bacterium. GTDB lineage: Bacteria > Bacillota > Clostridia > Oscillospirales > Oscillospiraceae > CAKUEI01. The sequence continues at coordinate 93,247 of JAAWDI010000011.1, forward strand.
TGTGGTCAACTCGCTGCCCAAGTCGTCCAGAATCAGTAAATCACAGGCCAGATAGCGCCGTGCGGCGGCCTCCGCCTCCTCCGTGCGCTGGAACTTCTGCTCTTCAAAGGCTGCAAAAATGCGAGCCGCCGTATCGTAAACCACCGAAAACCCGTTCTCCGCCACCGTACGGGCAATGCAGGCGGAAAGAAAGGTCTTGCCCAGTCCGGTGCCGCCGCTGAACAGCAGGCTTCGGACGGAAAAGCGGGGGAACTTTTTAGCAAAATTCCACGCCATATCCCGAACAAACTCCATATTCTCCTGGGGCGTCTGCTCCATCCCCAGCCAAGGCTCATGGCTATACTTGTCCAGGGAAAAGGTCTCAAAGCTGGCGTTTCCAAGGGGCAGCATACTGGAGAGCACCTTCACCTGCGCGTCGGCGCACAGCGCCTTCAGGCAGGCGCACATCTCCGAGCCGACCCACCCCCGGTCTCCGCAGGCGCGGCAAAGGGGCGTTTCATCCAGCGCGTCCTCAGGATAGCCCGCCGCGCCCAGCAGCGCCCGGCGCTCCTGCTGGAGGGACAGGTTGCTCTCCTTCAGCACCCGAATGCGGGGGCTGGGGTCTTCCCCCCGCTGAAAGGCGGACATGGCCGCCTCCGCCACCGTGCGGCGGAGCTGTGCGTCAATCTCTTTCAGACGGGGATAGGCAGAATAGAGCCTCTCCCGCCGCGCCTGCTGCTCCTGCTGGTGCTCCTTGCGCTGCCGCTCCAGCTTGGCGCCGGCCAACCGGATTACCTGTGCATCGTATGCCAAAGACGGTCACCCCTTTTCTTCCTGTTCCTGCCGCATCCTGCGGCGCAGCCGCTCCATGCTGGCCTTGGCCCGCTCGTCCTGCTCCGGACGGGGCGCTTTCCCGGGGGCCATGCCCGCCGCGCCGCCGGAAGTCCGCCGGGGGCCGTCCCCCGCCTGAATGGCCGCCACCGTGTGGAGGCCCTTGGCGTGCCAGTTTTTCAGGATAGAGTTCATGTAGGCCCAGTTGAGGGTCTGCTTTTTCAGCACCGTTTTCTCATAGGCAAGCCGGATAGCTGCGTCTTCAAAGCCCATGGAGTCCCACGCCTCTAAATAGGCCTGCTCCTTTTCCACAGGCGGGCGGGGAGGCAAATCCAGCAGGCGGAAAAGCTCCTTCTGGCGCTTGTTCATCTCGCTGCGCCGACGAACATAGCCATCCGCCGCCTCCGCCGTGTCCACGCCCAGCCGCCGCCAGAGAAAGGCCTCCTTCCGGATTTGGGACATGCGGGGCTTTCTGCCCGCGCCGTACTTGCGCTCTGTCTCCTCCACACACCAATTCACCAGCAGCAACACCACCTCGGCGGGCAGCGCCAGATGGTCGTACACCGTCAGCAGCGCCTTCAAGTCGGCCACCGTCAGCTTGCGGCCCAGCCGCCGCTCCACCTCCGCCGCCAGATGGGGAAACGCGCCGCCGTTCTCCAGCTCCTGCCGGAGGTCGTCGGCGGTGTAGTCGGGGGGAAGGGCTTCGCCGCTCTGCTCCGGCGCGCTGAGGGGGGCGGTCTCCGCCTCCTTGGTTACAAGTCCAAGCTCCGCCAGCACAGAGCGGGCTGCGGCCAGGCGGGCCTCCGGCCATTTCCCCACGGGGAAGGAGCCGCGACGCAGAAGATGCAGATATAAAAGCGCCGCATCGCCGTCGCCCTTTTGCAGCAGGCGGTCGGCCGCGCCGCTTGTCATGGACAGAATGCCGTCTGGGATATAGTCGGCCATACCGCACCGCCTTTCCGTCAAAATTCAGATAATAATACGTTTACATTGTACATGAAAATCCTCGCCGCGTAAACCCAAAATCCGACACATCCCAAAAATGTTTTGTTTCCTGCGAAATTCACAAATATTTTATTTCTAAAGTAGGACGAGGTATGCTATAATGTGGTTGATATAGAAAAATTCTTCGCGTTCCCAGACAGACAGAGGAGGGCCGAGTTATGAAAAACAAGATAACCGTTGTCATTGCCGAGCGGGAATACACCCTTGTGGGCGCTGAGGAGGAGGCCTATGTTCAGCAGGTGGCCGCCCATGTGGACGCCCAGGTGCGTGAAATTATGGAGTCCGCCCACGTCTCTCTGGCCGACGGCGCGGTGCTGGCGGCCATCAATGTGGCGGACGAGCTGTTTAAAGAGCGGGAGGCCGCCGAGAACCTCCGCCGCCAATTGAAAGAGTATTTGGAGGAGGCCACCAAGCTGAAGCTGGAGCTTTCCGAGGCAAAGCGGGAAATCTTCAAGCTGCAAAACAGAAAATAAGCCGTTTCGCCCCAGACCTTACCGTTTGGGACAAGCGCCCTGTGCAGGAGTTCAACCATGCTGGAACTGCTTTCCCCCGCCGGTTCGCCGGAGGCGGTGGTCGCCGCCGTCCAAAGCGGCGCCGACGCCGTCTATCTTGGATACGGGTCCTTCAACGCCCGCCGCAATGCGAAAAACTTCTCAGAGGAGGAGCTTGCGGCGGCGGTTTCTTATTGCCATTTGCGGGATGTAAAGGTCTACCTCACCCTGAATACGCTGGTCACCGACCGAGAACTGCCCACCGCCGTGGAGCACGCCCACCACGCCGCCGCCCTTGGAGTGGACGCGGTGCTGGTGCAGGACTTGGGGCTGGCCCGCGCCCTGCGGCAGACTGTCCCCAGCCTGCCCCTCCACGCCTCTACCCAAATGTCGGTGCACAATCTGGACGGCGTAAAGGCGGCCGCCGACTTGGGCATGACGCGGGTGGTGCTGGCGCGGGAGCTTTCCCTCAAGGAGCTGGACGCCATCTGCACCCACGCGCCCATTGAAACCGAGGTGTTTGTCCACGGCGCGCTGTGTATGTGCTTCAGCGGGCAGTGCTATATGTCCTCCCTCATCGGGGGACGCAGCGGCAACCGTGGCCTGTGCGCCCAGCCCTGCCGCCAGCAGTACGGCTTTGACGTAAAGCCCGACCGCTTCCCCCTCTCTTTGAAAGACCTCTCCCTCGCCGAGCACATTCATGAGCTGAAAAAGCTGGGGGTAAGCTGCCTGAAAATCGAGGGGCGCATGAAGCGGGCGGAGTATGTGGCGGTGGTGACCTCTATTTACGCCGCCCTCATTGCGGAAGACCGCGCCCCCACAGAGGAGGAGCTTCAAAAGCTGACCACCGCCTTTTCCCGTCAGGGCTTTACCGACGGTTATTTCACCGCAGCGGCCGGAAAGGATATGTTCGGCGTGCGGGAAAAGAATGACGACCCTGTCTCTCTCTTCACCGCCGCCAAGGCCGCCTACGAGCAGGAGGACCAGCGTCGGGTCAACGTCAGACTTTATGCCCTTATCCAAAAGGGGCAGAACGCTCAGGTAGCGGTGCAAGACCCGATATTCGGCGCATTCACCGCTTCCGGTCCTGTTCCGGAGGACGCCCGCACCCACCCCCTCACTGCCCAGGAGGTGGAGCGCCAGCTTTCCCGCACAGGGGGCACCCCTTTCCGGTGCGAAAAGGCGCAGGCGTTGGTAGAGGAAGGGCTGTCCCTGCCCCTGTCCACTCTGAACGCCCTCCGGCGGGACGTGCTGGAGCAGCTGACGGCGGCCCGTCTGCAAACAAAGGAACACCCCGCGTCTCCCTTCAAGGCGGGGGTGCGCTATGAAAACCGCAGGGAGGCCCCCGGCCTCACCGTCTCCCTTCGCAAATACGACCAGCTTTCCCGTGAGCTTTTGGCCCTCAAGCCGGAGCGGCTGTACCTGCCTCTTCAGGATATTTTTGAGCATCAGGAGGTCATCGCCCAGTGCGCCAAGGCGGGCGTTCCCCTGTGCGCTGTCCTGCCCCGTGTGGCCTTTGACTCGGAAATGGACACCGTCCGTTCCGCTCTGGACGCCATCGCACCCCAAGGGGTGGAGGATGTGCTCGCCGGCGATTTGGGGCTTGCCGCTCTGGCGGCAGGGAAGGGCTTTTGCCTGCGGGGAGACTTCGATTTAGGCGTGTATAACAGTCAAACCATCAAAGAGCTGAAGCGCCGCGGCTTCCAGTCGGTCACCGCGTCCTTTGAGCTGAAGCTCGCCCAGATACGCGACCTCTCCAAGGCGGTGGACACGGAGCTGCTCGTTTACGGCCGCCTGCCGCTGATGATTACCCAGAACTGCATTGTCAAGTCCGCCCTGAACCGCTGCGCCTGCGAAAACAGCGCCGCCCTCACCGACCGGCTGGGGGAGCGGTTCCCCATTGTAAAGGCTCCCGGTTGCCGCACAGAACTGTTGAACGGAAAAAAGCTCTATCTGGCCGACAAGAAGGCGGACTGGCAGCGGCTGGGTGTCCGCTGGGCGCGGCTGAGCTTCACCACGGAAAACTCCCGTGAGTGCGTTTCTGTGCTGGAGCGGTACATGGAACGAGGTCGCTGGAGCCCCAACGACTACACCCGCGGCCTCTATTACCGGGACGTGGAGTGAGGAGAAAGCAATGAACACCAAAATTTTCTTTCAAAAGCTGGACGAGCGGGCGGTCATTCCCCAGTACCAAACAGCCGGCAGTGCCGCCATGGACCTTCACGCAGTATTGGACGAACCGGTGACCATCGCCCCCCGGCAGCTTGTAAAGATACCCACCGGGCTTGCTATGGCTCTGCCCGATGAGAACTGGGTGGGACTGATTCTTGCCCGCAGCGGTCTGGGGGTCAAGCACGGAATATCCCCCTCCAACTGCGTTGGGGTTATCGACAGCGACTACCGGGGCGAATTGATGGTGGGGCTGACCAATTTTTCCGACACGCCCTATACCATCCAGCCCGGCGACCGGTTTGCTCAACTAATGATTGTCCCCGTGGCCCGCTGCACCGTCCACGAGCTGGACGAACTGCCCCCCACGAGCCGGGGCAGCGGCGGGTTCGGCTCCACAGGTCGGTAATTCTGCTTTTTACTCTCCCACGAAAGGCGGCTTTTTATGGACATTATTCTTGCCTCCGGCAGCCCGCGGCGCAGGGAATTGCTTACCGCCATGGGCGTCCGCGATTTTCAAATCGTCATCCCTGATTTTGATGAGCGGTCGGTCGGCCCTTTCCCGCCCGCCGACTTGGTGCGCCGCCTTGCGGTGGGCAAAGGTCGTGCCGCTGTTGCCATGGTAGGGGAGGACACCCTTGTCATCGCCGCTGACACGGTGGTGGCGCTGGACGACGAGGTGCTGGGCAAGCCCCGCAGCGAAGAGGAGGCCAAAGATATGCTCCGCCGCCTGTCCGGGCGCACCCACCGGGTGTTCACCGGCGTGACCGCCATGCGGCAGGGGAGAGAGAGCACCCACTACGTCTGCACCGAGGTCACCTTCCGCGCCCTGACGGAAGAAGAAATTTCCAACTATGTCCGCACCGGCGAGCCGATGGACAAAGCGGGCGCTTACGGTATCCAAGGCGTGGGCGCACAGCTTGTCAGCTCCATCAGCGGCGACTACTTTAACGTTATGGGCCTGCCCGTATGCACACTGGCGGAGATGCTCCGCCACTTCGGAGTGGATACGCTGGCTCTTGCAGCCGAAAGGGGGGCGGACGCTTGAAAAACTTCTTCCGCCACAACGGCGGCCTCATCCTGCTGATTGCCATCCTGCTGGCCATCGCTACCGCCCTCGGTTCTACGCTGCTGGGCGGAACCGCCAACCCCATTGCCAACGCGGTGGGCACCATCACCGCGCCCATCCGCGGGGCGGTGAATTCCTTCCTCCAGTGGACGGAAAACCGTTACGATTACGCCTTCCGCTATGAGGCGCTTCAGGCGGAAAACGAGGAACTGCGTAAGGAAAACGCCAAGCTTCAGGACGACGCCCGCGAGGGGCAGGCCGCCGCACAGGAGAACAAGCGTCTCCGCGAACTATTGAACCTGGCTGCCAAACGGCGGGATTTTCAGTTCGCCTCGGCCACGGTGGTATCTTACGGGGCCTCTAACTGGGAGAACACCCTCACCCTTTCCAAGGGCAGCAACTTTGACATTGCCGCCGGGGACTGCGTCGTCACGGAAACGGGCGCGCTGGTGGGCGTGGTCACGGAAGTCGGCTACAACTGGTGCTCCGTTTCCACGGTGGTGGACGCCACCATCGAAATGGGCGGGCTTATCACCCGCACCTCCAGCGCCGGTATCCTGAAGGGCGACTTTGCCCTGATGACGGAGGGCCGCTTGAAGCTCTCCTACCTGCCGGAGGAGGTGGACTTCATCGCCGGCGACGAGGTGGTGACCTCCGGCATGGGCGGCGTGTACCCCTCCGGCCTGCTGGTTGGCTATGTGGAGGAGATACACAGCGAGCCGTCCGGTATGGCGCGCTATGCCGCCGTAACCCCCGCCGTAACCCTCTCTGACCTTATCGAGGTCTTTGTCATCACCGACTTTGACGTGGTGGAGTGACCCACCCACCGAAAGGAGCAACCTTTCTTGACCCGACAGGACTTTGCTTTCAAATGGCTGCTGTACGCCGTGGCGCTGCTGCCCGTGCTGCTGCTGGAATTTGCCGTCTTTTCCCGCTGGCCGTTGCTGGGAGTGTCGCCGGTGCTGGTGCCGGTGGCCGCCTTCACGGTGGCGGTGCTGGAAGGCTCCACCGGCGGCGCGGGTTACGGTTTGTTCTGCGCCCTGTTCTGGAGCGCCGCCACCCCCGGCGACACCGGCGGGGTGTTTGTGACGCTCACCCTCCTGTGCCTGCTGGCAGGCTTGCTGGCCCAGCGCTTCCTGCGCCAGAACCTGCTTGGCTGCCTGCTGTGTTCCCTGTTGGGTCTTACGGTCTGGGAGCTGTTCCGGGTGGCAGTACGGCTTTTTTCCCGTGCGGCCACGCTGCCCCAGCTTTTGAAGATTGCCCTGCCTGAGCTATTGTTGTCCCTTGCGTTTGTGCTGGTCATTTATCCCCTCTACCGGGCGGTGTACCGCAAGGTGGGAGGCACCAAGCTGGCGGACTGACCGTTCCGCCCACTCTGTAAGAAAGGAGGCCGCCCCTTGGAGCAAAAACAATTCCGCCGACGTTCCAATTTGCTGCTCGCCGTATTCGTCGTCGTTCTGGCGGCCTTCATCTGGGTGCTTTATGACCTGCAAATCAACAAGGGCGAGGAATATCTGGCTCAGTCCCAGCGTAAAATTGCCGTTACGGAGACCGTGGAGGCCGCCCGCGGCGAAATCCTTGACCGGTACGGCCGGGTGTTGGTATCCAACCGTCTCTCCTATCAGGTGACGCTGGACACCTCTTTGATGGGTACTCCGGCGGAGCGCAACGCCACACTGCTGGCCTTAATCAAGGTCTGTCAGGAACAGGGCGTGGCGTGGACGGACACCCTGCCCGTCACCCAGCGTTCCCCCTTCCGGTTCACCTCCGATACCCCCTTCTCCTACGAGAGCACCAACGACGACGGCACGACCAAAACCAACGCCACCCAGCTTGGCAGGCTCACTGAGCTGATGAACGGCTGGGAGGCCGACATGACCGCCACGGAGCTGCTCACTGCCATGCGGAAAAGCTGGGAGGTGGAGGAGGAGGTATCCAACGCCGACGCCCGAGCCCTGTGCGGCGTGCTGTATGAGCTGTGGCTCCGGCGGCGGGAGGTCACCTGGTCGGCTTACGTCTTTACCGAAGATGTGGACATCAGCTTCATCACCCGCGTGAAGGAGCTGAGCCTGCCCGGCGTGCGGATTCAGGCGGTCACCGTCCGCGAGTACAACACCACCTATGCCGCCCACCTGTTGGGACGGGTGGGACCAATCTTTCGGGACGAGTGGGAGTATTACCAGTCCCTTGAAAACTATCAAATGGACGACACCGTGGGCAAGGACGGTGTGGAGCGCGCCTTTGAGCAATATCTTCGGGGCGTGCCCGGCACCCGCGCGCTGGAGACCAACACCGCCGGAAGGGTAGTGAGCGAGACGTGGCTCACCGACAGCAAAACCGGCGAATCGCTGGCCCCCCAGCCCGGCGGCAACGTCATCCTCACCATCGACCTCGATTTGCAGATGGCGACGGAGGACTCCCTCGCCCAGCGCATCCCCAACCTGCCCAGTAAGGATACCAAGGGCGCGGCCGCCGTGGTGGTGGACGTAAATACCGGCGAGCTGCTGGCCGCCGCCAGCTATCCCACCTTCGACCTGAGCCGCTATAATCAGGATTACAACGATTTAAACAGCGACCCGCTGACCCCTATGCTGAACCGCGCCTTTCAGGGCATTTACGCCCCCGGTTCTACCTTTAAGATGGTCACCGCTGTGGCCGGACTGGAGGAGGGCGTCATCACCCCTGACACCAAAATCAAGGATACCGGACGGTACACCTACTATAAGGGCTATCAGCCCCAATGCTGGTATTTCCGCCAATACGGGGCCACCCACGGCTGGGAAAACGTCAGCGAGGCCATTCGGGATTCGTGCAACGTCTTTTTCTATGACACCGGACGGCAGGTGGGCATTGAACGGCTGAACGCCTATGCATCCCACTTCGGTCTGGGAGAGAGCACCGGCATCGAGCTGCCCGAATCCACCGGTATCCTGGCCGGCCCTGACTACACCGAAGGGGTACTGGGCCAAAAGTGGGAGGTCGGCTCCACCCTCCCCGCCGCCATCGGGCAGGAGAACAACCAATTTACACCCCTCCAGCTTGCCAACTATGTAGCCACGCTGGTCAACGGCGGCACCCGGCACACCGTCCACCTGCTGCGGGCGGTGAAGTCCTATGACTACTCCGAGACCATTATGAGCTATGGCCGGGAAGCGGTGGACACCATGGACATCAGCGACGAAAACTTGGCCGCAGTGAAATACGGTATGTATATGGTGGCCAATTCCCCCGGTTCCGCTGCCGCCCGCTATTTCCAAGGGCTTGACGTGAAGGTGGGCGCAAAGACCGGCTCCGCGCAGGTCACCGGCAACCGGAACTCCAACGCCGTGTTCGTCTGCTTCGCGCCCTATGACGACCCGGAGGTGGCCATCGCCATCGTGGCAGAACAGGGCGGTTCCGGCTCGGAGCTGGCCGCCGTGGCCGCCGACATCCTCCGTGCTTACTTTGCCACGGAGGAGAGTTTTACCTCTGTCCAGCCGGAAAACACCCTCTTGCCTTAAAGGAGGCCGCAAATGTCCCTTCTTTCCCACATCCCCGCAGGGGCAGTCCCCAGCGGCAGCTTTATGACGTTTACCCTCCGTCCGTTGCGGGCGGAGGGTTTTTCCGCTGCTCAGTTGACCCTCGCCTTTGAACAGGCGGAAAACAGGCTCGTCACCCTGCCCCTGCCATGGGCGGGGCTGGACGGCGACAGGGACTGCTTCTCCGCTGAAGTTCAGCTCCCGGAGGACTATTGCGGGCTGGTATGGTGCTCTGCTGTGCTGACCGGACTGGACGGCCGGAAGCGGCGGGAGGGCAGGATACAGCTCACGGTCTATGACGGCGGCGCCGTTTCGCCCTCATGGTTCGGGGAAGGGGTCACCTATCAGATTTTCCCCGACCGGTTCTTCCGCACCGCCGTCCCTGACCCAACAGGTATGGTGGGCGGGCGCACCGTTCACCAAAGCTGGGACGACGCTCCCGATTGGAGACCCGACGAGCGGGGAGAGGTGCGCAATCGGGATTTCTTCGGCGGCTCTCTCCGGGGCGTCATGGAAAAGCTGCCCTATTTAGAAGCCTTGGGCGTGGAGACCCTATACCTCTGCCCTATCTTCGAGGGAGCGGAGAACCACCGCTATGGCACCGGAGACTATGAAAAGGTCGACCCCATGCTGGGCACGAACGAGGACTTTTCCGCCCTGTGCGCCGCCGCCCACCGGCGGGGGATGCGCGTTCTGCTGGACGGGGTGTTCAACCACACCGGTTATGTGAGCCGTTACTTCAACGGCGACGGCAGTTACCCCGACTTGGGAGCGGCCCAGTCCAAGGACAGCCCCTATTTCGACTGGTTCCGCTTCACCCACTGGCCGGACAAATACGAAAGCTGGTGGGGGGTGTACTCTCTGCCCGCCGTGGACGAAAGCTGCCCCAGCTATCGGCATTACATTTTCGGTGGGGAGAACAGCATTGTCCGCCGGTGGCTTCGCGCCGGGGCCGACGGTTGGCGGCTGGATGTGGCCGACGAGCTGCCCGACGATTTTATTGCCGCCCTCCGCACCGCCGTACGGACAGAAAAAGCGGACGCTATCCTCATCGGGGAGGTGTGGGAGGACGGCAGCAACAAGGTGGCTTACGGCGTTCGCCGGGCACACCTGTGGGGGAATTGCTTTGACGGCTTGATGAACTACCCCTTTCGCACCGCGCTGCTGGCGGCGCTCTCCGCCGGGGATTGGTCGCTCTTTCGGCAGGAAATGGAAACCCTGCTGGAGCACTATCCGCCCTTTGCCGTCCACAACGCCATGAATTTTCTCGGCACCCACGACACTTGGCGCATCCTCACCCAGTTGGGGGCGCTTTCCGCCGATATACCGGAGGATAAGGAAAGCCGCAGCGCCTTCCGTCTGCCTCAAGAGGCCGCACGGAATGCGGAGGCGCTTCTCAAGATAGCCGCCGCCGTTCTGTATGCCTTTCCCGGCTCGCCCATGCTGTACTATGGCGATGAGCTGGGCCTTCAGGGCTGTGAAGACCCTTTTAACCGCGCCCCCTTTCCGTGGGATGTTCCCCGTGGCGCGCTGTGGGACTGGTTCGCCGCGCTGGGCGCGCTCCGCAAAACCTGCCCGTCCCTTCGCCGTGGAACGCTGGCCTTTCACGCCGCCCATGGGCCGCTACTCCTGTTTTCCCGCTCGCTGGAGGGACAGACCATCTTCTGCGCCGCCAATCTGTCAGAGGGCGCACAGGCCGTTCCCCTGCCTGACGGGGTAAACGACCTCCGGCCTTTGCTGGGGGACGGCCTCCTTACCGATGGCAGCATCCTGCTGCCCGCCCGAAGTGCCTCCCTCTTCCTTTGCGAAATGGAGGAAGATGGTTGACAGGCGGCACAGCGCCGCGTATAATATATGTAACATATTACATATATTTGGAGAGGAGGCCGCTCATGAGCTTGCCAAAAGACCAGCTTGGCTTCAAGCTGAAACGTATCTGCGACGAGGTGGAGCGCTCTGCCAACCAGGAGTCGGCGGCGCTGGGCCTCACCTTTGTGCAGGGTCGCACCTTGCTTTATCTCTACGAGGTGGGCGGCTCCTGCGGGCAGTGCGATTTGGAGCACTATCTGGGCATCTCCCACCCGGCGGTGGGGGGGCTTCTGCGGCGAATGGAGGCGAAAAAGCTCCTGCGCTGCGCCTTTGACGCCAGAGACAAACGGGTGAAAAACGTCTATATCACGCCGGAGGGGGAGAGGCTGTATCCTCAGGTGCTGGCCATCCGGCAGGGGGACGACGAAAAGCTGACCGGCTGCCTTTCGGAAGAAGAGCTGGGCCAGCTTTACACCCTGCTGGACAGGGTCTATGACAATCTGAAGTAAACCCACGCGCACGGGCGCGTTCACCATATGAGAAACAAAGAAAGCGAGGGAATTAAAATGACTCAGGAGGAAAAGAAGGCCATCGTCGACAAGGCGGTGGAAACCGCTGTCATGGCGCAGGTGCGGGACGACGTGTGCTCCCGCAGCACCCTGTACGGCCTCAGCACGCAGTTCGATTTCATTCCCGAGGAAATGGTCACCGCCTCCGCCTCTCTCTGCGGCGGAACGGGCAGCGGAAGCGGAAGCTGCGGCGCTTACTGCGCCGGCCTGCTTGCCGTCGGCCTGAAGCGCAACGCCACCATTGAGGAGGAGCTGAAGGACCCGGAGAGCTTCGGCAAAACTGCCGCCGCCTTCACCGAATACCGGGAGCGGTTCGTCAAAGAGATGGGCACCATCATGTGCCCCAAAATTCACGAGAAGCTGTTCGGCAAGGCCTACGACCTGACCGACCCCGTGGACAGCGAGGAGTTCCTCAATCTGCCCGGCCATGTGGAGAAGTGCGGCGAAACGGTGGCGGTGGCCGCCCGCATTGCCGCGGAAATGCTGTTGGAAGACGAGTAAACACACATACATATATAAAATTGTAGGAGGGAATCTATCATGAACAAAATCGAGAACATGCACGCTCAAATGAACGACCTCATCGACATGCTGCACCTGTCCCTGAACCCGCAGGCCATCAAGATGGTGGAGGACGTGAAGGACGTTCCCGCAGACGCCATCTGGCCCCGCCGCGACAAGGGCCAGCACCTGGCCCTGTGCCAGGCCATCGCCCTGACCAAGCGTGAGGGCAAAACCGTATTCTTCACCAAGGAGGACCACTGGTGCTGGAACCCCCTCATCGGCCTGGGCCATGTGAAATGCGAGCCGGGCATGGACTCCTTTGAGGAGGTCAGCAAGAATCTGGGCATCGCCGACCCCACCGCCGCCAAGGAGTTCTTCGCCAAGTTCCCCAAGCTGGAATATGGCAAGTATGCCGGTATGCTGATGGCTCCCGCCCAGACTGCAGAGTTCGAGCCGGACGTTATCCTCATCAACTGCGACGACAACTTCCAGCTTCGCACTCTCATCTGGGGCATCAAGAGCGAGACCGGCCAGATGCTGGAGACCTCCTTTGACGCCATCGATTCCTGCATCCACTCCATCGTGCGTCCCATGCAGGACGGACAATACCGCATCACCATTCCCGACCCCGGCGACCAGGAGCGCGCGCTGGCCAGCAAGAACGAAATCATCATGTCCGTACCCTTTGACCGTCTGGACGAGCTGATGAAGGGCACCAAGGCCATCACCAGCCGCGGCGTGGGCTATAAAGGCATGAAGATGGAGATGAAGTACGACTTCGCCCGTCCGCCGTTCTATAACACCCTCTATAAAATCTGGGGCCTCGACCAAGGCGAGGATTGGGAAATGCGCTCCTGAGCCATTCGGAAAGCAGACCTGTTTTCCGGTGATGGAACACACTTTTTCAAAAAGGAGTGATACCCGATGAAAATCGTTGTCATCGGCGGCGTGGCGGCGGGCGCATCCGCCGCCGCTAAGGCCCGCCGCACTGACGAGCATGCCGAGGTGGTCATCTTTGAGCAGGGGGAGTACGTCTCCTTCGCCAACTGCGGCCTGCCCTATTATGTGGGCGGCACCATTGAAGACCGGGAAGACTTAATCCTCGTGTCGCCAGAGCTGTTCCGGGACCGCTACTGCATCGACGTGCGCCTGCGGCACACCGTCACCTCCTTCGACGCAAAGGCCAAGGTGGTGCGCGGCACGTCTCCGGAGGGGGACTTTGAGGAGTCCTATGACAAGCTCATTCTCGCCATGGGCGGCGAGCCAATCAAGCCCCCCATGCCGGGCAGCGACCTGCCGGGGGTGTACAATGTCTTCACCGTGCCCGACGTGGACAAAATCATGGCCGTGCTGAACGGCGTGAAAAAGGCCATTGTAGTGGGCGGCGGCTTCATCGGCGTGGAGACGGCGGAGGAGCTGCTGAAGCAGGGCGTAGACACCACGCTAGTGGAGCTGGCGCCCCAGCTTCTGAACAACTTCGACGCGGAGTTTTCGCCCCCCATCGAGCGGCATTTGCAGTCCCTCGGCCTGAACGTGGTGCTGGGTAAGTCCCTCACCGAGGTGAAGGGGAACGGCAAGGTGGAGCAGGCGGTGCTGTCCGACGGCACTGTGCTGGATACCGACATGGTCATTCTGGCGGTGGGCGTCCGGCCCCGGGTGGCGCTGGCCAAAGAGGCGGGCGTGGCGCTGGGCGAGACAGGCGGCATCCTCACCGACGCCGGAATGCGCACCAACCTGCCCGACGTATTCGCCGCCGGCGACATCGTGGAGTCCCTCCACCTGGTGTCCCGCAAAAAGGTGAAGATACCGCTGGCGGGCAGCGCCAACAAGCAGGGACGCATTGCGGGCGCAAACGCCGCCGGCGGCCACATGGCCTTCCGGGGCGTGTTGGGCACCGCCATCATCAAAGCGGGGGAGCTGACCTGCGGCCGCACCGGTCTTTCGGAAAAGGAGGCCAAGGCAAACAGCCTTTCCTATGAGGTGGTCTGGCTGCCCTCGGACAGCAACGCCACCTACTACCCCACGGCGGAACCGCTCATCCTCAAGCTGCTGTTTGAAACACCCACCGGCCGCATCCTCGGCGCGCAGGCGCTGGGCCGTCAGGGCGTGGATAAACGCATCGACGTCATTTCCACCGCCATCATGGGCAACCTGACGGTGTTTGACCTGGAGCACCTCGACTTGGCCTATGCGCCGCCTTATGGCAGCGCGAAAGACCCGGTTATCATGCTGGGCATGGTGGCCTCCAACGTCCTGCGGGGCGAGGAGACCCTCATCACTCCCGCTGCCGCCCAGCAAGCGCTGAAGGACGACCCCAACGCCGTTCTGCTGGACGTGCGCGAACAGGAGGAATACGACGAGGGTCATGTGGACGGCGCCGTTCTGTTCCCGCTGGACGAAATGCGCAGCCGCCTCGGCGAGCTGGACAAGAGCAAGCGTTATCTGGTCACCTGTCGGGTGGGCAAGCGGGCGTGGCTGGCCTGCTGTATTCTGCGGCAGAACGGCTTCCACGCGGAGAACCTCACCGGCGGCTTCCTTGGCTGCACTATGGATTTGGACGGTTAACCGGAAAGGACGGTCAAGCATGGAGGGACTGACCCACATTTACTACGGAGACGGCTCTGGGAAAACCACCGCGGCCTTTGGTCTTGCGTTCCGCTGTGCCGGACGGGGAGAACGGGTGGTTATCGCCCAATTCCTGAAGGGTATGGAAAGTGGCGAGATGCTGGCCGCCGGGCGCTTTCCTGAAATCACCACCCTGCGGTGGGACGGCCCCGCCAAGTTTACCTACCAGATGGACGAAGGGGAAAAGGTCTCTGCAGGAGACGCCTGCCTTGCATCCTTTGAAGAGGCTGCCCGCCTCGCCGCCGCAGACGGCATCCGCCTGCTGGTGCTGGACGAGGTCATCGACGCGGTGGGCTGCGGCTTCCTGTCCCTTTCCCGCCTGTGCGGCTTTCTGGACAAGGAAAAGCCCAGTGGGCTGGAGGTGGTCATGACCGGCCACTCCCTGCCGGAGAAGCTGGCCGCCCGGGCGGATTACATCTCCCGCGTGACCAAGGAGAAGCACCCCTATGACAAGGGGGTCATGGCCCGCAAGGGCATCGAGTTTTAGGCGCAAAGTAAAAAGCCCCAGACTTCCAACGAAGTCTGGGGCTTTTTTATGCGTTAGGGATAGGAACGAAAGCAGATATTCCGGTCCACGTTGCCGCTGACGCCCGCCACCGTTCCGGTGTGAGAATACTGCCAAATCTGGAAGTCATAGTAGAAGGCGGGCACGGTGTTCAACTCCGCCAGCCACAGGTCGTATGCCGAGATTCGGGCAATGTCATAGGACAGATAGCCCAAATCCTGATTAAAATAGACCGCCGGACGGAAGCCCGCCTCTGCCACCGACGTGCAGAAGCCTTCCGCAACATCGGTGAGAGTGCTCATGTCAATGCCGTCGGTGCGTGCGCCCACATCGGGAATCAACTCCCAGTCAAACACCACCGGGTAATCTATTTCCGCGCGGTACGGCTCAATGAGGGAGAGGAGCAGGTCGGCCTCCTCCCTCGCCTCGTCCGCCGTCAGCGCCTGGGAGAAAAAGTAGACCCCCACCTGTAATCCGGCGTCCAGCGCGCCCCGCATATTTTGTTGAAATTTGGCGTCCTCATGGAGCAAGCCGTCGGCGCCATAGCCCCGATAGCCCGCCCGAATGATGGCGAAGTCTACGCCGTCGTTCTTGACCGCCTGCCAGTCGATGTCCCCCTGATGGGTGGAAACGTCAATGCCGTACTGGGCGGTTCCGCCTTCATAGGTCACCACGCCGTCCTGGGCGGAAAACGCCTCTGCCGCATAGGCGTTGACCGGCACACCCTCCGCCACGGGCAACTCACGGTCACGGTACTGGATAACGGGCGGTTCCGCCAGACCACAGCCTCCCAACAGACAGAGCAGCAGGGCCGCGCAGAGGCAAAGGGTCGGTTTTCGGCGCATACAGCCCCCTCCTTTCGACAGGAAATCCCTTTTAGGATACCACACCGGACGAAAAAAGTAAATGCGATAAAAAGGGACGGCACGGTTTCCCGCGTCGCCCCTTTTGCTCTCTCATTTTCTGCGGAAAGGCCAGAAGCCCCGGCGCTTCGGCGGCTCCTCGCCGCCGTCCGCATCCTCCGTAGCAGGGGCTGCGGGCGCTTTTTTCTCCGGTGCTGTCGGCGCAGCGCCGCCGCCCTGAAGGTTTTTCAGCAGCTTTTTGGAGTCCTCGTCGCCCGCTTCAATGGCTTTCTCGTACCACTCCCTGGCCTTTTCCTTGTCCGGCGTGGTTCCCACGCCGTTTTCATAGCATTTGCCCAAGTTCCGCATCCCGTGCCGCCGTCCGTCCCGTGCAGAGAGGGTATAAAGCTCAAAGGCGCGCGCCTCGTCCTTTTGTACGCCCTTGCCCGTGCGGTACAGGTCGGCCAGATTGTTGCGGGCGTCGCCGTCCCCTTGGTCGGCGGCCAACTGGTAAAGCCGTGCCGCCTCCGCAAAATCCTGCTTCACGCCCCGGCCTGCGGCATAGCACAGCGCCAGATTATACTGCGCCCGACAGTGTCCCTGCTCCGCAGATTTGGTGTACCATTCCACCGCCTTCCGCTCGTCCTTGGGAACGCCTTTTCCTGCCTCATAGCACCAGGCCAAATTACACTGGGCGCGGGGGTAACCCTGCTCGGCCGATTTGCGGTACCACGCGGTGGCCTCTTCCCAGCTCTGCTCCACGCCCCGGCCCGCCTCATAGCACCATCCCAGGTTGCACATGGCTGCCCTGTCTCCGCCGTCGGCCCCCTTGCGGTAAAGCTCCGTTGCCTTTTCATAGTTCTTTTCTACGCCATCGCCGTTTTCATAGCATACGCCCAGATTGCACAGGGCGGGCGGATAACCTGCGTCCGCCGCCTTCTGGTACCAGCGGGCAGCCTCGCCCTTATCCCTGGGAACGCCCATCCCCCGGCTGTAGCAGTTGGCCAGACAGTGGTAGGCGGGAACATACTCCTGCTCCGCCGCTTGCCGGTACAGCTCGATGGCCTTCTCCGGGTCGCGGGTCACGCCCTCGCCGTGCTCATAGCAAACGCCCAGGTTGTTCAGGCCGCGGGGGTATCCCTGGTCGGCGCTGCGGCGGTACCAGTCAGCGGCCTCCGCCCAGCTTTGGGGCGTGCCTTGGCCGGCCTCACAGCACCAGCCCAAATTACACTGGGCGCGGGCATGGCCCTGTTCCGCCGCTTTGCGGTACCAGCGCACCGCCTCCTCCCAGCTCTGGGGCGTACCCCGTCCTGTCTCACAGCAAAAGCCCAGATTGCACTGGGCGGTAGCGTCGCCCATTTCAGCGCCCTTGTGGTAGTAGAATACCGCTTTTTCCAGGTCAGACTCCACACCGTGGCCGTGCTCATAGCAAACGCCGAGATTGCAGAAGGCGGGGGGATAGCCCGCGTCCACCGCCTTTTGATACCATTCCACTGCGGCCTTTCTGTCCTGCTCTGCACCGATGCCCTGGCCCAAGCAGTTGGCCAGGCAATGGCAGGCGGGGGGATGGCCGGACTCCGCCGCCAGGCGGTACCAGTGGACGGCCGCCGCCTTATCCTGCTCAATGCCGATGCCGAACTCACAGCAGCGGCCCAAGTCGGTCTGGGCAGGGGCGTACCCCAGCCAAGAGGCGGACTGGTACCACTGGGCGGCTATCCCCTCGTTTCGGGGGACGATGCGGCCCACCTCGTAAAACTCGCCCAGAAGGTGCTGCGCCCGCGGGACGCCGCCCTCTGCGGCGGTACGGATGCACTCCACCGCGCCGGTCTCGTCCTTTTCCACGCCGATACCGTTGAGGAAGCACACGCCCAGATTGCACAGGGCGGGGTGGTAGCCCAAATCGGCGGCCTTGCGGTAATAATACACCGCCTGCTTCGGGTCCTCCGGCACCCCCCGGCCCGCCTCATAGCACCAGCCGATGTTGGTGATGGCCCAACCGTCCTCCAGCTCCTCGCCCCGGTGGAACCGCTCCAGCGCCAGAGCGTCCTCGCCCCGGTCAAGGGCCATGTTGCCCAGCACCGTCCATTCGCTGCCGCCCAGGTCTTCCTCCTGCACCGGCATGAGCATGGCCCCGCACTTGGGGCAGTCGTCCTGCTCTCCGCTGTCGGTCAAAAAGCCGCAATCCGCATTTTCGCAGCGGTAATATTCCATATGTAAGCGCTCCTTTCCGGGAGAAATACTGCCATTTGGATGTTCCGTCCCTATTATAATACGCTTTCACCGGTCTGGCAATGGGGAACAAATGGGGGACAGACGCGAATTGCGTCTGCCCCCCATAACGTCAGGTCTTTTTTCGTTTTTTCTGGAGCTGAAGGTTGCGCTCGATGGGTTTCGGCCCCCGCCAGGTAAACGCCCGTTCCGCATACTTTTCTCGAAAGGCCTTGCCCGACAGGCCGGACACGTCCTCCTCCTCCAGCCGCCGCAGGAGGTCTTGCCGGAATTCCGGCAGGGCTGTTTCCACCGCCTCCCGATTGTAGGGGCACACCGCCTGACAGCGGTCACACCCCCAAATCAGGTCATGCTCCGCCACCGCGGCGGATTCCCATCCGTTGAGGGGGTCTTTCTTTTGCGTCAGGTAAGAGAGGCATACCGTAAAATCTCCTCGGCGTAAAGCCCCGGTCGGGCAGGCCTTCACGCACGCGCCGCAGCCAACGCAGCTTGGCGCAGGGTGGCTGTCTGTTTTCAGAGGCAAATCGGTGAGAATTGCGCCCAGAAAGACCCAAGAGCCATAGGGCGGCACGATGACCATGTTGTTTCGCCCCGCCAGGCCGATGCCCGCCAGCCGGGCCGCCGGCCGTTCCGGTACAGGGGAGTTGTCCGCCAGCGCCATAAAGCGGTATTCCGGACGCTCTTCCCGAAGCGCGTCGCACACCGCCTCCAGCCGCCGGGTGACGGCAAGATGGTAGTCCCGCCCCCAGGCATAGTGGGAGAGGTTGCCGCTGCCCTCCTCCGTATAATAGGGAAACGCGGCTATAAAAACCCCTCCGGGCGCAGCGCCTAACAGCTCTGTCGCCCTGCCCTGCGCTGCGCCCGTCATGCACGGTTTCAGGTCGTCGTAATTCACCTGTCCCCACGCGGCGGCTCCTGCCGCTGTGAACAGCTTATCTATTTCCATGCGTTTTCAGTTCCCTCGGTTTTACCGCCTACAATGGCAGTTCCGATGCTCTTGGGGGAGACGGCCTCCAACAGCAGGGCGTGCTCCACCCTGCCGTCCAGCACCACCACGCGATGAACACCCGCCTCCACCGCAGACAGGGCAGAGGTCACCTTGGGCGCCATACCGCCGGCAATCAGGCCGCTTTGCAAAAGCTCGGCAGCCCGTTTGGCGTCCATCTCATGGATGAGGGTGCTGCGGTTGTGGCTGTCCACCAAAATGCCGTCCACATCGGTGAGGTAGAGGAGCTTTTCCGCCTTCAGCGCACAGGCCACCGCCAGCGCCGCGTCGTCGGCGTTCACATTATAGGCCATGCCGTCCTCTCCCTGCGCCACCGGAGACACCACCGGCACAAAGCCGCCGGAAAGCAGGCATTGCAGCAGGGCGGGGTCTGTGCGCTTCAACTCGCCCACCTGT
Organism: Oscillospiraceae bacterium; assembly: GCA_022793685.1. Taxonomy (GTDB): domain Bacteria; phylum Bacillota; class Clostridia; order Oscillospirales; family Oscillospiraceae; genus CAKUEI01. The sequence continues at coordinate 112,794 of JAAWDI010000011.1, forward strand.
CCCAGCGCGGGGTCCTTCGCCGCCGCCGTAAACAGTCCGCCGCTTCGGCCGGACACGCCCACCGCAGGCGCGCCCAGCGCCCGCAGCGCGCCGGTCAGGGCCTGGTTCACCCCGCCGGAGAGGGCGTATTCCACCGCTTTCATATCACCCGCATTGGTCACACGGTAGCCGTTTTGGAAAACGCTCTTTCGGCCCAGCCGGTCTAACAGAGCGGTGATGGCCTTTCCGCCGCCGTGGACGACCACCACCCGCACCCCCGCCATATGGAGGGCGGCAATGTCCTGCAAAATGGACTCCTCCGCCGCGCCGGGAGTGAGGGCGCTGCCGCCATACTTCACCACCACGGTTTTGCCGGACAGGGCGTTCAGCCGAGGGAGGGTATCCAACAGGCCGCGAACCTTATCCATGCCGTCCAGGCCGTGGAGCTTGTCGTACTCCAACAGGGCGGCCTTGGTGTATTCCACATCGGAGGGGCAGTCGATATAGGCGGTGCCCCGCTTCTGGCGGGTTTCTGCCCCTTTGCCGGTGATGAGGAGGATGGTGGGCTGCTCACTGCTCAATACAGCGCTGCGGATGGCCTCGCCCCGGTCGGGCTGGATGGAATACTCGCACCCCGCCCGCTCCACGTGGGAGGCCACCTCCTTGCAGATGTCCAGCACGTCCTCTTCGCCAGGGTCTTCTTCGGTGACGATGACCAAATCGGAGTGCGCCCCCGATATTTCGCCCAAATCCTTGCGGCGGTCAAGCGCCTTTTTGCCCGGACAGCCGAACACGGTGACGATGCGTCGGCCGGGGTATTCCTCCTCTACCGAAGCATACAGCTTCTGGAAGGAAAGGCGGTTGTGGGCGTAATCCACGATAGCCACCACATGGTCGTTGGCGTTGGCGTAAACCTCCATGCGGCCGGGCACACGGGCCTTTTGCAGACCCAGATACACCGCATGCTCCGGAATGCCCAGCGCCTCGCACACCGCAATGGCGGCCAAGGCGTTCTGCACATTAAACAGTCCCGGCATAGTCAGCCGGAAGGTACGGGAAAAGCGGGGGGTCTTGACCTTGAAAAGGATGTCGCCCCCCTCCTTGCGTACGCCGCTGGCGTACACCGTCGCGCCGCTGTCATGCTGAGAGAAGGTGATAACCCGTCCGGCGTGCTCGGCGGCGGACAGCACCCGCTTGCTTTCGTCGCTGTCCAGATTGACGCAGGCCACCTTGCACTGCTCAAAAATCCTCAGCTTGGAGGAGAAGTAGTCCTCAAAATCCGGATGTTCGATGGGGGAGATGTGGTCATAGCCAATATTCAAAAAACAGGCCACGGCGAACTCCACGCCCAGCACCCGGTCGTACTTTAACGCCTGACTGCTGACCTCCATGGTCAGCAGGGGAATGCCGCTTTCCAGCGCATGGGCGAAATGGCGCTCCAGCTCCAGCGGCTCCGGCGTGGTAAGGTGGCTTTCAAAACGCTCCACACCGTCATAGGTGTCGATGGATGAGATGACGGCGCTCTCCTTGCCGCTCTGGGCCAGCACCTCGTCAAAAATATACTTGAGGTAATACGCGGTGGACGACTTGCCTTTGGTGCCCGTGATGCCCACCACGTCCAGCGTGCCGCTGGGGTGGCCATAGAAAGCGTCCGCCAGCAGAGCCATAGCCCGGCGCACGTCGTTCACCAGCAGCGCAGGAATGGCCGCTCCCTCCGGGAAGGGCTGCTCCGCCACATAAAGGATGGCGCCCTTCTCCACCGCCTGCGCCAGATAAGCGCCCTTGAAATGGGCCCCCTTGCAGAGAAACAGGGTGTCCTCCACCACCTCCTGCGAGTCGCAGGATACCAGCGCCACCGGCTTGGAAAGGAGCGCTGCGGGCAGAGGGGCCGCCCCGTTTTGCAGCAGACCCTCCCGCTGCAAAAGCTGCACATAATCGCCCACCGGGCGGAGGGTGCGCTTGTTCATGTCATCCACTCCGTTCCTCGAATTCTTAAACGTTGCGCAGCTTCTTGCCGCAGCTTAAAATGGCCCGCTCCACCAGCACCTCCATGGCGTCCAGATAGAAATCGGGCAGGTCGTGATACTGGCGGTACACCGACAGCTCTGTGCACGCCAGTATGGCGCAGTCGCATCCGGCGGCGCGCACCCAGCGGTCAATCTGGGCGAATTTTTCCCGACTTCCCTGTTCGCCCTTCTTAATTTCATTGTAAATGATATGCATCACCAGACGTTGTTCTGCCTCGCCGGGGACGGCGCAGGCCATGCCCAGCTTTTCGCACTCCTGCTGATACAGCCCCGCCTGCACCGTGCCGTCGGTGGCCAATACGCAGGGCTTTTTCAGCCCGCGTGCGTGGACGGTCCGCACGGTTTCCCGCACCATATGGAGAATGGGAATGGTCAGCTTTTCCTGAAGCCTGTCCACAAAGTAGTGGGAGGTGTTGCACGGAATGGCAATCACCCTGCAGCCGCAGGTTTCCAGCATCTGGGCGTCGTGGAGCATCCGGTTGAAGACGCCGTCCCCCTTGCCGGAGAGAATGGCCTCCGTCCGGTCGGGCATTTCGGTGTCGCTGAGGATGAGGGTGGGCAAATGGTCTTGGTCCCGCTCTGCCTCCGTCCGGTCCAGAATGCGCTGGTAAAACACCTGTGTGGCTTGGGGCCCCATGCCGCCCAAGATGCCAAGCTGGGGCCGGAAGTCGGGCAGCTTTGTCTGCTCCATGCCGCACCCTCCTTTTGTTATCTCTTTTTCTCGGCGTACTGCCTGAACAGCCCGTAATTGCGCCAGTGGTTCTTCCAAATGCGCAGGCGGTGGCTGAAACTCTTATCCTGCGGGCAGAACAGGGGGTTGTTCACCGCCCCGGCGTGAAGCAGTTCCTTCATTTCCCCATGGTATTTGAGGTCGATGTAATCGAACGCCACCTTTTTGGGCACCACCATGAACAGGCTCTTTTCCTTTGTGATAGTGAAGGGAAGCTCTTTCCCCTCTATCCAGTCCTCTACCAGCAGGCGGGCGATGTTATGACCCGCACCGGTCACATAGTAATTGCTACGTCCCTGACGGCAGTTGACCTCAAAGAGCTTATACTTGCCGTCCCGCTCGTCATACTTCATGTCGATGTTGGAAAATCCCACATAGCCCACCGCCTCCAAAAAGGAGCGCAGGCGCTGGCAGACGGTCTCTTCATAGGTGGTCTGGATGACGGCATAGTTGCCCACGCCGTGAGGGTTATGCTCCTCCAGCAGAACATGGCCCAGACACATGAGCTTCACCTTGCCGTCCTTGCCGGAATAGCTGGTCAGCACCCGCATATGGGTGTCGTCGCCCGGAATGAATTCCTGCAAAATCATGTCGTCTGGGTAACCGGCGGCATAGATTTTGTGGAGCACCTCCAGCAGCTCCTCCCGGCTCTGGAGCACAAACCCCTTCCGGTTGCCCTCAAAGGGGTGCGCCCAATAGGCCACATCGTTGGCCGCCTTGCAGATGTAGGGCGGCTCAAAGGGCAGCTCGAAATCGTCCCCCATATCCGGCTTATAAATAAAGGTGGCAGGGTGTGGCAAACCGTACTGGTCGCACACCTCATAGAAGGACTCTTTGTTGCCCAAGGTGTTCATCAGCTCGCCGCTGATATAGGGGGCGACCACATTGGGGGGAAGCTCCTCCCTATGCTCCGCCAAAATGCGGACATAGCTGTCGCCGCAGCCCATGGCAAGCACCGTTTTGTCCCTGTGGGCGGCGGCGTACTCCACCACCACGCCGCACAGCACTGCAGGGTTTTCGATGTCCTGCTTCACCTTATAGTCCACAATATCGCTGTCCGCACACACCGAGGCTCCGAATTTGCCATAGGCCACCGGACGAATCCCATAGCCCTCATAAAATGCGCGGGCTACGCTGTATACATTGATGTCGCCGCCGAATAACAGCGGCAGAAAGGCGGTCTCACCCATGGTTCGCCGTCGCTCCTTCCAATTTTACCAGATACCAGCGCTTGTCTCCGCCATCAAAGGGCAGCTTCTCCACCGCCGCGTTCGGGTACTCCAAGCGCAGGGCGGCCAGCTCTCGTTCGGAAAGCCGCAGCTCCCGTTCCGCCGCCGCGCCGCCCTCAAAAACGTCCCACGGCAGGACGGACGCATCCCTTTCACACATATGCGCTCCGCTCCTTTTGTTTTTCTTTAGCGGTATACCCGTTTCAGTCCCCGCGCAAACATCGGCTCCAGCGGGAAGCGGGCCACATCGCCCACAGCACACTTCAGGTCGGTCACGTCCAGCAGGGTCTCGCGGGCGCCGGTGCAGATGACCTTGGCCTTGCCGCCGTTTACCAGCACCGTATTCCTCCGGTCACCCAGCAGGCTGGACAGGAAGCCCTCCTCCTTCTCCGGTGACTCCACGCCAAAGCCGTTCTCGTATCCCACCGGAAGCAGCGCCACCCGAGTGGGCTTTTTCAGGGTCAAAGGCTTGCGCATTCCAATGGTGTGGCCCTTGGGCAGCCAGTTGATTTCGGACAGGGTGGCCTCGCCATAACCCACCTCGATGAGCTTGTCCCCCTTGCTGCGGCGGCAGCGGCCCATCAGCACCGAGCCTGCCCGCACCGCGTCCCGCCGGACAAAGTCATAGGTCAGCAGGGCGTAAGAGCCTGCAATGTGGATAGCGCCCGTCTCAAAGCCCTCTTGATGCGCCTGCTCCAGCACCGCTTCAAAGGCCTTGATGCGCTCCAGCGCCTGAGGGTTCGCCCCCTCCTGAAAATGCACCTGCGTATAGACGCCGCTCACCGCCACGTTGGGCATGGTGCGGAAGGCCATCATGATTTTTTCCGGTTCCTCCACCGGGAAACCACCGAAGCCGAGGCCTGTGTCAATCTGGATGTGGGCCTCTACAATGGTGGCGCGCTCCGCCGCAAGGGCGTTCAGGGCGGCCCCCGTCTCGGCAGAGCCGACAGAGCACACCGCGTTGCAGTCCACCAGCTGCTCCAGCTCTGTGCGGTCGGTGGTGGAGCGAAGCATCAAAATCTCCTCGTCCACAAAGCCCGCCCGCCGCAGGGCAGCCACGTCCTCCGGTTCGCTGACGGCAAAGCGGGCAATGCCCGCGTCCCTGCAAATGGTGGCCAGCTCCACAAGGCCGGCGCCCTGCCCGTCGCCGGAGAGCACGGCATAGATGACCGCCTGTCCGGCCCGCTCCCGCACCACGGCGATATTGTTCAAAACGGCTTGTTTCTCTATTACCAATGCTTTCATTTTTCTGCCTCCTTTTTAGGAGATATCAATACAGAATATAGTATAGCACACCGGGCAAAGCCGCGCAAGCGGAATCCCGCCCTTGCGCCCCTGAATGACAGCGGCCTCGGCGGTCTACAATAAGTGGAACAGAGGAGATGAGGCTATGCCAACAGAAGTGATACAAGGGATTTTGCTCCCCTTTTTCGGGACGGCGGCAGGCGCGGCCTGCGTTTTTTTCATGGGGAACAGGCTTCACCCGTCCTTGCAGCGGGCGCTGACCGGCTTTGCGGCGGGGGTCATGGTGGCGGCCTCGGTCTGGAGTCTGCTCATTCCCGCCATGGAGCAGTCGGCCCGCCTCGGCAGTCTGGCTTTTCTGCCTGCGGCCGCAGGGTTTTGGCTGGGCGTCCTGTTTTTGCTGGCCCTTGACCGGCTCATTCCCCACCTGCATCAAAACAGTGAACGGCCGGAAGGCCGCCGCGCCCGTCTGAAGCGGAGTACCATGCTGGTGCTGGCGGTCACCCTGCACAACATTCCGGAGGGCATGGCAGTGGGCGTGGTGCTGGCGGGCGTTCTGTCGGGAACAGAAACCCTCACCGCCGCAGGCGCGCTGGCGCTGTCTGTGGGCATTGCCGTCCAGAACTTTCCGGAGGGCGCTATCATCTCCATGCCGCTGCGCTCTGAAGGGTTGAGCAGGGGGCAGGCGTTTCTCCGCGGCGTGCTTTCCGGCGTGGTGGAACCGCTGGCCGCCCTCCTCACACTCTGGGCCTCCGGCCTGATTTTGCCAGCCTTGCCCTATCTGCTGAGCTTTGCCGCCGGAGCCATGCTCTATGTGGTGGTGGAGGAGTTGATTCCGGAGGCCTCCGCCGGAGAACATTCCAACCTCGGCACGCTGTTCTTTGCCGCCGGTTTTCTCGTCATGCTGGCGCTGGACACTGCACTGGGATAACGAAAAACAGGGGACGGTCATGAACCGTCCCCTGCTTTTATTCTGATTTACGCCTGACCGTTCTTTGCCTTTATCTCCTTTAGGGCGTCCCGATAGGAAAGGTTCACGCGGCCCTTGTCGTCGATGTCGGTGACCTTGACCCAAATCATGTCGCCGATGTTGACCACGTCTTCCACCTTCTCCACCCGGTGGTCGGCCAGCTTGGAGATGTGCACCATGCCGTCCTTGCCGGGGGCCAGCTCGACAAACGCGCCGAACTGGAGGATACGCACCACCTTGCCGTAATACAGGCTGCCCACCTCCGGCACAAAGACGATGGTCTCAATCATCTTTTTGGCCGCATCGCAGCTTGCGGCGTCCACACCGGAGATATAAATGGTGCCGTCCTCTTCGATGTCCACCTTCGCGCCGGACTCGGCGCAGATTTTCTGAATGACCTTGCCGCCGGAGCCGATGACCTCGCGAATCTTGTCGGTGTCAATCTTCATCTTCACCATCTTGGGCGCATAGGGGGAGACCTCCGGGCGGGGCGCGCTGATGCAGGGCAGCATGATTTCATCCAGAATAGCGAAGCGGGCGTCCCGGGTGATTTCCAGCGCCTCCTTGATGATGGCGTGGCTCAAGCCGTCGTTTTTCAAGTCCATCTGAATGGCGGTGATACCCTTCTTGGTGCCCGCCACCTTGAAGTCCATCTCGCCGTGAAAGTCCTCCACGCCCTGAATGTTGATGAAGGTGGTGAAACCGCCGTCATCGTCCTGAATCAGGCCGCAGGAGATGCCCGCCACCGGTGCGGTGATGGGCACGCCGGCGTCCATCAAGGCCAAAGTGGAGCCGCAGATGGAACCCTGAGAGGTGGAGCCGTTGGAGGAAAGCACCTCGCTCACCACGCGAATGGCATAGGGGAAGTCCTCCTGAGAGGGAATGACAGGCTCAAGGGCGCGCTCGGCCAGCGCGCCGTGGCCGTACTCCCGGCGGTTGGTGGAGCGGCTGCCCCGTGCCTCGCCCACGGAGTAGGAGGGGAAGTTATAGTGGTGCAGGTAGCGCTTGGAGTCCTCCTCCCAGATGGTGTCCAGCTTCTGGCAGGCGGAAAGGGTGTCCAACGTACAGACGGACAACACCTGGGTCTGGCCGCGGGTAAACAGGCCGGAACCGTGCACCCGAGGCAGAACGCCCACTTCGGCGGCCAGGGGACGAATCTCGTTCTTTTGACGGCCGTCCACCCGATGGCCCTCCAGAAGCCATGCCTTGACAATCTTCTTCTGGAACTTGTAGGTGATTTCACCCAGATACTTGTCCATTTCGGGATAGTCCTCAAGAAAAAGCTCATGCCAGCGGTCAATGAGCTTGTTCCAGCGCTCCTCACGGACATTCTTGTCGTCGGTATCCATGGCGGCCTTGGCCTCGTCCATGGTGGCGGAGACAATCTTCTCAAAAAGTTCTTCGTCGAAATCGGCGTGCTCGTAGGTCATCTTTTCCTTGCCGATTTCGGCCACAATCTGATTAATGAAGGCCACCTGCTTCTTGATTTCCTCATGGGCCTTCACGATGCCCTCGTACATGACCTCGTCGGGGATTTCCTTCGCCCCCGCCTCAATCATAACCACCTTTTCCGCGGTGGCGGCCACGGTCACATCCATCTGGGAGTTGTGGCGCTGCTCCTGGGTGGGGTTCACCACCAGCTCGCCGTCCACATAGCCCATCTCCACACAGCCGATTGGGCCGGCCCACGGAATGTCGGAGTAACTCAGGCAGGCGGAGGTGCCAATCATGGCGGCCACTTCGGGCGAACAGTCATAGTCCACACTCATGACGGTGCAGGTCACCACCACATCGTTGCGGAAGTCGTGGGGGAACAGGGGACGGATGGGCCGGTCAATGAGACGGCTGGCCAGCACGGCGGGCAGGGAAGGACGGCCTTCCCGACGCATAAAGCTGCCGGGGATGCGGCCTACGGCGTACAGCTTCTCTTCAAAATCCACGCTGAGGGGGAAGAAATCCACGCCGTCACGGGGACGGACGGAAGCGGTGACCGCCACCATCACGGTGGTGTCGCCGTACTTCACCATAGCGCTGGCGTTGGCCAGTTCGGCCACCTTGCCCACCTCGATGGACAGGGTGCGGCCCGCCACGTCCATGGTGTAGACCTTGTGGGCGGGAAATTGCTTTTGCTTGATAATCGTTGACATAGTGCTCCTCCTTTTTTCCTTTGCCTGTCCGGAGAAGCAGCCCTTTAGCACTTGCATACAGGTCCGTACCTTGGCACAGGCCCATATTCAACTGCTAAAAGCACTGGTTTTCCCCGGACGCTTATGAGAAAAAGGGCGGCGCAAGGCTGCGCCACCCTTTTTTCACAGTGTTACTTACGGATGCCCAACTTGGCGATAATGGCACGATAGCGCTCGATGTCCTTCTTCGCCAGGTAATCCAGCATCTTGCGGCGCTTACCAATCATCTTGTACAGGCCGCGGCGGCTGTGGTTGTCGTGGATATGCACCTTCAGGTGCTCGGTCAGCTCGTTGATGCGGGCGGTCAGGATTGCAATCTGCACCTCGGGGGAACCGGTGTCGGTGCCGTGGGTGCGGTTGGCCTCGATAACGGCCGTCTTGTCGTCCTTACGAATCATGGTTGTTTCCACCTTTCTGTTTGTCCCCAATGGCTGCGTAACGGGTGGGTGGCCGCCTGCGGCGCAGGCTCTGTTCTCCCGAAACGAGGCGCATGGGCATTAGCATATTCATATGCGGGGGTACTATATCACAATTTTTTCCCACTGTAAAGAAAAAAATAGCGCTTACCTTAAAATATGTATCATCACAACAGGACAACACCATATGTTGTGCCGGTCAGCTTGGCGGCGTTGGCCTCGTCATAGTCAATGTGCATGGCGTCGGCATAGGTGGGATTGACCCGCGCCACCACCTGGTCAAAAATCAGCGCCCGCTCCTCGCCCACGCGCACCTTTAGAATGTCCTTGTCCTTGATGCCGTGGCGCTCCGCCGTTTCCGGCGTCAGGTGGATGTGCCGCTTGGCCACGATGAGGCCGCAGTTCAGCGCCACCTCGCCCTTCGGGCCGACCAGCACGCAGCCGTCGGTGCCGTCCAGCGCGCCCGACTCCCGAATTTGGGGGACAAGCCCCAGCGCCCTGGCATCGGTCAGGCTGACCTCCACCTGGCTCTCCTTCCGGCAGGGGCCGAGCACCGTCATGGAAAGCTCGCCCTTCGGGCCTTTCACCGTCACCTTTTGATGGCTGGCAAACTGCCCCGGCTGGGACAGCTCTTTTTTTACGTCATGGTCAAGGTCATAGTCCGACCCAAACAGAACGGCGGCGTCCGCCGCGCTCAGATGCGCGTGCCGTCCGGAGCTTTCTATCATAATTTTTAAGGGTTCCATACCGGTTTCCCCACCTTTCTTATTTCTCTATTGTATTTTAGTTTACCATATATTGCCCCGGCGGAAAAGAGATTTCCCCGAAATTTCCCTTGGAACACTTTACAATTCGTATTCATTTGTCTATACTATACGCTGTGTAAAATAACAGAGAGAGGGGATATACCCCATGGAGAGCACATTTTCCCGCAATTTAGCCTGCCTGCGGCAGGACAAAGGCCTCAGCCAGCGGAAGGCCGCCGCCGGACTGGGCATTTCCCAGGCCCTGCTCAGTCACTATGAAAACGGCGTGCGCGAACCGGGCCTCAACTTTGTCATTCGGGCTTGCGATTTTTACGGCGTGTCCGCCGACTTCCTGCTGGGCCGCACCATGGACAGGGATGGCGCCACCATTGCTCCCGACGAGCTTTACGATTACAGCGAGGAGAAGGACAATGTCCTGCGCGGTTCTGCCGCCGCCGCCCTTTACAAAAAGCTGCTGGTAAACTCTTTGGGCGTGGTGTTCGACCTACTGGGCAAAACCGGCTGCCGCAGCGCGGTCAAACCGGCCTTCGACCATATCGGAACGGCGGTGTACACGGTCTTTCGCCACCTGTACCGCAGCGACAAAAGCCTCAGCGAGGACTTCTTCTCCGTGCCCGACCGGACGTTCTGCGCCGGTGTGTGCGGCGCAGACATGACCTATTCCGAGCTTCGGCTGCGGGAAGCCCTTGGGGAGCACGTCCACGACAAAGGCCACCTGCCGCCTATGGACAACGAATCCTTGGAGCAGGGCTATCCGGTGCTGTACCGCTCCCTGCTGCAAACCCTGCACGACACCAACACCCGCATCCAGCGGGAGGTGGACGCTGCGGAGGGCTGAGTAGATGGTCTTTCAGTCCTATGTCTTTCTGCTGCTGTTCCTGATTGCGCTTCTGGGCTATTACCTGCTGGGGCGGCTGGGTGCGGCGCGGGGGCAGCGCCTGTGGCTGCTGGCGGTCTGTCTGGTTTTTTACGGCTGGGGCGCGCCAAAGGGGCTTGTGCTCCTGCTGCTGGAGTGCGCTTTCAGCTATCTGCTGGGGCGTGCCATTCTGCGCCTGCCCCAACGGCGCAAGCTCCTGCTGGCGGTGGGCGCGGCCGGATTGCTGGCTGTGCTCCTGCGCTTCAAATACGCCAGCTTCTTCCTGAGCAACCTCAACGCCCTCACCGGCCAGACCCACACGCTGACGGCGCTGGCGCTTCCGCTGGGATTGAGCTTTCTCACCTTTCAGCAGCTTCTGTACCTGCGGGACTGCGCGGCGGGGAACGCGCCCCGTCTTTCCCCGCTGGACTATGCGCTGTTCCTCTGCCTGTTCTGCACCGTATCCTCCGGCCCCATCACGCGGGCGGGGGAGATGACGCCCCAGCTTCACCCTATTCAGGCCCGCCGCTTTGACTGGGGAAATCTTTCTGCCGGACTGTATTGTTTTTCTCTGGGGCTGTTCAAAAAGGTGCTGATTGCGGATACCTTTGCCGGGGCGGTCACTTACGGCTGGGACAACCTGGCCACCCTCACCACCCCCACCGCCGCGTTCGCCATGCTGGCCTATACCTTCCAGCTTTACTTTGATTTTTCCGGCTATTGCGACATGGCCGCAGGGCTGGCGAAGATGCTGGGGCTTTCCCTGCCCGTCAACTTCGATTCTCCCTACCGTGCCGTTTCGGTGGGCGATTTCTGGAAGCGGTGGCATATCACCCTTTCCCGATTCTTCCGCCTTTGTATCTACATTCCCCTGGGCGGCAACCGCAAGGGAACGCCCCGCACCTGCCTGAATATCTTCCTTATCTATCTGATTTCCGGTCTTTGGCACGGCGCAGGGTGGACGTTCCTCCTGTGGGGCGCGCTTCACGGCGCGGCCATGGTGCTGGACAGGCTTTTTCGGGGAAAGGTACGCCTCCCCAAATTCTTCGGCTGGCTGTTTACCTTCATCTTTGTCAACATCACATGGGTCTATTTCCGTGCGCCCTCTCTGGCGGCGGGGAACCAGATGCTCAGCCGGCTGTTTTCCCTGTCCTTTGCGCTACCTGATGCGGGCTTTACCGGCTCTCTGCTGCTGCCGGAGTTCACCACACTTTTGAACCTTCTTGCCGCCAGCCTGCCCCGGCTTGCCCACCAGCTCACCCGCGGCCTGCCCCTGCTGCTGTTCCCGCTGGCGCTGGCGCTTACGCTGCTGGTGCAAAATCCGGTGCGGCAAATGCAGGAATTCAAGCCAACGGCAAAAAAGGCGCTGGTTTCGGTGGCCGCCCTGTGCTGGTCGGTGGTCTCGCTGGCCAACGTCGGCACCTTCCTGTACGTCAATTTTTAGGGAAGGAGGAGAAGCGTTTTGAGCGAAAAAACCTTTGGCCGTCTTGTCATCGGCGGCGTTCTTGTCATACTGGCGGCCCTTGCCGCCATGGTGGCCGTGGTCGACCCCTTCTTTCAGTTCCACGCCCCCGGCAGCGCTGAGACCTATGAAAACGAACGCTATGAAAACGCCGGCATGATTCAAAATCTGGACTATGACACCATTGTTATGGGCACCTCGCTGGCCTGCAACTATCGGGCCTCCTGGTTCGATGAGTTGACCGGCGGCAAAACCATCAAAATCGGCTTTCGGGGCGGCAATCCGGTGGAATTTGACCAGGCTCTCCGGCTTGCCTTTGATACCCATCCCGACATTAAGCAGGTCTTTTTCGGCATGGACCTCAACATTCTCCTCTTCTACGGCGGCGCTGCGTCGTCATCGCTTCCGGACTATCTCTATAACAGCACGCCGCTGGACGATGCGGCCTATTTTCTGAACAAGGACGTTTACCTCCGCTGTGCCAAGACACTCCTGCGGCGCAGCCGGGGCGGCGGCGTGCCGTTGGACGACGCTTACATTTGGGACGGCGCTTACACCTTTTCCCGGGAAACCGCCCTCTCCAACTATGAGCGTCCCGACCCGGCCGACCCGCTGGCAGAGGACTATTTCTTTTATGGGGTAGACCACAATCTGGTCCTTTTTGAAGGCTGGCTCACAGAACACCCGAACACCCAGTTCACCTTTTTCCTGTCTCCTTACTCCGTTCTTTACTGGGATTATGTCCGCCGGACGGGCGCGGCTGACGCCCGGCTTGCGGCGCTGGAACGGGCGGTGGACGCGCTGGTGGACTATGAGAACCTGCGCATCTGCTGCTTCCTTGGTGAAGAGGACATTATCACCAACCTGGACAACTACACCGATTACATTCACATCTCCGGCGCGACAACCCGCCGTCTGGCGGAGGAGATGACGGCAGGGAAGTGCGCCGTTACCCGTGAGAATATGGACGAATTTTTCTCCTCTTTGCGCCTGTTTCTGAATGAATACGACTATGACGCCATCTTTAATCCGGCGGCGTAGCTTTTCCTATGGAGGTATTCTATGACTGACCAATCTAAAATCCGCAATTTCTCCATCATCGCCCACATCGACCACGGCAAGTCCACCCTGTCCGACCGGCTTATCGAGCGGTGCGGGGCGGTAGAGCAGCGGGAAATGGAAAGCCAGCTTCTCGACAACATGGAGCTGGAGCGGGAGCGCGGCATCACCATCAAGGCCCGCGCCGTCCGCCTGCAATACAAGGCGCAGGACGGGGAGACCTATGAGCTGAACCTCATCGACACCCCCGGCCATGTGGACTTTAACTATGAGGTCTCCCGCTCGCTGGCGGCCTGCGAAGGCGCGGTGCTGATTGTGGACGCCGCCCAGGGCATTGAGGCTCAAACTCTGGCCAACACCTATCTGGCCATGGAACACGACCTGGAAATCCTGCCGGTGGTCAACAAGATAGACCTGCCCGCCGCCGACCCCAAACGGGTGAAGGGAGAAATCGAGGACATCATCGGCCTGCCCGCCGAGGACGCCCCCGAAATCTCCGCCAAGCTGGGCGTTGGCACCGACGACGTGCTGGAGGACATCGTGAAAAACGTCCCAGCCCCCACCGGCGACCCCAACGCCCCCTTGCGGGCGCTCATCTTTGACAGTCAATACGACCCTTACCGGGGCGTCATCGTCTATTTCCGCGTCATGGAGGGCACCGTCAAAACCGGTATGACCGTCAAGATGATGGCCTCCGGCGCGGAATATCAGGTCATCGAGTGCGGCCACCTGCTGCCCATCGGTATGGAGCCATGCGGCTCCCTGTCCGCAGGAGAGGTGGGCTACCTCACCGCCTCCATCAAGGTTGTGCAAGACACCCGCGTGGGCGACACCGTCACCGAGGCAGAGCGCCCCGCCGCCGAGCCGTTGCCCGGCTACCGCCCTGCCCAGCCCATGGTCTACTGCGGCGTATATACTGAGGACGGCAGCAAATACCCCGACCTGCGGGACGCGCTGGAAAAGCTCCAACTCAACGACGCCGCCCTCTCCTTTGAACCGGAGTCGTCCGCCGCCTTGGGCTTCGGGTTCCGGTGCGGCTTTTTGGGGATGCTCCATATGGAAATCATTCAGGAGCGGCTGGAGCGGGAATTCGACCTTGACCTCATCACCACCCTGCCGTCGGTCATCTATGAAATCACCAAGACCAGCGGCGAGGTCGTCCCCGTGGACAATCCCCACAACTATCCCGACCCCGGCGTGATTTTGGAGGCCAAGGAGCCTTACGCCAAGGTGTCCATCATCGCTCCGCCTGATTATGTGGGCAATATCATGCCCATGTGTCAGGAGCGCCGGGGTGAATTCAAGGATATGCAGTATCTGGACACCAATCTGGTGGAGCTGCACTACCTGATGCCCTTGGGCGAAATTATCTATGACTTTTTCGATGCGCTGAAGGCCCGCACCAAGGGCTATGCCTCGCTGGACTATGAGCTGGAGAGCTATCACGCCAGCGAGCTTGTGAAGGTAGACCTGCTCCTCAACGGCGACCAGGTGGACGCCCTCTCCTTCATCGCCCACAAGGACAAGGCCTATGCCCGCGCCCGCCGCATCTGCGAAAAGCTGAAGGAGAACATCCCCCGCCAGCTTTTCGAGGTGCCCGTACAGGCGGCCATCGGCGGCAAGGTCATTGCCCGTGAGACCGTAAAGGCCATGCGGAAAGACGTGCTGGCCAAGTGCTACGGCGGCGACATTACCCGCAAAAAGAAGCTGCTGGAAAAGCAGAAGGAGGGCAAAAAGAAGATGCGCTCCCTCGGCACGGTGCAAATTCCCACTGAGGCCTTTATGGCGGTGCTCAAGCTGGACGAGGAGTAATGCCTTATGAAACGAAAGCAGCGTACCTCTCCATTTGTTTTCATTTTACTTCTGCTGGTGGTCGTTCTGCTCCTCTGGCTTTCTTCCTTGAACACAGAGGCTCTGCGCGGCCTTCTTTCCTGTCTGAACCCGCTTCATTGAGGCTCATAAACAAGCGGCAGGTGGCGTTACCACCTGCCGCTTGTTTACGTTGCCCTTGCCCCACCGGACAAAAGGCGGTGCGGGCATTCCTGCTTTTTCCTTTTATAGTAAGACGCCACGCTTGGCAAAGACGCGCGCACACGGTGTAAGTTTTTTATTTACCGGCGGCGCTTTTCCCGTTCCGCTCCGTCCAGCGGATAAAAGTCTTGTGGGACACCCCTAACTGCTCCGCCGCCCGCCGTGCGGACAGCTCTCCTCTGGCCCAGCGGCCCCGCACCCGGTCGAAGTCCTTGGGCGGCTCCTTGCGGGGCGCGCCGAACCGCACGCCGCGGGCCTTGGCCGCTGCGATGCCCTCCGCCTGGCGCTGGCGGATATTTTCCCGTTCCGTCTCCGCCACATAGCTTAAAAGCTGGAGCACGATGTCGGCAATCAGCACGCCGGTCAGGTCTTTTTCCCGCCGGGTGTCCAGCAGGGGCATGTCCAACACCACCACGCCCACGTCCATGGTCTTGGTCAGCAGCCGCCACTGGTGCAGAATCTCTTCGTAGTTGCGGCCCAAGCGGTCAATGCTTTTGATAACCAGTGTGTCGCCGGGACGAAGGCGCTGGAGCAGCTCCTGATAGCCCGGCCGCTCAAAGTCCTTGCCTGATTGCTTGTCCACCACCAGTTCCCTGTCCTTCAAGCCGAATTCGTGCATGGCCACGCGCTGGCGGTCCTCGTTCTGGTCCTTGCTGGAGACGCGGATATACCCATATTTCTTTGACATTTACAGTACCTCCTTTTTGTGTATCCCCAACAGTTTAGAACAAGGTTCGACACAATTCGAGCGCAAATGTGCGGAAAAACAGGCTGAAAAAGACATATTTCGCATCAAAATACGAAGTTGAGACAAAAAGGAGCGGTTTCCTGCAAAAAAGCGGGACACAGGCAAATTGCCCGTGTCCCGCTTCTCTAAATCGGTTCCGGTATTCTTACTTTTCTTCTTTTTCCTCGTATTCCTGTTCGTGCATCTCTTCTTCTTCCGATTCCACCTTCATTTCCCAGTGCATCAGGAAGGTCAGGGCCACACGCAGCGCAATAATTCCGCCCACCAGCGCCACGTCCTTCAAATCACGGGCTACAAAGGTGTGCAGAATTTCGCCGCCCAAGGCAAAGCCCAGTCCCATGGACAAGCCCTTGAACAGCACCACCTGGGTGTGGGTATCCCTGCGAACGTAATGAAGCAGGCCACGGATACCCGACATAATGATAACAATGACGCCGACCACCTCAAAGCCCTTAATGGCCCATTCAATAACGAGGTGCAACAGTTCCGTAATGATTCCCATATCTGATTTCTCTCTTTTCCCTTATCGTTTCAGCGCCAGCGCTTCCGCCGCCTTCTCCGCAATGGCGGCAGGCGTAAGGTTAAACGCCTCCAGCACCGCCTGTGCCTTGCCGCTGCGCCCGAATTCATCGTTGACGCCGTGGCGCACCACCGGCACGGGGCACACGCCGGAGAGGTATTCGCACACAGCGGCGCCCAGTCCGCCGATGACGTTGTGCTCCTCCGTGGTGACGATGCACCGGGTCTCCTTTGCGGCCTTCAGCAAAAGCGCCTCGTCCAGCGGCTTGATGGTGTGGAAATCCAGCACCCGCGCGTCCACGCCCTGCTCCTGCAAAAGCTCTGCCGCCTGCATGGCCATCTGCACCATCATGCCGGTGGCCACAATGGTCACGTCGCTGCCGTCCCGCAGGGTGACGCCCTTGCCAAGCTCGAACTTGTAGCCGGGGACTTCGTCGGTGACAGAGTCCACCGCCAAGCGGCCGAGGCGCATATAGGCGGGGCCATCATAGTCCAGCAGAGCCTTGACCGCCAGCCGCATCTCTGGCCCGTCGCAGGGGGAGAGCACCAGCATTCCGGGGATGGCCCGCATGATGGCGTAATCCTCAATGCACTGGTGGGTAGCGCCGTCCTCGCCCACGCTCAGGCCGCCGTGAGAGCCGACCACCTTCACGTTCAGGCGGGGATAGGCGATGGAGTTGCGCACCTGCTCCCACGCCCGCCCGGCGGCGAACATGGCAAAGGTGTTGCAGAAGGGCTTTTTCCCGCAGGCGGCCAGTCCGGCGGCCACGCCGGTCATATTGGCCTCCGCGATGCCCATGTTGAAGAACCGCTTCGGGTGGGCCTTGGCGAAGCCCTTGGTCATGGTGGAGCCGGAGAGGTCGGCGTCCAGCACCACCAACTCAGGGTATTCCTCCGCCAGCGCCACCAGCGCCTCGCCGTAAGCGGCTCGGGTCGCGATAGTTTCGCTCATGTCATTTGCCCTCCCCGTTCAGCAGTGTGTATATTTTCCCGATGAGGTCGCCTGCTTTGTCCTTTACGTCCCCGGCCACGCTGCCGGTGAAGCTCTTGAACTCCTCCCATTTGAGGCCGGCCCACTCCACGCCGTCGTCCTTCAGGGTGACGAGCAGTTCTCCCATGGCCTGCTTATACTGCTCGTCATTGGGGGCCTTGCCGTGCCAGCCTGGGTCGTTCTCCATAAAGGAAACGCCCTTTCCCTTCACCGTTTTGGCCAGCAGGACGGTGGGCCTGCCCTTTGCCGCCGCGGCCTCTGCAAAGGCGGCGGACAGCGCCTCATAGTCGTGGCCGTCCACCTTGATAACGTTCCAGCCGAAGGAGGAGAACTTCTCGTCCAGCGGCTCGGACGGCATCACGTCGGCGGTTTTGCCGTCGATTTGCAGGCCGTTCACGTCCACCACGGCGCAGAGGTTGTCAAGCTTGAACTTGGCAGCCGCCATAGCGGCCTCCCAAACCTGACCCTCCTCAATTTCGCCGTCGCCCAGCAGGGTATACACCCGATAGTCCTTGCTGTCGGTCTTGCCCGCCAGCGCCATGCCCACGGCGGCGGACACGCCCTGTCCCAGGCTGCCGGTGGACATATCCACGCCCTTCACATGGCGCATTTCGGCGTGGCCGGACATATGGCCGTCAATGCGGCGGAACTGGCCCAGATTGGTGACGGGGAAGTAACCCCGCAGGGCCAAAATGGGGTAGAGCGCGGGGGTACAGTGGCCCTTGGACAGCACGAAGCGGTCGCGGCCAGGGTCGTCCGGCTTTTTGGGGTCGATGTGCATCACGTCAAAATAGAGGGTGGTCAAAATATCCATGGCGGACAGGGAGCCGCCCGGATGGCCGGAGGCCGCCCGGTGCACCATATCCACCGCCAGCAGCCGCCCCTTGGCCGCCGCCACCGCAAGGGCTTGGAGTTTTGTCTTCTCCATTGGGTCGCCTTCCTTTCTCTCTTCTCTTTAGAAATACCTTAAAATACCACGCGCTCACGCAGGTACTGCTTTACCTCCGCGATGGGCAGGCGCACCTGCTCCATGCTGTCCCGCTCCCGAATTGTGACGCAGTTGTCCGCCGGAGTACCCTTTTCCGCGTCGCCCACGGTGTCAAAGTCGAAGGTGATGCAGTAGGGGGTGCCGATTTCGTCCTGACGGCGGTACCGCTTGCCGATGGAACCGGTTTCGTCATAGTCCACCATAAACTCCTTGGACAGCTCCTGATACAACTCCATGGCGGGGCCGGTGAGCACCTCCTTCTTGGACAGGGGCAGAATGGCCGCCTTGAAGGGGGCCAGCGCCGGATGGAACCGCAGCACCACACGCACGTCGTCGTTGCCCTTCTTGTCCTGTCCCACCACCTCTTCGTCATAGGCGTCCGCCAGGAAGGCAAGGAAGGAACGCTCTACGCCCAGGGACGGCTCGATGACATAGGGGATATAATGCTCGTTCTTCTCCTGGTCAAAGTAAGTCAGGTCGCGGCCGGAGGCCTCCTGATGCTGGGTCAGGTCGTAATTGGTGCGGTCTGCAATACCCCACAGCTCGCCCCAGCCGAAGGGAAAGAGGAACTCAAAGTCGGTGGTGGCCTTGGAGTAGAAGCTCAGCTCCTCCGGGTCGTGGTCGCGCAGGCGCAGGTTCTCCTCCTTCATGCCGAGGGAGAGCAGCCAGTCCCGACAGAAGGAGCGCCAGTAGCCGAACCACTCCAAGTCGGTGTCCGGCTCGCAGAAGAACTCCAGCTCCATCTGCTCGAATTCACGCACCCGGAAAATGAAGTTTCCGGGGGTTATCTCATTGCGGAAGCTCTTGCCAATCTGGCCGATGCCGAAGGGCAGCTTTTTGCGGGTGGTGCGCTGAACGTTTGCAAAGTTGACAAAGATGCCCTGGGCTGTTTCCGGACGCAGATACACCGTGTTCTTCGCGTCCTCCGTAACGCCCTGAAAGGTCTTGAACATCAGGTTAAACTGGCGGATGTCGGTGAAGTTGTGCTTGCCGCAGGTGGGGCAGGGGATATTGTTCTCCTCCACAAAGGCCTTCAGCTCCTCCTGAGAGAACGCGTCCACCGGCTTGGGCAAAGCCACGCCGTTTTGCTCCGCCCAGTCCTCAATGAGCTTGTCGGCACGGAAGCGCTCGTGACATTCCCTGCAGTCCATCAGCGGGTCGGAAAACCCGCCCAGATGGCCGGAGGCCACCCATGTCTGGGGGTTCATCAGGATGGCGGCGTCCAGTCCCACGTTGTAGGGGTTTTCCTGCACAAACTTCTTCCACCATGCCCGCTTGATGTTGTTCTTCAGCTCTGCGCCCAGGGGGCCGTAGTCCCATGTGTTGGCCAGTCCGCCGTAGATTTCGCTTCCGGCGTAGACAAAGCCGCGCCCTTTGCACAGGGCCACCAGTTTTTCCATGCTTTTTTCTTGATTCTTCATCCCACAAGCTCCTATCCGCCCGCGCTGGCTGCGCGGGACATAAAAATACATTATTTTATTATATACGACGCAACCTGATTGTCAACGGCGGAAGCGCTCTCACCCTTTATATTTCTGGCTCTCCGCCACCGCCAGCTCGTCGCAGCGATTGTTATAGGGATTTTCCGCGTGGCCCTTGACCCAGTGATAACGCATCTCATGCCCATCGCACAGGGTGAGCAGCCTGTCCCACAGGTCGGGATTGAGGGCGGGCTTCTTGTCGCTCTTCACCCAGCCCTTGGCTTTCCAGCCTTTGGCCCAGCCCTTTTGCAAGCCGTCGATGACATACTTGGAATCCGACCACAGTTCCACCACGCATCGCTCTTTCAAGGCGGACAGTGCCGCAATAACGGCGGTCAGCTCCATGCGGTTGTTGGTAGTTTCGGCCTTGCCGCCGCTCAATTCCCGCTTGTGGGAGCCATACATTAAAATAGCGCCCCAGCCGCCGGGGCCTGGATTGCCGGAGCACGCTCCATCCGTGTAAATTGTTACCGTTTTCATAAGCACTCCCTCCGGGGTCTTTTTATATCAGTATAACATAGGGCGCCTGCCAAAAAAACGAAAATTTTTGAAAAAAGGGCTTGCATTTATCGAACATATGTTGTATAGTGTGGTCGAACAAGAGTTCTATTAAACAAATTTTCGGTGTCCATCTGGCTTATTTGTCCGGTTTATGGGACTTCACTTCCGGTAAACTGAGGACAAAACCAAACAGGAGGGACGTTTATGCAGACTTTATATTTTACCACCCGTAATTTTGTGCGCAGCGAGGGCAATGTGGTGGACCTTGCCGAATACCGCCGCCGCCTGCGGCTGTGCAGCGGCTATACCGGTACGGTGGAGGCAGACAATGTGTGCTGGGACGCGGACTATGATGAACTGGAGTGGGATGCTTTTCCAGCGGAGGAAGCTCCCACCCCCGTCCCCATGCGCCGTAAGCACAAAAGCGCCGGCTTTTTCGCCCTTTCAAACTTACCTGAGCTGTGCGCTACCTTGGCGGTCATTGTGATGGCGGTGGCGGTGGTTATTCGTTTTATTCAGCTGTAAACAAGCAACGGCATAAGTGAGGCATGGTCTTTGTACCATGCCTCTTTTTCTGTTTGGAGAAGGCTGGCAGAAAATCCACCCTTGACGAATCTTGGAAAAGTGTGTATCATACTTTTGTAACCATTTGTAATCTTTATTTATTTTTCTGTCACTTTTACCTTTGCAGCTTTCGGAGGTGTCCCCTCTTATGAACGATATACTTCGGCGGATTCGCCGCATTCCTGTTCCGGCGACAGAGCCGCCTGTGGAACCGCCCGACGGCGCCGCGCTCCCCCACAACCGTTGGCAGGAGCTGCGGCGCACCCTTCGCAGCCTGTTCCACCGCTTCTACAATTTCGCCACCGACCGGCCTTTGATGGCCCCGCTTCCGTTTTTGGCGGTAGCCGGCCTCATCGCTTTGGTGCTGGTGCTTACCACCATCTATACCTTCGGTTATGTGGTGGTGGTGGACGGCGTTTCCGTCGGCTCCGTTCAGGAGGAAACCACCTTTGAAACGGTGGTTGACCGGGTGGAGCGCCGGGCGACCAGCATCCTCGGCTATGACTATACCTTTAACGGCTCTGTTTCCTATGACCGGGCGCTCATTCAAAAGAGCGCCCTCTCCACCGGCGTTTCGCTGGAGAACTATGTGTTCGACCAAATCGGCGAGGTCATGAAAAGCTATGTGCTCACCGTGGGCGGGCAGAGCGTAGGCGCCGCACAGGAGCGGGTCGGACTGGATGAACTGCTGGAATCCTTAAAAGCCAAATATGTCAACGCCAACACTAAGTCTGCGGAATTTGTGGAGGACGTGTCCATCACCTATCAGTACACCTCCTCTGATTTGGAACAGAGTCTTGACACCATCGCTGCCGCTCTCACCGCCAACACCACCGGCGACACCACCTATACGGTGGTGAAGGGCGACACTTACAGCACCATCGCCTACCGCAACAATATGTCCACCTCGGAGCTGATGGCCCTCAATCCGCAGGCGTCCCTCGACAGGCTGATGATAGGCGACGTTCTCACGGTGAAAAAAGAGATTCCCTTCCTGTCTGTGCAGACGGTGGACGCCGTTACCTATACGCAGGAAATTCCCTGTCCAGTGGAGACAAGAGAGGACAGCTCCATGTACACCGGCCAGACCAAGGTCATCACAGAGGGCGTAAAGGGCGAGGCGCAGGTCACCGCCGATGTGACCTACCTGAACGGCGTGGAGCAAAGCCGTGCCGTCACCTCTACCACGACGCTGCGGGAGCCGACCACCCGCGTGGTGGCCAAGGGCACCAAGGAACGGCCTAAGACTGCACCATCCGGCACCTTCCGTTGGCCGCTCTCCGGGCGCGTCACCTCAAATTTCGGTTACCGCACCATTTTCGGCAGCCGCAGCTTCCACTCCGGACTGGACATTGCCGCCCCCTATGGCACCCCCATTGTGGCGTCGGACGGCGGTACCGTCACCTTCTCCGGCTATAAGGGCTCTTACGGCAATCTCATCATCATCAGCCACGGCAACGGCGTGGAGACCTATTACGCCCACTGCTCGTCTCTCTCGGTCAGCAGCGGTACAAAGGTCTATAAGGGACAAACCATCGCCAAGGTGGGGCGCACCGGTCGGGCAACCGGCAACCACTGCCATTTTTCCATTGTTATCAATGGCAACTTCGTCAACCCCCGCTCTTACCTGAAATAATTAAAAGCGGAGAACGCACAAACGGCGTTCTCCGCTTTTTTCAGGAAAGGAACATTTCCACGTCCTCCAAGGTCAGGCTCTCCTGTAAGGCAAGGTCGATGCCATAGCCAATAACCTTGGCCATGTCGGCCACTCTTGCGTCAATGTCCTTTGGGGTTACAATCAGGTCGCCTCCTTTGCCCCGGAGGGTTTCCGGTTCCACTTCCGCCTGGCCGCTCTCCGATACGATGTCTGCCGCAATGGTGGAGGCGTCTATCACCGTCGGCACCCCCACCGCCACCACCGGAACCCCCAACGACGCCCGGTCCAAAGCCGTCCGGCGGTTTCCGATTCCTGAGCCGGGGGAAATACCGGTGTTGGAAAGCTGCACGGTACTGCACAGCCGCTCAACCGCGCGGGCACATAAAGCGTCCACCGCAATCACGCAGGCAGGGGAGAGCTTTTTCGTCACAGCGCCCACCAGCTCGCCGCTCTCTACGCCGGTGGTGCCAAGCACCCCCGCCGCCATCGCCGCCACTGGGCGAAACTGGCCGAACTGTTCCGGCAGCTGCTCCACCAGATGGCGTGTGACCAGGGTGTGGTCTGTAACCATGGGGCCGACGGCGTCCGGTGTGATGGCCCGGTTGCCCAGCCCCGCCACCAGCACGCAGTCGCCGGAGGAGAGGGGAGGCAAAACCGCTTTCAGCTCCTCGGCCACGGCCCGCGCCGCCCGCGGAAAGGCGTCCTCCTCCCGTCGGGCCAGTCCGGAAAGCTCTACCGTCACATATTTGCCCACCGGCTTGCCCAAAGCCTCGGCCCCCGTTTCATTCTCTACCACAACCTCGGTAACGTGGTAGCCCTCCCGCAGCCGCTCTTCGGCGTGAACTCCTTTCGCGTCGCTTCCGGAGGTTTCCCGGTAGAGGTCGCGGGCTTCCAAGGCCAAGTCTGTTCTTCTGTTTTCCATGGCGCACCCCTCCTTTTCACACAAGATATAGTGTGCAAAAAAATTAGCACCTCTATTTTTTGCGTTTTATTTCCTCCTATCCAAAAAAGCAGGAAAAAAACCAAAAAAGTGTTGCAATTCTGGCATTCTGATGATAAAATGTATATCCGCACAGAATAGTTTATCTGCTAATACGAATCGGAGGAGGTGTTTGGTTTGCCGAATATTAAGTCTGCGAAGAAGCGCGTGCTAGTCAACGAGCGCAAGGCGTTGCGCAACAAGATGGAGAAGTCTGCGCTGAAGACTTCGCTGAAGAAGTTCGACGCCGCCGTGGCGGAAGGCAACCGCAGCGAGGCCGATGTCGCTTACAAGGCTGCGGTGAAGGCTGTGGACAAGGCCGCTGCAAAGGGTCTGATGCACAAGAACAACGCCGCGCACAAGAAGAGCCATATGACCGTAAAGCTGAACAAGATTGGCTGAACCGTCTGAGGTCAAAACAGGAAAACCGTCTGCTATGCAGGCGGTTTTTTGCGTTCTCCCGCATCTGAAGGCATAATCGCGGATTTTTTCCCCCATAGCCGCATACGCTGTGTGGGGAAGGAGGCGCAAGGCAATGAAGGACGGCATTTGGAACGCCAAACCGGTGGTTTTCATTCGGGAATATGTGGAGCTGGTTCTGGAAAAACGGCTGTTTACCTCCGCCGGTGCGCTGGCTTATTTTCTTATTCTTTCGGTCTTTCCCATGCTCATCTGTGTCAACGGTCTCATCAGCGTGCTCGATTTGGACTTGCAATCCCTGCTTCAGGCGGCGGCTCCTTTTCTGCCGGAGGCAGGCCTTGTCCTTCTGGACGATTACGTGGATTACATCTCCGGCAATCCGTCCCCCGGCCTCTTTTGGGCCGGACTTGTGGGCGTGTTTTTTTCCGCCTCCGCCGCCTTTCGCCAGCTTCTTGCAGTGGTGGACGACCTTTACGGCCACCGCCGGTTCCGCGGCGTGCGCCGCTGGGCGGTGAGCGTGGCCTGCTCTGCGCTTTTGTTGGTAACGGTCTATTGCTCTGTTTTTGTATTGTTTACCGGAGGTTGGTTCCTCCATACCGTGGCAGGCCTTTTCCCGGGCAGACCGATGCCGTGGAGTTGGACGTGGCTCCGGTTTCCGGTGCTTTTCTGCTTCCTGCTGTCCTTTGTGCTGGTGGTGTACCGTTTGGCCGCCCTGCCTGACCGGCGACTGAACACCAAGGTGCGCCCGCCGCTCTTTTCCGGCGCGGTACCCGCTACGCTGGCGCTCGTCATTGCCTCTGTATTCTTCTCCCTGTTTTTGGAGCGCTCCTCCCGTTATTCTCTGGTTTACGGCTCGTTGGCGTCGGTCATTATTCTGTTCGTCTGGCTGTACCTGTGCGGCTGCATCCTTGTCTTGGGGGCCGCCTTTAACTGCGTGCTCTACCGGCGGAGGGAATTCGGCCCTGTTTCCTTAGCAAAGCAACATTCACAGGATGACAAAATCACATAAATATGTTATACTTTCTTTAAACATATACAAAAGGAGCACAAAATGGCCATGGGTTCTCTGCCACTGAATCAAATCATATGCGGTGACTGTAAAGATATTTTAAAAACCTTTCCAAATGAATCGGTTGACCTGATTGTCACCTCGCCGCCTTATGCAGACAACCGCAAAAACACATACGGTGGAATTCCAGCCAATCAATATGTCAAGTGGTTCCTCCCCATGTCAAAAGAACTTCTCCGTGTATTAAAGCCAACCGGTACTTTTATCCTGAATATCAAGGAAAAGGTTGTTGATGGTGAACGCAGCACCTATGTTTTAGATTTGATTTTAAAAATGCGACAGCAAGGATGGCTTTGGACTGAGGAATTTATCTGGCACAAAAAAAACTGCTACCCTGGAAAATGGCCAAATCGGTTCAGAGATGCTTGGGAACGGTGTCTGCAATTCAATAAAACGCGCAATTTTAATATGTATCAGGATTCTGTGAAGGTTCCGATTGGCTCTTGGGCTGATTCCAGACTTAAAAATCTCAGTAAGACCGACCTGATTCGAGATGAAACAAAAAACCAGAGCGGCTTTGGGAAAAAAGTGGTAAATTGGGTCGGTAAAGAAACCGTATATCCCACAAACGTACTACATTTGGCAACTGAATGTACCAACAAAAACCACAGCGCCGCTTTTCCGGAAGGCCTTCCAAAATGGTTTATCAAACTATTTACACAGCCTGGCGATGTTGTTTTAGACCCATTTGTAGGGTCTGGAACGACCTCAAAAGTGGCAAAAACCTTAGACCGCAATTACATAGGAATTGATAAAGAAACGGAGTATTGCTTTATGGCCAGACAGCAAATAGAAGGCATACAGGCTTTGGATAGAGATATAATTATTGACTTTATCAACGACCATATCTCAGAATTTCACGAAAAGCGTCTGCATGCAGTTAAAAAGTTAAATATTGAAACAATTTTAAAACGAAAAAATCCATACTTATTTAAAGCAAAAAGTATCACCACTTGTGAGGAATTAGTGCGTTCCTTAACCGATGCATATCTTTCTTCTCAGGAGGAGACGATTTTCGGAGAATTTTTAGAAAAGCTCGCCATTTTTGTTTGCCATGAAACTATGGGGGGCTTCAAATCCGGCATGACAGGAATTGATTTGGAAATCGACAGAGGAACGACCCGATATATTATTTCCATTAAGTCCGGCCCGAATTGGGGAAATAGCAGCCAAATCAAAAAAATGAAAGACAATTTTACCACTGCCAAAAAAATCCTCCGAACGCAAAATGTGGAACTTAACGTAGTCCCTATCAATGGTTGCTGTTATGGAAGGGACGATAAGCCAGATAAAGGAGATTATTTTAAGTATTGTGGACAAAGGTTTTGGGCCTTTGTGTCAGGCGATGATGATTTTTATCTGGATATTATTGAGCCACTGGGACACCAGGCCAGAGAAAGAAACGATGCGTTTTTGGAGGAATATGGAAAACTAATTAATAAACTAACTCTCTGTTTCATCCAAGAATACTGTCTGCCCGATGGTGCAATTGATTGGGAAAAAATTGTGAAGCTTAACAGCCAAAAACGTTTGCCTGGCTGACCCGCTTCGACTTCATCAAGAAACAGGAGGAGACGTCTTATTCAGACGTCTCCTCCTGTTTCTTTTTCATTCCATTTCAGAATCGTCGCCTTCGGCGGGCTCCTCCTCCGGCTCCTCATGCTCGGTCAGGGCAAGAGAAATGACCTGCACGCCGTCGGCAAGGCGCATCAGGATAACGCCCTGCGCTGCGCGGCCGTAGAGGTTTACGCTCTCCGCCGCCATGCGGATAATAACGCCGTCGTTGGTAATCATCAGCACGTCCTCGTCGCCATGCACCACCTTGACGCCGGCCACTTTGCCCGTCTTCTGGGTGATTTGATAGTTCTTCAGACCCATGCCGCCTCGGTGCTGCGGCTCGCCGCCGTCGCCGCGGAGATACTCGCCCAGCGCCGTACGCTTGCCGTATCCGTTTTCGGTGACGGTGAGCAGTGCGCCGCCCTCCTCGCAGCGGACAGCACCCACCACATAATCGTCTTGACGCAGGCGGATACCGCGGACGCCCATGGCGTCCCGACCCATAGGCCGCACATCCTGTTCGCTGAAGCAGATGGCGGAGCCGTTATGGGTGGCAATCAGAATATTCTGGCTGCCATCGGTCTGCTGTACGGAAATCAGCTCGTCGCCCTCGTCCAGCGTGATGCACCGGATGCCCGCCTTGCGGGTGGTACGGATGGCGGTGAGCTGGAGGCGCTTCACCGTGCCGTTACGGGTAATCATGAACAGGAAGTGGTCGTCGTCGAACTCCTCCACACGAATCATGGCGGTGACCTTTTCGCCGCTCTCCACCGGAAGGACGTTGACGATATTGGTGCCCTTCGCGGTGCGGCCCGCCTCCGGAATCTGATAGCCCTTCCGGTGGTGTACCCGACCCCGATTGGTAAAGAAGAGAATATGGTCGTGGGTGGAAGCGGTGAACAGAGTTTCCACCACGTCTTCCTCCTTCAGGGTCTGGGCAGTGATGCCCTTGCCGCCTCGGTGCTGGGTGCGGTAGGTAGACACCGGCAGACGCTTGATGTAACCTGCCGCCGTCAGGGTAAAAACGCAGTTTTCTTCTTCAATCAAATCCTCAATGTCAATGTCGTCCTCTGCAAAGCCGATTTCGGTCTTGCGGTCATCGCCGTACTTGTCCCGAATTTCAATCAGCTCATCCTTCAGAACGCCGCGGAGCAGGTTCTCATCAGAGAGCAGACTTTGATAGTAGGCGATGCGCGCCTCAATTTCCTTGTACTCGTTCTCCAGCTTTTCACGGTCAAGGCCCTGAAGCGCTTTCAGGCGCATGTCCAGAATAGCCTGCGCCTGTACCTCGTCCAGCCCGAAGCGCTCCATCAGCTTTTCCTTGGCGTCGTCATAGGCACTGCGAATGATATGAACGACTTCGTCAATGTTGTCCTGTGCAATGAGCAGGCCTTCCAATAAGTGAGCGCGCTCCTCCGCCTTCTTGAGGTCATACTGCGTCCGACGGGTGATGACCTCCTCCTGGAAGGCGATATACTCGTCCAAAATCTCCCGCAGGGTGAGAATGCGGGGCTGTTTCTGGTCGTTCACCAGCGCCAGCAGGACAATGGCAAAGGTGGTCTGCATCTGGGTCTGGGCAAACAGGCGGTTCAGCGTCACCTGAGGGTTGGCGTCCTTTTTCAGCTCGATAACGATGCGCATGCCCTTTTTACCGTCGGACTCGTCCCGCAGGCCGGAGATGCCGTCCAGCCGCTTGTCTTTCACCTGTTCGGCGATATTTTCCACCAGCCGGGCTTTGTTGACTTGATAGGGCAGTTCTGTGACGATGATGCGGGTGCGGTTCTGGCCGAACTCCTCCATTTCAGTGCGGGCGCGCACCCGAATATGACCCTTGCCGGTGGCGTAAGCCGCCCGAATGCCGCTGCGCCCCATAATGATGCCGCGGGTGGGGAAGTCGGGGCCTTTGATATGCTCCATCAGGTCTTCCAGACTTGCCTCCGGATTTTCCAGCACGCAGATAACCGCGTCAATGACCTCCCGCAGGTTATGGGGCGGGATATTGGTGGTCATACCCACGGCGATGCCGGAGGAACCGTTTACCAGCAGGTTCGGGAAACGGGAGGGGAGCACACGGGGCTCCTGAAGTTCCTCGTCAAAGTTGGGGTCCCAATCCACGGTCTCCTTGTCGATGTCCCGCATCATTTCGTTGGTCAGCTTGGCCATGCGGGCTTCGGTATAACGGTAAGCAGCCGGGGGGTCGCCGTCCACGCTGCCGAAGTTGCCGTGGCCGTCCACCAGTGGGTAGCGCATGGAAAAGTCCTGCGCCAAACGCACCATGGCATCGTACACCGACGCATCGCCGTGGGGGTGGTACTTACCAAGCACGTCGCCCACGCAGGTGGCCGACTTTTTGAAGGCCTTATCGCTGGTCAGGCCGGTTTCATACATGGAGTAGAGAATACGGCGGTGCACCGGCTTCAGGCCGTCGCGAACGTCGGGCAGCGCACGGCCTACAATAACGGACATGGCATACTCAATGTATGCGTTTTCCATCTCGTGTTCCAGATTGATTTCTACAATCTTCTGGTCGGGATAAGAAATATCCTTGCTGTCATAGTGGTTTTTTGTTGCCATTTCTCATCCCTCCTTAATAGTCCAGATTGACCGCGCGGAACGCATTCTGCTCGATATACTCCCGCCGCGGCTCGACTTTTTCACCCATGAGCAGGGTGAAAATGGCGTCCGCTTTGACAGCGTCGTCCATGGTGATGCGCTTTAATGTGCGGGTCTCCGGATTCATAGTGGTCTCCCACAGCTCGTGGTAGTCCATCTCACCCAGACCCTTAAAGCGGCTGATGGCCACCTTTACATTGGGATTACCGCCCCGCATTTCGGCGGAAATTTGGTCGCGCTCCGGGTCGGAGAAGGCCACCCGTGTGGTCTTGCCGCGGGTCAGCTTGTACAGCGGCGGCACGGCGGCATAAACATAGCCGTTCTCAATCATAGGCCGCATAAAGCGGAAGAAGAAGGTCAGCAGCAGGGTACGGATATGGGAGCCGTCCACATCGGCGTCGGCCATGATAACCACCTTGTGGTAGCGCAGCTTCTCCACGTCGAAGTCTTCTCCGATACCGGCCCCAAGGGCGGTGATAACGGGGGACAGCTTGTCGTTGCCATAGACCTTATCGGCACGGGCCTTTTCCACGTTCAGCATCTTGCCCCACAGCGGCAAGATGGCCTGAAAGCGGGAATCCCGACCCTGCTTGGCGCTGCCGCCGGCGGAATCGCCCTCGACGATATACAGCTCTGTGAGGGAGGCGTCCCGCTCATAGCAGTCTGCCAGCTTGCCGGGCAGGGTTGCGCCGTCCAGCGCCGTCTTGCGGCGGACGTTTTCGCGGGCGCGGCGGGCGGCCTCTCGGGCGCGGTTGGCCGTCATGGCCTTGTCCAAGATGAGCTTGCCCACCGCCGGATTTTCTTCCAGAAACTCCTCCAGCTTCTCCGATACAATGGCGTTGACCAGAGTACGTATTTCGCTGTTGCCCAGCTTGGCCTTGGTCTGGCCCTCGAACTGGGCGTCGGTCAGCTTGACGGAGATAACGCAGGTCAGACCTTCGCGGCAATCGTCGCCAGTGACCTTGTCGTCGTTTTTCAGTACGCCGGTCTTTTTCCCGTAAGCGTTCAGGCAGTTGGTCAGGGCGCGCTTAAAGCCCTCCTCGTGCATACCGCCCTCCGGCGTATGGACGTTATTTGCAAAGGAGACAATCACGTCGTTATAGCTGTCGTTATATTGCAGGGATATTTCCGCCATGGAGCCGTCTTTTTCGCCCGCCATATAG
Organism: Oscillospiraceae bacterium; assembly: GCA_022793685.1. Lineage (GTDB taxonomy): Bacteria > Bacillota > Clostridia > Oscillospirales > Oscillospiraceae > CAKUEI01. The sequence goes on from JAAWDI010000011.1 coordinate 142,998, forward strand.
ATGACGTTCTCATGGAGAGCGGTCTTGTTGCGGTTGATAAAGGTGACGAATTCCCGAATGCCGCCCTCATAGCACATGGTGTCCGACTGTTCCTGCTCGGCGCGCTCGTCGGTGATGGTGATGCGCAGTCCGGCGTTGAGAAAGGCCTCCTCCCGCATACGGGTGTGGAGGGTGTCATAGTCATAGACCGTGTCCTCGAACATTTCCGGGTCGGGCTTAAAGGTGACGGTGGTGCCCGTGCGGTCGGTGTCGCCCACAACGGTGATTTCCTGGGTCACATTTCCCCGGGAAAACTTCATCTCATGTATTTTGCCGTCCTTATGCACCTGCACCTCCAGCCATTCGCTGAGGGCGTTTACCACGCTTGCGCCCACGCCGTGGAGACCGCCGGAAACCTTATAGCCCCCGCCGCCGAATTTGCCGCCGGCATGAAGAATGGTGAACACCACCTCCAGGGCGGCTTTTCCGGTCTGGGGCTGAATGTCTACGGGGATACCGCGGCCATTGTCGGATACAGTGATGATATTCCCCTCCCGAATAGTGACGGCAATCTCACTGCAATAGCCCGCCAGCGCCTCGTCGATGGAGTTGTCCACGATTTCATACACCAAATGGTGCAGACCGGACGCAGATGTGGAACCGATATACATACCGGGGCGCTTGCGGACGGCCTCCAGGCCCTCCAGCACTTGAATTTCGCTGCCGCCGTATTCATGCTCCACATGGGTGGTATTCTGAGCCAGTTCGCTGATTTCACTCATATTGTGTAACCTCCATTGGGTCATTACCCTGTTCCGTGTGTTTGCCGTTCCAGCGCCGCAAAAGGGTGGCGGTTGAAAAAGGCGAAAGGTAAACTGTATTGCCGCAAACAACCATGCTTTTTGGCAGGTCATCGGTACACAAAACCACCCTGCCCTCTTTTTCCGCCCTGTTTACAAAACGGGCTGCTTTGGCACAGTAGGTGGTGTTGTCAAAGTCGAAGACGCCGAGCACCTCTTTGGCGCGCACGACCACGCTCTGTCCTAATTGCAGGTACATACGCCGCCTCCCGCCTGAACGGCCCCGTTCGATACGTGAAACAGGGCGCAGTCTCCGCTAAAATCCGCTTTATCGCAGCAGGTGATGAACACCTGTCCGCCGGAAATCCGGTTGAGCACAAAATCCTGCCGCCTGCCGTCCAGCTCGGACAGTACATCGTCCAAAAGCAACACTGGCCACTCGCCGCTGTCGGCGTAAAATATTTCGCGGGTGCCCAGCTTCAGAGAAAGAGCCGCTGTTCTGGTCTGCCCCTGGCTGGCAAATTGACGGGCGTTCTGGCCGTCAATTTCCACCGTCAGGTCGTCCTTATGGGGGCCGGACAGGCATTGACGGGCGTCCAGCTCTGCTCGCCGGTGACTCTCCTGGTGGGCGAGCAGGGCGGGCAGCAGGTCTTTGGGCGGCGCCTCCGGGTCGGAAATGGTTTTTACTGTCTCATACCGCAGGGACAATATTTCCCGCCCTCCGGAAAAGTCCTTGTGAATAGGGGGCGCGCTTTCCCGCAGGCGTTTGACAAAGTGAGCGCGGTAATGAATGAGAACGGCCCCCGTTTGCGCCATACGCAGGTCAAAATCGTCCAGGGTATCCAGCAGGGAAGGGTTCTCGCTGTAATCTCGCAAAATACGGGTCTTGTGTTCATAAAGGCGTTTGTACTCTGCAAGCGCGGCCGCATAACGGGGCCGAAGCTGGCAGATGCAGTCGTCCAAAAACCGCCGACGGGCAACCGCTCCCTCCCGAATGAGGGTTAAGTCCTCCGGACAGAAAAGTACGGTTTTCAATGTATCGGACAGCTCCGACGCTGTTTTCAGCCGCACGCCGTTGCGGAAAAGCTGCCGCCGCTGGCCGTTTGCCAACTTGGCCTCCACGGTGTAAAGCCTATCGCGGGCTTGCAGCTCTGCCTTGATAAAGGCGTGCTCTACTCCAAATTGAATCAGTTCCCGGTCATACCGCGCGCGGTGAGACCTTGCGCCGCTCAAATAGCCGATGGCCTCCAACAGATTGGTTTTTCCCTGTGCGTTTTCCCCATATATGACGTTTACGTTGGGAGAAAAGGATACTTCTGTGTGGAGGTAGTTGCGAAAAAAGTCCAGTTCAATGGAGCGGACAATCATACCACCACCAGCTCAATTTGACCGGCTATGCAAACCACGTCGCCGGGGCGTATTTTTCTGCCCCGCTGGGTGCAGGTCTCGCCGTTTAGCGTCACCTGTCCCGACTGAATCAACTCCTTGGCTGCGCCGCCGGTGGGCGCGATTCCCTCGAATTTTAAGAGAGCCTGCAATTCAATGTATTCTGTTGTGATTTGGACGCGATGCGATTCCATACAATCATCCTTATCAATCCGTGGCCGTATTTTTTACTCTCCCGCCTTCAGCCGCACTGGAAGCACCATATACAGGAACTTCTCACTGCCGTCGGTAGGCAGAATCAGGCAGGGAGCCACGCCGGTGGTCAACTCCAACCGTATCCGGTCGGCCGGAGCCGCTTTCAGGGCGTCCATCAGGTATTTGTTGTTAAAGCCGATTTCCAGCCCGCCGCCGTCGCCGTCAATGGGGCAAAGGTCATGGGCGTCGCCCAGAGCCGTCTTGGTGGCAATGCGTAATTCTCCGTCCCCAAGCAAGCAGCGCAGAGGGCTTTTCAGCTTATCGCTGATAATAAGGCTTACACGGTCGATGGCAGAGAGAAGCGCACGGGTGTCGCCCTCCACCTGAACAGAATTATTTTTTGGAATGGCGTTGCGGTAGGCCAAAAATTCACCCTCCAGCCGGCGGGACACCAGCATGGTGTCGCCTGCTTTGAACATCACATGACGGGCGCCCTGAATGATGGAGATAGTCTCGTCCGTATCTCCGCATATTTTTTCCACCTCGTTGAGGGCCGCGCCCGGCACCACAAATGAAAAAGCGTCCTCTCCCTCTTTCTTTTCAATCTCCTCATGACGCAGGGCAAGACGATAGCCGTCTACGGAAACAACTGTCAGGCCGTTTTCCTCCACTTCAAAAAGGGAGCCGGTGTGAATGGGACGGCTTTCGTTGTCTGAAACGGCAAACAAAGTGCCGGAAATCATGGCCTTCAGGTCGGACTGCTTCAGAACAACGGTATTCTGATACTCCACCATGGGCAGCTCCGGGAACTCCTCTGGGTCGGTGCCCATGATATTGAACTCCGCCATGCCGCACTTGATATTGACCATGTAGTTTTCCGCAGAAAATACCACTACATCGTCAGGCAGCTTGCGGACAAGGTCGCAGAACAGCCGGGCAGACAGCACCAACGAGCCTTTCTTCTCAATGCCGGCGGGTACAATGGTTCTGATGCCGGTCTCCAGGTTATAGCCGGTCAGGCGCAGGTCGTCTCCCGCTTCGATGAGGATACCCTCCAGCGCCGGAATGGCACTCTTGGGGCTGACGGCGCGGGCTGCGGTGTTGAGGGCCGCTTGCAGTAGCGCCTTTTCACAGGAAAATTTCATGGGATGATGTTCCTCCGTTTCGTCTGTTTCTCTCTCCGGCAGAGGAAAGGAGAGGATAATTAGGTATTTTCGTAATAGTATTAGAGCGGGTGGAAAAGTGGAAAAGTTGAAAATTCTTTAGAAAGACAAGAGAAAACAAGTGCAGGGTGGGTGTGGAGAAAAAAGAGGGAAAAAATCGAATTTGTGGAGAAATGAGGTTATCCACACCACAGGTTTTCCTTTTCCAGTGGAAAAGTGGAAAAGCAGGTTATTCATACCGGGCGTTGATGTTGGCTGTGATGTCCTTGACAATTTCTGCAATTTCAGGAGACTGCTTGACCTGTTTTTCAATGCGGTCTATGGAATGGAGAACCGTTGTATGGTCCCGATTGCCAAATTCTTTGCCGATTTCTTTTAGGGAAAGGGTGGTCAATCGGCGGATTTGGTACATGGCTATCTGCCGGGCCTGCGCGGTGTCCTTGGTACGGCTTTGGCCGCGGAGGGCGTCCGCTTCTATGTTATAGAATTTGCAGACCTCTTCAATGATAACGTCGGAGGTGGGCAGCACGTCGGACTTATCCCGAAACATATCACGCACGGCGCGGGAGACGGTGTTTACGTCCACGTTATCGCCCAGAAGCTGCTGATAGGCCAGAAGCTTGTTGACGGTGCCCTCCAGCTGCCGCACGTTGGCTGTAACGTTTTCGGCGATGTACTGAATGACGCCGTCCGGCAAAGAGATGCCAAGATGAATGGCCTTATTTTTGATGATGGCCATTCTTGTTTCATAGTCCGGCGGCTGAATATCTACGGGAAGTCCCCACTCAAAGCGGGTTTTTAAGCGTTCCTCCAGCCGAAGCATATCCTTGGGCGGCCGGTCGGAGGTGAGGACAATCTGGCGCTTTGCTTCATATAGGGTGTTGAAGGTATGAAAAAATTCCTCCTGCGTGGATTCCTTGCCTGCAATGAACTGTACGTCGTCCATCAGAAAAACGTCGGCAAAGCGGTACTTCTCACGGAACTCCTGATTGCGGCCCTCTCGGATTGCCTGAATCAATTCGTTGGTGAAGGTATCGCCTTTGATGTAAATAATGCGGTAATCGGGATGCTGCTCATGAATTTTATGAGCGATTGCATACAACAGATGTGTTTTTCCAAGGCCCGACTCGCCGTAGATAAACAGGGGATTATAGCTTTCGCCCGGCCGGTCTGCCACGCTGAGGGCGGCGGCATGGGCAAATTTGTTACTGGAACCGACCACAAAATTGTCAAAGGTATATCCCTCGCTGCCGGGAAGAAAATTGCTTTTTTTACCGGAACGGTAGCTTTCCAGTTCTCCTTCGCCCAATACCTTTACCTCAAAGTCGGCAGAGAACAGCTCATGGAGGGCTTTCTGCACAGAGGGAATATAGCGGGTGGTGATAACGTCCTTTTTCCAATCGGACGGCGTATGAATGATAAATGTATTTTCCGTCAGGGCTACGGCGGTCACATCGTCGAACCAGGTGTTGATGGTGGTGGCGGTCATCTCCTGCTCCATCAAGGTGCGGACATGGTTCCAAATTTCAATGGGAGAATTCATGATGTTCCTCCTGTATGTGGACAAATAAAAAAGGCGGGGGAAAAGGGTTCCCCCGGTGGGTATTTTATTAGAGATATTATAACAAAAAGTAGAGGCAGATTTCAATGGTTTTACTCGAATTTTGTTGGGAATACCTATATAAATATAAAAGGTTTTTTATCAGCTGCCTTGTAGAAAAGGTAAATGCAATTCGCTATATCTTGTGTGACGTACTTAAAAGCGAAAGAAAACAGCCAAAAAGGGGAGAAAAACAGGCAAAATAATGGTTGACAGGCTTGTTTTTCATACGCTATAATAGCTGGTGCACTCTGCGGAAGTACAGAGTGCCATAAAAAGACAACCGCGGTGCATGTCGTGCGCCGTTGTGGTGCGCTGGAGGTTTTCCGGCCTTTGGCGCAAAAACGATTGGGAGGTGTCTTTATGCTTCGTACCTATCAGCCCAAAAAGCGTCAGCGCTCCAAGGAGCACGGTTTCCGCAAGCGCATGGCTACGCGCAATGGCCGCAAGGTTCTGGCCCGCCGCCGTGCAAAGGGCCGCGCCCGCCTCACCCACTAATTAAACGGGTGGACGGTCTCATAACGGAATAAAGAAAAACAAGGGGCGGAGAAACATAAGCTTTCACCGCCCCTGCAAAGCATGGGCAGAAAAAAGGGGACAAGTTGTCTTTTCAGACGGGGATGGAGCGAACGTGAAGCAAATCATATCCATGAAAAAAAATCACGAGTTCCGCCGCGTCTATGGAAAAGGCGTCAGCGCTGCCACCGGTACGCTGGTGCTATACTGCCGTAAAAACAGGTTGGATGTGAACCGGCTTGGTCTGACGGTAGGCACCAAGGTGGGTTGCGCGGTGGTGCGCAACAGGGTGCGCCGCCGCCTGCGGGAAATATACCGCCTTCAAAGGGAGACCCTTCAAACCGGATACGACCTTGTAATTGTAGCGCGGGGAAGGGCCGCCGACGCATCTTATCAAGCGTTGCTGCGGGACTTTAAACAGCTGACGAAAAAGCTGCGCCTTTTGAGGGAAAAGACATCATGAAACGGCTGCTCTTGGCGCTGATTCAGTTTTACCGCAAACATATTTCCTCCGCCCATCCGCCCTGCTGCCGCTTTGTACCCACTTGTTCCGCCTATGCGATGGAGGCGATTGAGATACACGGCGCCTTGAAAGGCGGTTGGCTGGCGTTGCGCCGGTTGATTCGGTGCAATCCCTTCCATAAGCAGGAAAGTATTGAATACGACCCTGTTCCGCCCCGCCGTTTATGAGATGAAATGTTCCAACAATTTGACTTGGAGGCAATGATATGACCATTATCCTCAAGCCTTTTGCCATTCTGCTCCTATGGCTGATTAATTTTTGCCAGAGCTACGGCCTGGGCCTTATTCTGTTCACTCTGATTATCAAGGTAATCCTGTTTCCCTTCAATCTGAAGAGTAAGCGGAGCATGATAAAGACCACGGCCTTGCAGGCACAGGTGCAGCGGCTGCAAAAGCAGTATGCAAAAAATCCTGATAAGATGAATCAGGCGATTTCTGAGCTGTATCAGAAGGAAAATGTCAGCCCCATGAGCGGTTGTATCTGGATGCTGATTCCCTTTATTCTCCTGATTGCACTGTATTCCATCATTCGTCAGCCCCTCACCTACATGATGAGCTTGGATGCCGCACAAATCGAAAGCATCCGCGGCGCGTTGTCCACACTGGGCGTCACAATTCAGGACGGCGCTTATATGCAGCTTCAGATAGCGGACGCCCTTTCCGCTCACCTGGGCGAGGTACAGGCCGCGCTGCCCGATTTGGCGGGCAACCTGTTCTCCATGAACTTCCAATTTCTCGGCGTTAATTTGGCCGCAGTCCCCAACTTCCGTTTTTGGGAAGCTGGCTCCTTCACCTGGGGCTACATCGGCCTGTTCCTCGTGCCTATTGTCTCCGCAATCACCGGCTTTTTCTCCTCTTGGTACAGCATGAAGGTCAACGCCATGCAGAATCCGGAGCAGGCAAATACGGGCATGAACAAAATGATGCTGCTCTATATGCCTGTGATTTCCATCTTTATCGGTTTTGCCATGCCGGCAGGACTGGGTATCTACTGGATTGCCAGCAATATCTTCACCCTGCTGTCCGAAATGGTCTTTAAGGTGCTTTTGAAGAGCGAGTACGAAAAGGCGGCCATTGAGCGGGCAGAGCGCGAAAAGCGCGAAAAGGAAGAGGAAGCCCGCCGCAAGGAGGAGGAGCGCGCCGAGCGCGCCCGCCGCATCGAAGAGGAAAAGCTGGCCCGAAAAAACCATGCAAAGCGCAAGGCTGAGAAGCAGCAGAAAAAATCTGACTCCGGCAGCATTGCAGCCAGTGCGGTGGGCATTCGGGCATACGCCCGCGGCCGCGCATACGACCCCACCCGCTTCAGCCCCGACGGCCCCACGCCCTACCGTGACCCCTCCGCCGTGGTAGACGAAGAGGCCATTGAGCGCGCTGTGGAGGAAAAGGAAATACAGGCGGAGGTAGAGGCCGCCATGCAGCGGGACAAGGAGGCAAACGCCGCCGTGGAGCAGTCTGCTCCGGAGCAGAGCGAAGCGTCTGCGGCCGAATTTCCAAAGACTATGTTCGACGAGGCGGAGAACGACTCTGAGGACGAGGCGTAACAAGAGGAGGGAGCGCACATGTTAAAATGGATTGAAACGACCGGTAAGACGGAAGAAGAGGCCATTGCCGCCGCCCTCCGTCAGCTTGGTATGGACCGCGACGACGTATCCGTTGAGGTGCTGGAGCGGGCAAAAAGCGGTTTCCTCGGCATCGGAAGCGTGCCTGCCAAGGTAAAGGTCACCTATGAAGCGCCTGACGAGCCGGAGGAGGCCGCTGTTCCTGAGCCGCCTTCTCTGGAACCGGCAGTTCCCGTAATGGAAGAAATCTCCGATCCGGTGGAAGAGATAACTGCCGCGCCTGCGGAGGCCGTGGAGGAAGCGGACGACGAAAAGGCGCAGGCTATCCGTACATTTCTGACCGGACTTCTGGCTCATATGGACATTGAAGCCAGGCCGAGCATCAGCCGCACCGAAGAGGGAAATTATAAGGTGGTGCTGGAGGGTGAAAACCTGGGCGCGCTCATCGGCCGCCGGGGTGAAACGCTGGACGCAATCCAGCAGCTCACCAGCTATTCCATCAATCGGGGCGCGTCCCATCGGGTGCGCGTTTATCTGGATGCAGAGAGCTACCGCGCCCGCCGGGAGGAGGCGCTGGTGCGCCTGGCCAATAAAATGGCTGGCAAAGCGGTCAAGTACCGCAAGAACATGATTTTGGAGCCGATGAACGCTTATGAGCGCCATGTCATCCATACCGCGCTTCAGGACGTGCCTGATGTAAGCACTTACTCCATGGGCAATGAGCCGAACCGCCGCACGGTGGTGGCCTATACCCCCGGCGAAAACCGGTAAAAAAGCAGCCTCGCCCTGCTTGAGAAAACAGATTTTCGGGCGGCCGAGACCGCACAAAAACAAAACAGGCGGCGGGACAAGAATGTCCCGCCGTTTTCTTTTTAGAGGGGAAGCGAAACGTCATGCCCATGCCGCTTTATGACGCATTATTGTCCTTTGCCGCGGAGAAACCCTTGCGCATGCACATGCCGGGACACAAGGGAAAGGGACTGCCGCTGCACGGGCTGGACGCCGCCGCGCTGCTGGATTTCACAGAGCTGCCTCCCACTGGAGACCTGTTTGCGGGCGGCGGCGCTATCGAAGCGGCAGAGCGGCTTTGGGCGGCGGCGGCCGGTATGGAGCAGTGCTTGTTTTTGACGGGCGGTTCCACGGAGGGCCTCCATGCCGCACTGGCGCTGGTCTGCCGCCCCGGCGATGGGATTTTGATGGACCGAAGTTGTCACCGGGCGGTGTATAACGCCGCTGCGCTACTGGACTTGCGCCCCGTCTATTTGAGCAGGGCGTGGCGGCAGGACGTTGGCCTGCCGGGGGTGATTTCCCCGGAAACGGTGGCGCAGGCCATGGACGACCACCCCAAAATAAAGACTGTTTGTATTACATCTCCTACTTATTACGGTTTGTTGTCGGATATTCCCGCGATTTCCGAGGAGGTTCACCGCCGCGGCGGAAAGCTTGTGGTGGACGCCGCCCACGGCGCACATTTATTTTGGATGGACGAGGGGCGCTTTTTGTCAGGCGCCGACCTGCTGGTCGCCTCCGCCCACAAGACTCTTAGGGCATTGGGTCAAACGGCGGTGCTGCTGGCGAATGGCTATTCCCATGACGCTTTGCGGAGTGCGGGCGCGCTGTATGGCTCCTCCAGTCCGTCCTATGTGCTGATGGCCAGTCTGGACGCGGCCCGCGAGGATATGGAGCAGGGCGGCGCGGGGCGCTGCCGTGCCGTTGCCAAGCGGGTGGCAGAGCTGCGGAGAAAATTTCCTGCCGTCACGGAAGCGGACGGCCCGGCAGACCCGCTGCGGCTTACCCTGCTGACAGAGGACGGCTTTGGTGCGCAAAAGGCGTTGCAGCGCCAAGGGGTCTGGCCGGAAATGGCAGATAGCAACCATGTGGTGTTCATTCTCACCGCCGCCGACGGCCAGGAGGAGTTAAACCGTTTGGAGGCAGCGCTGAAAAAACTGAATTCCTGCTGGGGCTTTACAGGCGCTGGAGCGTTGACCCTTCCGCCAAAACCGGAGGTTGAATATACCTTGCGGGAAGCGCTGTTTGCCCCAAAAGAGCGGCTGCCGCTGGAGCTGGCGGAAGGCCGCGTATGCGCCTGTCAGGTGGCTCCGTACCCCCCCGGCGTGCCTGTGATTGCGCCCGGTGAAATCATCACAAAAAAAGCCCTCGCATATTTGGCAAAAGTAGGTTATAATATGGTGCAAGAGATAGCGGTCGTCGCAGATGCGTGACGCCCGCGTTGAGGGAGGGCTCCCGTATGAAGCTGATTATTGCCATTGTAAACTATGACGACGCAAACGCCGTCATCCGCGCTCTGACCAAGGGCGGATTCTCCTCCACCAAGCTGGCCACCACCGGCGGCTTTTTGATGGCGGGGAACGCCACCATCCTTATCGGTGTAGATGAGGAGCGGGTGCAGGCGGCCATTGACCTCATCAAGGAATATTCCACCAGCCGTAAGCAGGTGATGCCTGCCGCCGGGGAGGCCAACTTCAGCTATTACTCCGGTTCCTCTATGGAGGTAACGGTGGGCGGCGCCACCATTTTTGTGGTGGATATTGAACGGTTCGAGCGTGTTTGACGCCGGATTTTTGAAGGGGCGGGAATTTTCTCACGCCTGTATCGTCACCGGCGCTTCGGAGGAGGCGCGGCTGGAGGCCGCCCGTACCATTGCGGCGGGAAAGGTCTGTACGGCGGCAGGGGCGCAGCGCCCCTGCGGGGTGTGTTCCTCCTGTAAAAAGGCGGCGGCTTCCATTCACCCTGATGTGACGGTCATTCAGGGCGAGGACGGGAAGCCCATCAACGTGGCGCAGGTGCGCGCCCTGCGCGCCGACGCCTATGTGCGCCCCAATGAGGCAGAACGAAAGGTCTATCTGCTTTGCCGCGCCGACGAGATGAACGACAGCGCCCAGAACGCCATGCTCAAGCTGCTGGAGGAAGGCCCCGCTTATGCGGCTTTTCTCCTGGTGGCGGAGCATGACCTGCGGCTTTTGGAGACCGTGCGGTCCCGCTGTGAGCTGGTGCGGCTGGAGGGTGAGGAGACCGCCGGGCCTGATGAGGCGGTGGTGGAAAAGGCTGCCGCTTTGGCAGAGGCCTACCTGAACGGCAAAGAGAGCGAATTTCTTGCCCAGCTTATCCCTTGTGAAAAGTGGGAGCGGAGCGCCGTCACCGCTCTGTGCGGCCAACTGGTCAGCAGGTTTCGGGATGCGCTGGTGCAGAATCCGGCAGGCGCGGAAACGCGGAAGCTGCTCCACGGCGTCAAGACAGCGGAGAAGATTGCGGAGGCCTGCGCTTATAACGCGGCGCCCGGACACCTGTGCGGCTGGCTGTGTGGCGCGCTGTTTGAGGAAACGCTACGGCAAACGGGGGCAAGCCCGTTTTGATAGATAGGAGAAAAGGCTATGACGGAAATTATCGGCGTCCGCTTTAAGCAGGGCGGAAAGCAATACTATTTTGACCCGCAGGGGACGGAGGTCACACCCGGCGAGGGCGTGATTCTTCAGACCTCACGGGGCTTGGAGTATGGCGAATGCTCCCTTGGCAATACCGAAGTGGAGGACGAGGCGGTGGTGCAGCCCCTTTGCCCCATGGTGCGTATTGCCACGGAGGAGGACAGGGAGGTTGTCCGCAGGAATCGGGAAAAAGAAGACAAGGCTATGGAAATCTGCCAGCAGAAGATAAAGCAGCACGGCCTTGAGATGAAGCTGGTGGATGTGGAATACAGCTTTGAGGGGAACAAGATTCTCTTCTTTTTCACCTCAGAAACTCGCGTGGACTTCCGCAGTCTTGTGAAGGATTTGGCGGGCACGTTCCGCGCCCGCATCGAGCTGCGGCAGATTGGCGTGCGGGACGAGGCTAAAATGCTGGGCGGCCTCGGCATCTGCGGTAAGCCCTTTTGCTGCTCTACGTTTTTGGACGAGTTCCAGCCCGTGTCTATCAAGATGGCCAAGACTCAAAGCCTGTCTCTGAACCCCACCAAAATTTCCGGCACCTGCGGGCGGCTGATGTGCTGCCTGAAGTTTGAGCAGGAGGCCTATGAGGATTTGGTGAAAAACACGCCTAAAATGGAGTCCTTTGTTGAAACGCCGGACGGCGCGGGCACCGTTTCGGGCGTGAGCCTGCTGCGCCAGCAGGTGAAGGTGCGGTTGGAGTCTGCGCCCGACACCCAGAAGACCTATCATAACTGTGAGCTGTGCGTCATTCGCAACGGCAAGGGCAAGCGTCCGGAGGATTATGTCCAGCCGCCGCTGGAGGAGCTGAACAAGCGTCGCTATGTCCCGGAAAAACCACTGGAGGAGGAGCGTCAGAGCGGCCAGCCCCGTTCCCGCCTGTCTGAGGCGCTGGAGGCGGTGCTGTCTGCTTCCGACGCCGGTAATCCGCCGCGGGAAGAGAAGCAGCAGAGTAGCGCGCCCAAGCAGCAAAACCAAGGCGAAAACCGTCGGCGCGGCGGACAAGCTCAGGGCGGCCGCCGCCGAGGAGAGAGCCATCAGCAACAGGGTGGTTCGGCAGAAAAACAGCAGAATCCGGACGCTCAAAAGACGGATGGGGGAGAAAAAAAGAGCGGCTCCGCAAACCGGAACCACCGCCGCCGCCGTCATCACCGCGGCGGGGGAGGAAGCGGCCAGCAGCAGAACGCAACGCCGAAGGAATAAAGGGTATAAAAAGCGTCCCCGCCATATGGCGGGGACGCTTTTTCGTTTGCGTTATTCAGCAGGCGCTTCCTCTTGCGCGGTGCAGGCGATATTCAGCTCGTCAAGCTGCTTCTGCTCCACCGTGCCGGGCGCGCCCATCATCAGGTCTTGGGCGTTTTTGTTCATGGGGAAGGGGATAATCTCCCGAATGGTTTCCTCACCGGAAAGGAGCATCACCATCCGGTCTACGCCGGGGGCCACGCCCGCATGAGGTGGCGCGCCATAGGTGAAAGCGTTATACATGGCGGGGAACTTGCTCTTTACGTCGTTCTCGCCCAGCCGCACCAGCTGGAAGGCCTCCAGCATAATTTCCGGGTCATGGTTCCGCACAGCGCCGGAGGATAGCTCTACGCCGTTGCACACAATGTCATACTGCTGGGCGGTGATGGCGAGGGGGTCTACCTCTCCGGCAGCCGCCCTTTTCAAGATTTCCAGCCCGCCGTTGGGCATGGAGAAGGGATTGTGGCAGAATTCCAGCTCTCCGCTCTCCTCGCCCAGTTCATACATGGGGAAATCCACAATCCAGCAGAAGGCATATTGCTCTTTTTTCATGTGGTTGGGGCAGAAAGCGCCCAACATTTTGAGGAGTACGCCCGCCGTCTTTTGGGCGGCGCCTTTTTTTCCGGCGGACAGCCCCACAAAAAAGCCTGGCTTCAGACCAAGGGCGTCTATAACGGCCTGCTTGTTCTCCTGCAGGAATTTGGCGATGCCGCCTACCAACTCGCCGTTTTCATCCATGCGGAACCAATAAACCTTGTTTCCCGCCTGCACCTCCACATCGGCGCAGAGCTTGTCAATCTGCTTGCGGGTACCCTCAAAGTCAGAGACGACCACGGCCTTTACCGTGTTGCCGGAGAACGGCTCGAAGCCGCAGCTTGACAGCAGCGCCGTGGCATCCTGCACCGTCAGGTCAATGCGCAGGTCGGGCTTGTCGGTGCCGTACTTTTCCATGGCTTCGGCATAGGGGATGCGCAGGAAGGGGGCGGCGGAAGCGGCGTCATATTTGCCGTATTTGGCAAAGATGGGGGGCAGTACGTCCTCCAGCACGGCGAACACGTCCTCCTGTCCGGCAAAGGCCATCTCCATGTCCAACTGGTAGAACTCGCCGGGGGAGCGGTCGCCGCGGGCGTCCTCATCCCGAAAGCAGGGGGCAATCTGGAAGTACTTGTCGAAGCCGGAGGCCATCAAAAGCTGCTTAAACTGCTGGGGGGCCTGAGGCAAAGCGTAAAATTTACCGGGGTGCTTCCGGCTGGGCACCAGATAATCACGGGCGCCTTCGGGAGAGGAAGCGGTGAGGATAGGCGTGGTAATCTCCATGAAGCCCTGCTCCTGCATGGCCTGCCGCAGAGCGGCCACCACTTGGCTGCGCAGAACGATGTTGTCCTTCACCTCAGGATTGCGCAGGTCAAGGTAACGGTAGCGGAGCCGCAGGCTTTCGTCCGCTTCCCGGCTGCGGCTGATTTGGAAGGGCAGCTCGTTGTGGCGGCAGCGGCCCAGCACCTCGATTTTGGTGGGCACTACCTCAATGTCGCCGGTGGGCAGCTTGGGGTTCTTGCTGTCCCGCTCCCGCACCACGCCGGTGACGGCGAGGGTGGACTCCTTGTTGATGCCCTTGACGGTGGCCAGCATCTCTTCAGTTTCAATGACCGCTTGGGTAACGCCGTAAAAATCCCGCAGGACAAGAAAGGCCAGATTGCTGCCCACCTCGCGGATGTTTTCCAGAAAGCCGGAGATGGTGACGGTCTGCCCCACATGCTCTATGCGAAGCTCGCCGCAGGTATGGGTGCGGTAGGCGGTGCTGCTCTGAGACATGAAAATCAACTCCAAAGCGTAATATATATGTTTGATATAACAAAAAGTATCTGCTTTTAGCCCTCCGGCTCTACAATGGGCGTGCCCTGCCGCCGCTTGGCGAGGCCGTCCAAAATCAGGGCGGCCACTTCATCGGGGAGGGCGGTGCGCTGCTCTCCGGTGACCATGTCCTTGTAGGAGACAACGCCTGCGCTGACCTCGTCTTCACCAAGAAAGAGGACATAGGGCACGTGGAGCTTGTCGGCATAGGCCATCTTGGCTTTGAATTTTTTCTGTTCCCGATAAAGTTGGGTGCGGACGCCCTGCTCCCGCAGGCGGGTTGCCAGCGCCACGGCGGGGGCGAGGTCGTCCGTCATGGGAAGAACGAGCACATCGGCAGGGGCGGAGGGAAGTTCCGGATTCAGGTAGCCCTGCTCACCCAGCACATAGAACAGGCGGGTCAGGCCAATGGAAATGCCAACGCCAGGCAGCTTCTGCTTGGTGTAGTACTCCGCGAGATTGTCATACCGGCCGCCGGAGCAGATGGAGCCAATCTCCGGATGGTCCAGCAGCTTGGTCTCATACACTGTGCCGGTGTAGTAGTCCAAACCGCGGGCGATGGCCAGGTCAACGGCGAAGTTTTTCTCCGGCACGCCGAACGCGCCCAGATAGCTCACCACCGTGTTCAGCTCGTCCAGACCTTGGTCGAAGACTTCATTCTTGCCGCGGTAACGCTCCAAAGCGGACAAAACTTCGCTGTTGCTGCCGCTGATGGCGATAAAGTCCATGATTTCGTCGGCCGAAGCGGGGGAGACCCCTTCCTCTACCAGCAATGCCCGAACTTTTTCCGCTCCGATTTTGTCCAGCTTGTCCACAGTCCGCATCACATCGGCGGCTCGCTCATTCAGGCCCAGCATGGCGTAAAAGCCGGTGAGTATCTTACGGTTATTCACCCGTATCTGGAACCGCTTCAGACCCAGAGCGGTGAAGGACTTGTAGATAATGGAGGGTATCTCCGCCTCGTTGAGAATGTCCAACTGGCCGTCGCCGATGACGTCGATGTCCGCTTGGTAGAACTCTCGGAAGCGTCCCCGCTGAGCACGTTCGCCCCGGTACACCTTGCCGATTTGGTAGCGGCGGAAGGGGAAGCTCAGTTCGTTGGCGTGGAGGGCCACATAACGGGCCAGCGGCACAGTCAGGTCAAACCGCAATGCAAGGTCGCTGTCGCCCTTGGTGAACCGGTAAATCTGCTTTTCGGTTTCGCCGCCGCCCTTGGCAAGCAGGACCTCCGCCGCTTCGATGAGGGGGGTGTCCAGCGGCGTAAACCCATAGAGGGCATATGTGCGGCGCAGGGCTTCCGCCATGCAGTCAAACTTCACTTGTTCTTCGGGCAGCAGCTCCATAAAACCGGAGAGTACCCGCGGCTTGATGATGTCCATGTGAAAAACTCCTTTGCTGGTTGAACGGTAACTGCTGCCCGCCGTGGCTGCGGCGTCAGGCGTTTTGCGGACGCAAACCTCGGAAACAGCATGAAAGCAAGCGGTCTGCGCACGGAAAGAGGCCCCGCGGACAGGCGGCGCCTCTTGATTGGGAAAGGGGCGGTCAGATGGAGAAGGGCTTGTTGCCTCTGGGGTTGACGATTTCACGCCAATCCAGGTCGCCCCGCTCCAGGCCATGTATCAGCATTTCCGCCGTGGCCACGTTGGTGGCGATGGGAATGTTGTACTGGTCGCACAGGTGGGTGATATAGCGCAGGTCGTCATCGGCGGCGTTGTCCTGTGGGTCGGAGAAAAACAGCACCATGTCAATCTCGTTGTACGCGATGCGGGCGCCAATCTGCTGGCTGCCGCCGTGGGCGTGTGAGAGGAAAAGGCTGACGGGAAGCCCCGTTGCCTCGGCCACCAGACGGCCCGTGGTGTCGGTCGCGCAGACATTGTGCTTGGACAGGATGCCGCAGTAGGCAATGCAGAACTGAATCATCAGCTCTTTTTTGCGGTCGTGGCTCATCAGGGCAATCGTCATCTTCGGTTCCTCCTTTTATCGTCTGATGCGCATGATGGGCACCCTTTGGCCCAGAATGCGCCTTGCAATGTTCAAACAGGCCAGCGCCGCGCCCTTGTGGGACATCAGCACCAGCGGCGTATCGAAATTGGCGGCCAGTGTGACGGTTTCATCCTCCGGCACTACGCCCAACAGGGGTAGGCCGGCGGTGTCCATCGCGTCGTCAATGGTGGTGCGGAGACGCTTCAGCAGCTTCACCTGCACGCGGTTCACCACAAGCTGAACGGTTCCCAAGTGCTTCAGTTCCGCAACCGCCCGCTGGGCGTCCCGCAGGGAAGAAGCGTCGCTGGTGCAGACGACCACCCCGCGGTCAGCGCCGCAGGAGGCCAGCCGGAAGCCGGGGCCCAGTCCGGCTGGCGCATCCAGCAGAATAAAGTCAAAGAGGGTGCGGGCCTCCTCCAGAAAAGCGCGAAAACGCTCCTCGCCAAGCTCCAGCGCGCTCAAGTCAAGAGGGGCAGTGATGAGAAACAGCCCCGGAATGGAGGGGTGCTCCACTGCCGCCCGCTGGAGGGTGCAGCGCCCAGAGGCCACGTCGGTAAAGTCCATCAACACCCGGTCGGTAAGACCGAGGGAAAGGTCTAAATTGCGCAGGCCAATATCCATATCGACGCAGAGCACTTTTTTGTCCAGCGCGGCCAAGCAGGAGGCCACGCCAGCGGTGAGCGAAGTCTTTCCGGTGCCGCCCTTACCGGACGTTACTGCAATTACTTGCCCCATACCGCACCTCCTGCCGTCGTAGTCTTATATTCTATCATTTTTGAGGGGATTCTGCAATCTTTTTTGTAGGAGCCGCCTCAAAGCGGTGATTTCTGCATTTTTGCCCACCGGCGGGGATAGCCCTTCGGGGTGGGAGCGGTCTTTTCCACGATAACGACCCGATGGGTTACGTCGGTGCCCGGTATCTGATAGTCAAAGGAGGGACGCAAGGCACCGCCCAGCAGGGCGACGCCCTTGGCTGACCGGGAGATTTCCTCCTCACAAGCGGGGCCTTTCATAGCCAGAAAGTGTCCGCCTACCTTGACATAGGGCAGGCACAGCTCGCACAGCAGCGGCAGGTCGGCCACAGCCCGAGAGGTGGCGACGTCATATTGTTCCCGATGTTCCCCCTTGAGGGATAGCTCCTCTGCCCGCGCATGAAGGCAGGTCACGTCGGCAAGAGAGAGCGCCTCTGCCACAGCCGTCAGCCAATCCACCCGTTTGCCCAAGCTGTCCAGCAGGGAGAGGGAGAGGGTTGGCTCCAAAAGCTTCAGCACTATGCCGGGAAATCCGGCGCCGGTACCCACGTCGATGAGCCGCTTGCCTGCCAGCGGAACGCCGCAGGTGAGCAGGGCGGCGCAGTCCAGAAAGTGTAGGCGGGCCACCTGTTCAGGCTCGGTAATGGCAGTCAGGTTCATAACCTCATTTTGCTTGAGGAGCATAGTACCGTAACGGGCAAGCGCCGCCGCCCGCCGCCCGTCCAGCCCAAGGGCTTCCAGTCCCTGCGCGGTCACGGACTCCATAACAGTGCCGCTCATGCTTTGAATAACGCGCCGGTGGCCAGCGCATAGACGTAGGCCAGTGTGATGATAATCATGCCGATGGCGGCAATCCACGCCATAACGCGCTGACTGCGGGTGGCGTAATGGACAGGCTCTTTCTGCTGCTCGTCCGTCGGCGTTTCCTCTTTTTCAGGCACAGGCTTTTCCTGCTCAGACATGTTATGACTCCTTTTGTCTATTCTGGGCTTTCATCAGGTCGCGGATTTCCTCCAGCAGAACAAGCTGGGGGTCGGGTTCCGGTTCTGGTTCCGGCTCAGGAGCGGGCGTTTCCTCCTTCTTGCGGTGGAAGGAGTTGATGGTCTTTACCATGCAGAAGATGACCAGCGCCATGATAAGGAAGTTGATGATGGCATTGATGAAATTGCCCAGCATGATGTCGCCGCCGCCGGGCAGGTGGATGGCCAGACCGGCCAGCGCATCATTGCCGCCGGCGAAGATGCCCAGAATGGGGTTGATAATATCAGCCACCAGCGAATCGGCAATGGCTTTGAACGCGCCGCCTACGATAACGCCGACGGCCATGTCCATGACGTTACCGCGGGCGATGAACTCCTTGAATTCACCGAAGAAGCCCTTGCTTTTCTCTTTCATTTTGCGACCCTCCGTATTATATCTCTGTCTGAATACGAAACGCAATCACTTGCAGGGGGTGAGCAGCGCCTTGCCGCCCATATAAGGCTGAAGAACAGCGGGGATTTTTACGGTGCCGTCGACCTGAAGGTTATTTTCCAGGAAGGCAATGAGCATTCGGGGGGGCGCGACACAGGTGTTGTTCAGGGTGTGGCAAAGCTGCATCTTGCCGTCCTCGTCCCGATAACGTATTTTCAGGCGGCGTGCCTGTGCGTCGCCCAAATTGGAACAGGAGCACACTTCAAAATACTTTTGCTGGCGGGGCGACCATGCCTCAATGTCGCAGGACTTGACCTTCAGGTCGGCCAGGTCGCCGGAGCAGCACTCCAGTTGCCGCACGGGAATGTCCAGATTGCGGAACAGCTCCACAGAGTAACGCCACAGCTTCTCATACCAGTCCTTGCTTTCCTCCGGCTTGCAGACCACAATCATTTCCTGCTTTTCAAACTGGTGGATGCGGTAAATGCCCCGTTCCTCAATGCCGTGCGCGCCCTTTTCCTTGCGGAAGCAGGGAGAATAGGAGGTCAGCGTCTGGGGGAGTTGTTCTGCGGGGATGATTTGGTCGATGAAACGGCCAATCATGGAGTGCTCGCTGGTGCCGATGAGGTAGAGGTCTTCTCCCTCAATTTTATACATCATGCCGTCCATATCGGTTTGGGACATCACGCCCTCTACCACCGCGCCGTGAATCATAAAGGGCGGGATGCAGTAGGTAAAGCCCTTATCAATCATGAAGTCACGGCCGTAGGCCAGCACCGCTTCGTGCAGCCGGGCGATGTCTCCAAGTAGATAGTAAAAGCCTGCACCGGAAACCCGTCCGGCAGCGTCCAAATCAATGCCGTTGAAGGACTCCATGATTTCGGTGTGGTAGGGAACAGGGAAAGCGGGCACGGCAGCCTCGCCGAAGCGCTCCACTTCTACGTTAGCGGAGTCATCGGGGCCGATGGGCACGCTGGGGTCAATTATTTGGGGGATGACCAACAGGATTTTACGGATTTTGCCGGAAAGCTCATCTTCCTGTCCCTCAAGCTGGGCCAGACGGGCGGCGTTGGCCTTTACCTGCGCCTTGGCAGCTTCAGCCTCCTCCAGCTTGGAGGGGTCTTTTTTTGCCTGTCCCATCAGGACGCCCACCTGCTTGGAAAGCGTGTTGCGTTCGGTGCGCAGAGCCTGAGCCTCAGCTACCGCCTGACGGTATTGGTTATCCAGCGCAATGACTTCGTCCACCAAGGGGAGCTTGTCCTCCTGGAATTTCTTCTTAATATTTTCCTTAACCGCATCCGGATTTTCCCGAATGAATTTGATGTCCAGCATGGTGTGCACCTTCTCAATTTATAGTATTAGAAATGGGGAAGCGCTGTCTTACGGGAAGAGGCGGCGCTTCTCAGCGAAACGAGCGCGGCCTGCCGCTTGCGGCAGGGCAGGAAATATGAAGCTTGCGCGGACGTGTTTCACGTGAAACACGTTTAATCCTCACCGCTCTCCGCCCCGTCCAAAGCGGCTTGAAGCGCCTGCTTGGCAGTGTCCAGCTCTTCCTGCAAGGCCGCTTTTTCTTCCGTGAGGCGGGCGTTTTCTTCTTGCAGGTCGTCTACCGTTTTTTGAAGCTGGTCATTTTGTTGCTGCAAGGCGTCAATAGTCTGCATGGCGGCCACCGATTCCCGCAGGGTGCTGATGGTGTTTTCACTGCTGCGCTGCTGCATAAAGAAGGCCAGCAACAGCATGAGGAAGGCGATAACGAAGAGCACCATCAAATAAGTGAGCACGGACTGTCCCCGTGTGCTTTTGGGCTTCTTGGGGGCAGACGGCTCGGTGCTGTTGTGGGAGTTGTCCAGTTCCGGCGTCATGCCTGACCGCCCCCTTTCGGAAGGGCGGGCGCCTTTTCCAGCGCGCCCAGCAGCGCGTCTAAATCTTCGGCGCTGTAATACTCCAGTTCAATACGCCCTTTCTTGCGACCGTTCACCACCGTGACTTTTCGTCCAAACCGGGTGGCAAGCTGCTTTTCCACATCGGCCAGATAGAGCCGCCAGTCGGTCATAGAAACTTCTTTGGCAACGGGTTTGTCTGCCTTGGCAGACTTTTGGAGTTTTTTCACCAGAGCTTCTACCTGCCGAACGGAGAGCCCTTCCGCCACAATGCGCTTTGCAAGAGCCAGCTGCATAGCGCTGTCGGACAGACTGAGCAGGGCGCGGGCATGGCCCGCAGAGAGGGAACCGTCCTCTACCAAAGTAAGAACGTCCTCCTGAAGTGCCAGCAGGCGGAGCGCATTGGCGATAGCCGGACGGGATTTGCCCATTCGCTGAGCGACTTCCTCCTGCGTTAGGCCGTACTCCTTTAATAAGGTGTCGTACCCGCGGGCCTCTTCCAGGGGGTTCAAGTCCTCACGCTGGAGGTTTTCAATAAGGCCCAACTCCATCACGGTGCGGTCGTCCGCCTCAATGATAAGGGCGGGGACTTCGCTGAGTCCGGCGGCCCGCGCCGCCCGCCAACGGCGTTCTCCGGCGATGATTTGATAATATCCGGAGGAGAGCCGCCGAACGGTGAGAGGTTGGAGGATGCCGTGGGTACGGATGGATTCCGTCAGTTCTGCCAGCGGCTCTTCATCAAAACGCTTGCGGG
Organism: Oscillospiraceae bacterium; assembly: GCA_022793685.1. GTDB lineage: Bacteria > Bacillota > Clostridia > Oscillospirales > Oscillospiraceae > CAKUEI01. The sequence goes on from JAAWDI010000011.1 coordinate 164,033, forward strand.
GTTGGTTCAGGCCGGGCTGCACCTGCCCAATGGGCAGAGTCACCGAGCCTTCTGCCTGGGTTTGGAGGGCGGCGTCGCCCAACAGAGCGCCCAAACCCTTGCCCAAACCGCGGTCTTTTGTGGCCATAGATGGATTCACTCCTTGTTTTTTTCGCAAAACTCTTCCGCAAGGGCGGCGTAAGCCTCCGCCCCGCGGGACAGGTTGTCGTAAGCCAGCACGGGCTTGCCATGGCTGGGCGCCTCGGAAAGCCGCACATTGCGGGGTATCACAGTGGCATACACCTTGCCGGGGAAATGGCGTTTGACCTCTTCTGCCACCTGCATGGAAAGGTTGGTACGCCCGTCGTACATGGTGAGGAGAACGCCCTCCAGCCCCAACGCCGGATTGAGGGATTTTTTTACGATGCGGACTGTGCTGATTAAGTCACTGAGGCCCTCCAGCGCGTAGTATTCACACTGCACAGGCACCAGTATGGAATCAGCCGCGCACAGGGCGTTGAGGGTGAGCAGCTCAAGGGAAGGGGGACAGTCGATAAAGATATAATCATAGCGGTCGGCCACCGTACTGAGAGCGTCCTTCAAAAGATACTCCCGCCGCTCAAGCCCAATCATCTCCACGCCTGCGCCCGCCAACGCCTTGTTGGAGGGCAGCACATCGCCGTATTTGGTGGACACAATGGCTTTTGAACAGTCAGCGCCGTCAATCAGCACATCATAAATGTTCGGGGATACGGCAGTCTTGTCCACGCCAAGGCCGGAGGTGGCGTTGGCCTGAGGGTCAAAATCGCAGACCAGCACCTGCACGCCCGCAGCCGCCAAAGCGGCCGGCAGGTTGACGCAGGTGGTCGTCTTTCCCACGCCGCCTTTCTGATTTACAATGGCAATGACTTTGGCCATGGCAATGCCCCTTTTCTCTGTTTCTGTGGTACAGGGGAGGACGGGAGCGCCACTACCCCATATTACCTGTATTATACTCACCGCTGGAAGAAAAGGCAAGGGAAACGGAACAGAAAGGAGCAAAAAAGCGATGTTTCACGTGAAACATCGCCTTTTTGCAAGGTAGAGGGGTGTGAGAGAGGTATCAGCTTACTTGCTCCCGGGGCGCTTCCCGCTTCGGGATGCGGATGGTGAGCAGAATTGCGTCACCTGCGTCTTCCTGGCGGCAGTCTGCGGCAACGCCGGAGTGTTTCAGGGCAGTGACGCCGCGGTTGAGCGTGTTCAAAAACAGGCGAACGTCCCGCAGGAGAATGGTAGGACGCTTGACCTTTTTGGGAATGGCGACAGGGGAGAGCAGGCCGTCAATGTAGTGGTCAGTGGCAGCCACGTTCAGGGACTCTGCAATGATATGCTTCAGCGCCTCCATCCGCAGTTCTTCCGGCAAGCGGAGGAGCGCGCGGGCGTGGCGCTCGGTCAGTCCGGCGCTGCGTGCCAGCGTGATGATGTCGGGGGACAGCTTCAGCAGCCGCAGCTTGTTGGCGACTGCGGACTGGGACTTGCCCACCTGCTCCGCCACCTGCTCTTGGGTCAAGCCATAGGTGTCAATCAGCCGACGGAGAGCCAGAGCCTCTTCCCAATAGTCCAAGTCCCGCCGCTGGAGATTTTCGACCAGGGCCAGCAGAGCGGAATCCTCGTTGTCCAAATCAGCGGGGAGACAGGGAACCTCTGTCAGACCGGCCATCTTCGCGGCCCGCAGCCGCCGCTCGCCCGCCACCAGCGTATAAGTTCCGTTTGACGCCCGCCGGACGGTGAGAGGCTGGAGGATGCCATGGCACACAATGCTTTGGGCCAGCTCCCGCAGGGCGGTGTCCTCAAAAATTGTTCTGGGTTGGTCAGGATTGGGGCGTACGGCGTCAACCGGCAAATAAAGCACCCGTTCTCCTTTTTTTGAAAAGATGGACAAGCTAACACCCGCTTTCGTATCTTGTTGCTTATCCATATTTTACCATAAGAAACGGCAAAGGAGGGCGAATGATGTCGGAGAGAAAAAGTTTTTTGCCTGCATGGGAGAATAATACCGTTGCAAAAGGTTGGGAAATGAAGTAGACTAATAGAAACTGTATTAGTATAAGGAGGACATCCTGCCATGGGAGAACGGATTTCCGGTCCGGCGCCGACAGAGCGACTCAGAATGGGCGCGGGGCATATTACGATTATTATCATGTTTTTGGCCATCGGTCTTATATTTTTCGGCATCAGCATTGTGAACGGCGAGGGACGGCTGCGGGTCAAGGACGTGGAGAGCGCCGTTATCCACATCAGGGAAACTGAAACTTCAGTCCTGCTCAGCGACGCAGAGGTGGAAGCCTTTAAGGAGATATTCGACGGAAAGGCCACCTACCGCATGAAGGAGGGAGATGAGCCTGCCTTTAAGGGGTATGTCATTACAGTTGCCGCCGGAGAGAAGACCTTCTATGTCTCCAAAGACACCGTGACGCTGGAGGAAGCGGGGCAGGGCTACACCCTGAGGATGCTGCCCGACGAATGGACAGCGTTCAAGACGCTTTTGCAGGCGCGTGATATTGCGCTCTAAAAACAGATGAGAACGCCGGGGAGGACTTCCTCGGCGTTCTTCGATTGCGTTTTAGGTATAAACACCGGAAATTTTAAGAATTGACAGGGGGGCGGCCAGTACGTTAGAATACTGACCAGAAGGACTGTAAATGCGCGAAAGCGCTATATGAAAGGAGGGTGCAGGGGTTTGATGCCCCTGCAATTATTGTATGTACGAGATGAAGTATCCCCATCTGTTCGAGCCAATCAAGCTGGGCAACGTCCTCTTCCGCAACCGCCTGTTCGCCTCCCCCCAGGACTACCCGGGCTTGACGGCGGACAACTTCCTTTCCCCTGAGGCCACCGCTTTTTATGAGACCAAGGCGCAGGGCGGTTATGCCAGCGTCTGCATCGGCGACTGCATCGTGGACTCCGAGTTCGGCCACGCCCATAAGTTCATGCTGAAGGGCGACGACGTTCGTTGTCGGGTTAGTCTGGCCCGCACTGCGCAGGCCATTATGCGCCACGGCGCGGTGGCCAATATCGAACTGGCCCACTCCGGCAAGTTCGCCGGACAGTCTGGTTTGGAGCAGGGCGTCATCTACGGCCCCATGGACGGAGAAGGCCCTGGTGGCATCCCCATCCGCGCCATGGACGAGGCGTTCATCGAGCGCATCGTCAACTGCTACTCCGATACGGCCGCCTTTGTGAAGCAGTGCGGCTTTGGCTTCATCAACATCCACGCTGGCCATGGCTGGATGCTGGCCCAGTTCCTGTCCCCGGAGAATAAGCGTACCGACCGCTGGGGCGGCAGTCTGGAGAACCGGACGCGCCTGCTGCTGACCGTCATTGAGGCGGTACGCAAGCGCGTGGGCCGCAATTTCCCCATTGAGGTACGCATCTCCGCCGAGGAACTGACCAAAACAGGCTACACCTTTGACGAGGGCCTGGAGATTGCCAAGGCCATCGACGCCCAAGGAATGACCGACCTGCTGAACATCTCCGTGGGACACCACGAGGACGACGGCGCGTCTATGTATACCCACCCCAACCTGTTTCTGCCCGACGGCGTGAACGTCCATTATGCCGCCGAGGTGAAGAAGCACGTCAAGACCCCCGTCGAGGCGGTGGGCGCCCTCACCGACCCTGACATGATGGAGGAGCTTCTGGCCTCCGGACAGGTGGACGTGCTCCAGCTTGGCCGCCAGACCTTGGCCGACCCCGACCTGCCCAACAAGGCCCGCGCGGGCAAAGCAGACGAGGTGAACGAGTGCATGCGCTGCTTTACCTGCTTCCACAACAGCAGCCTGACCGGCGTGTTCTACTGTGCGTCTAACCCCGTCATCGGCCATGAGCTGGAGCGGAAGATGGATAACACCCCCCGCCGCAAAGAGAAAGTGCTGGTGGTCGGCGGCGGCGTCGGCGGTATGCAGGCGGCTTTGACGGCGGCAGAGTGCGGCCATCAGGTCATTCTGTGCGAAAAGACCGGCGAGCTGGGTGGCACCCTGCGCTGCGAGCGAAACGTACCCTTCAAGCAGAAGTTGGACCGCTATCTGGACACCCAGGCCTTAAAGGTGAGCCGCAATGAGAACATCGAGGTGCGGATGAATACTGAGGTCACGCCGGAGCTGGCCCGCGAAATCGCGCCCGACGCCATCATTGCGGCCACCGGCGCACGTCCCGCCATCCCTCCCGTGCCCGGCATCGACGGCAAGAACGTCATGGGCGCCGAGGCGGTGTACCACAACCCTGAAAAGACGGGCGACAAAGTGGTCATCATGGGTGGCGGCCTTGTGGGCGTAGAGCTTGGCATCTGGCTGGCCCAGTCCGGCAAGGACGTGACCGTGGTGGAGATGGCGCCTCAGGCGGCTGGCCGTCCCGCTGACCCGGAGCCGGAAGATGCGGAGCGGATGGCCTCCACCGCCGGACGCATGAACGATTTCTTTGAGTTCAAGGGCGACAATCTGGTGCACGGTATCGCCCTCGGCAAGCAGATGGAGAAGCTGCCCAATATGCGTATCTTTGTCAAGACAAAGGCGCTGGAGGTGACCGACAAGGGCCTCATGGTGGAAGGCCCCGAGGGTAAGCGTCTCATCGAGGCGGACACCGTCATCTATGCCACCGGCCAGCGGCCCCAGAGCGAGGCGGCTCTCGCCCTGAAGGACATCGCCCCTGAGTTCCATATGCTGGGTGACTGTGTTGTCCCGAAGAACATCATGCAGGCCACGTCCATTGCCTATCAGGTGGCCCGTGACTTGGGTCGGGTGTAAAAGTGAATACAAACCGTATTATTTAGTGAAATTTATACAAAAACAGAGGGTGCCGCAGGGCTTGCGGTACCCTCTGTTCGTTTTCCCAGGAAAGGGTCAGGTGTTGGCGTCGATGAGTTCCTTGGCGGCGGAGAGGGTCTCTGCTGTGTCATGGCCGGAGACCTGCCAGCAAACGGACTGCTCGGCGTCCACCCAGGTGGCGGTGTGGGTAACAAAGGTTCTGTTATCCCCGAGGTCAACATGAGAAGTGTCATAGAGATAGAGGGTGTGCCCGCCGTATTCCGTGGCAGTCTGGTTAAGGTAAGCGTATCTGCTGTCGCCGACCCATGTCAGCGCGTCAGGGTCATAAGAGAAGCAGGCGGCCCAATAGGGATTGTCAGTGGAACCGACGGCAACGGTAGGGCCGATAATGTCCTCCGTTTTGTAATATAGGACGGCATAGCGGTAGACCTGCTTCCATGGGGAGGCTTCGTAAGGAACTCCGTACGGTACGACCAGCAGGTGGTCGGCGTTTTGGAGGGGATAGCCGCTCAACTGCTCAGGGATGGCTACGCCGTATTCCGAACGAAGCCCAGAGGCACGGGCAGGCCAGACACATGCGCCGTGGTTGCTGAGTTGATAGGAGCCGTATCCCGCCGCGATGGTAAAGGTGAGGGCCACGGCGGCGAGGCAGACCAAAACGGCTCTCCGGACGGGGTGGCGGCGCTTGTGCTTCTCCGCCAGGGGAGCGTCCAGCCGTGTCAGCAGGTCGGAAAAATCGGCGGTTGGCTCTGGGAGTGCCTGCGCCATTTTGATGAGACGCTCTTCCACTTGCAAATTAGTCATGTTTTCTCCTCCTTGAGCTGCGCCCGAAGGGTGCACAGGGCGCGCTCATACCGTTTTTTTACGCTGTGTACCGAGCGGCCAAGCGCTTTTGCCGCCTCCTGATGGGTCAGACCCGCCACGACGTGCAGCAGAACAATGTCACGGTCGGTTGGGGTGAGGGGGCGCAGCAGCTCGGACAAGTCGGTTTCTGCGGTGTGTTCATCCGGCCCGGCCAGGGTGATTAGCTCCGTGTTGTCGCAGGAGACCTCCCGCCGCCGCTTTTTCAGGGCATCATAGGCGGTGCGCCGGGCAATTTGAAACAGCCATGCCCGCTCTGTGCCACGGTTCTGATAGTCAAGGAAACCGCGATGAGCTTTCAGAAAGGTGTCCTGCATCACGTCCTCAGCCAGATGGGTATTGTGTACGATAGAATACGCGAAGCGGAACACAGCAATATGGTGGGCTTCATAAATGGTTTTCAGCCAGTTTTCCCGCTCCATGGGTCGGCCACCTCCTTTCACCCTATCAACGATTGAGGAGAACAAAACGCGACAAAAAAGCGAGGCCCGCCGGTAAAAGGGTGAGCCTCGCCGTAAAACATGCGCCTATTTGTATATATAAGAGAAGAATATACAGAAAGTAATTACAAAAACGTGGAAGAGGTCAAGCCTGCTCCAAACCCCAAAGTGCTGCGCCGACTGCCCCGACGATTTCCGGTTCAGGGCAGATGACCAGACTGTCGCCCAGCTTTTCCTCCACCGCCTTGACCACGCCGGGGTTTTTGGCCACGCCGCCCGTCATCATATATTTTGGGGTCAGTCCTACCCGACGCATGAGGCTGTATGCCCGTCCGGCGATGGCCTTGTGCACGCCGTGGGCGATGTCCGCCTTTTCCTTGTTGCGGGCGATAAGGGAGATGACCTCCGACTCGGCAAAGACCGAGCACATGCTGGAGATTTCCACCTCCTCCGTCCATTGGAGGGAAACCGGACCAAGCTCTTCAATGGGCAGTTCCAGCGTGCGGGCCATCATTTCAAGAAAGCGGCCTGTTCCGGCGGCGCATTTATCATTCATGACGAAGTCCTTAACCTCGCCCTGTTCGCTCAGGCGGATGGCCTTGCTGTCCTGCCCGCCGATGTCCAGAATGGTGCGGACGGAGGGGTCGAAGTAGTGAGCGCCCCGTCCGTGGCAGCTGATTTCCGTCACGTTGGCGTCGGCAAAGGGAATGCTCACCCGGCCATAGCCGGTGGAAATGATAGCGCTCAAGTCCTCACGCTTGAGGTTGGCGCGTTCCAAAACCATTTCCAGGATTTTCTGGGCGCTTTCGCCGCTCTTTGCGCCGGTGCGCACCACTGCGTGGGCAAGGAGCCTCTTGTTTTCGTCCAAAATCACCGCGTTGGTGGAGGTAGAGCCGCTGTCAATGCCCATAATCATCATTGGCTTGCCCGTTCCTTTCCGTATCGTGATAGGGGCCGCGCCCGACTCCCCCGGCTTGGCCGCGCCCAGCGCCTCTAAAAATGCTTGCAAGCGGGTGCGTATCTGGCCCTCCGCCTGCGGGGTGCAGTCGGTTTCCAACTCCAACAGGGGCTTGTCCCGATTGCTGAGGGAGGCTTTCAGGGCGGAATACTCAAAAGAAAAGTTGTCGCAGAACTGCACCGTGTGGTACAGGATGCCATCCACCTCGGTCTCCATCTGCTGCCAATAGCGGGGACGGTTTACCGCATCCGCCATGCGCATGCAGGGGAATTGACTGAGCAGGGCGCCCGCATAGCCCGTGAGGACCTCCGTCCCTGTGACAGGAAAGCTGCGGTTGAGGCCGGTGCAGGTGAGGTCGAACACCACTTCGCCGCCGCTTTCCCGCAGGATGTCCCGCACGCCTTGGGGGCAGCGGGCCCCCAGAATACCCAGCTTGACCCGTTTGCCGGGGGCGGTGGGAGCATCCGCCATAGCGGCTGCCTTTCGCTGGCGCTCCAGCAGGGCGGAAAGCTCCGTTTCATCCAGCGTTTTGCCGCAGAAGGCCTGATAGTCGTTCAGCATGGCACGGATACGCTTTGCGTATAAACCGGCTGTGAAGTCGTTTACCTTGCGTGGAACGTCCAGCAGGTAGATGAACTTGTCCGGCAGGGCGTTTTTCAGTACGTCGTAAAGCCGGCGGATACTGTCACAGCAGGTGGTGAGCACCACGCCATCCCAATCTCCCGCCATGACCTCTTCCAGCACCGCCTTGGCATAGGAGCACACGTTGGGGTGCATCATGGTGTCCGCCCGGTTGAAGTCGCTGACCTGCGGCTCGATGCGGCCGGTCATGTCCCCCATGGCCTCAAAGACCTCCGCGGGGGTGTATTTGCAGACAAATCCAATCTTCATGGCGTTTTGTTCCCCCCTTGCTCCAGAAGCTCTAAAAAGGCCTCCAGCCGGGTCTTGACCTGACCGTCGTGGCTGTTGCGGCGGTCAAGGGCGTCCCCGTCCAAAATCAGCAGGGGGACGCCCTCGTCCCGCAGGGCGGCCTTGAGAAGCTGCACGCCGCCCGCCACCTGCTTGCAGCCCCAGTGGTTGAAATGCACCGCGCCGTCTGCGCCTGAGTTCTTGATAAGCTGGGCGAGCCACTCCGCCTTACGATGGTAGTCGCCATTGTAGTGGTTAAGGAGCAGCTTTTTGGCCAGCGCCCGAAGGGGGTCGGAAGTATCCAGCGGGTCGGTGTAGTCATAGTTGAAGTCATAGCCGCTGATATAATAAGGGCCGTCCAGCTCAATATACTGCTTCAGCGTCTCCTGATAATAGGGGAACAGGTGAACCCAGAACAGCCGCTTGCCGTGGTATTCGGGGTATTGCTCGATGTCTGCGCGCATGGTGCGGAAGAAGTCCAGCACCTCCGGCAGGCCGATGGCAAGGTGGGTGGCGTAAATCATGAACAGGTTCATGGTCATGGTGTTGGGGTAGCGCTTGGTCTTTTGCAGCTCCATGATTTCAAGCAGCAGGCGCTTGCTTTCATTCTCCCGCTCCAGCATCTCCGCAAGGGCTTCCTCTCGGTAAGACACGCCCGTTTTCTGTTCCAGCAGGGAAATCAATTCCTTCAACTGGCCAATGACATAGTCTTCCGCCTCCTGCGACCAGGCATGGGGAATGTCAAGGATAAAGCTCTCCACTCCGGTGCGCTGGGACAGGTAACGGAAGGTGTTGATGTTTCCGTCGCAGACCATGGAGGTGGTGACCGCCACCTTCGGCGTAGGGGCCAGCCCCAGCAAGGAGCCGCCGATGAAATTCTTGTGATAGGAGCAAAGGGTGGCGGCGATGCCCGCCTCCTCCGCCGCGTCGATAAGGGTATCCTCGCAGTAGAAGCCGGAAAGGAAGGAGGACAGCAGCTCCACCGAGGTGCAGTTCAGGCCGAAGCATTTGAGCAGCTCCACCGGAGTGAATACGTTGACCCATGCCGCCGTTTCCGGATGTTTGAGAGCGTCCGCCGTGCGGGTCATGGCCAGCTTGTGGAGGGCAAGGTAACCCTTGGGCAGTCCCTTTTCCGGGGCAATACGCTTCCGAAGGGTCTCCAGCCGCAAGCCTGCGCGAACGAGGGCGCGGGCGCGTTCCGGATGGTCGGGCAGGGCGTTTTTGACGAAGCCGCCATAGGTTTTTGCAATGTTCAAGGAAAGGCCTCTTTTCTTCTTGGAGAATGGAAAAAGTATAGCACAAAGGGAAAAAGCGCCGCAATAGACAAAAAACAAACCCTGTCCAAAAGGGGACAGGGTTTGTCATAGTTCGCGTAAAATCCGGTCATTCCACCGTTTTCAGCGATTCCACCATGTCAAGCTGCTTCAGCTTGCGGTGAGCGGCCAGATTGACCAGCAGGGAGAACAGGGCAGTCAGAACAGCGCCCAACAAGTAGCTCATGGGCTTTATCTGCCGGCCGAACATGACCATGTCCACCTCCACCGTGCCGATGAGGTACATAAGCAAGGCCTTGCCCAAAAACAGGCCGATGACCGCGCCCAAAATGGTGAGGATAATGTTCTCCCGATAAACATAGGAGGACAGCTCCCGGTCATAGAAGCCGAGTACCTTCAGGGTGGCAAGCTCCCGCATCCGCTCTGTGATGTTGATGTTGGTCAGGTTATAAAGCACCACAAAGGCCAGCGCCGCCGCCGAGATAATGATAACCACCACGGCGTAATCCACGCTTTGGAGGCTATGCATCATGGTGTCCCGCAGAGTCGTGATGCGGGTCAGATTGGTCACGCCCGACAGGTTGACAAGCTGGGAGGCCAGCGCGTCCAAGGTCTCTTCGTTGGCATCGGGGCAGGCCACCCAGTAGGAGTTGTGTGCAGGCGGCTCCCCAAAAATCTGCTCGTACATGGTATCCGTGGTATAGATATAGTGCTGAACATAGTGCTCAATAATGCCGGTAACGGTGGCCTCATACCGTTCGTCTCCCGACACCAGGGTCAGCGAATCGCCCACGCCCACCCCCAGCATATTGGCGGTCTTTTCCGACAGGAGCACGCTGTCCTCCCCAAAGGGGACGGGGTCGTGGGAGACACGCTCCCGGAAGGTGCAAAAGCGCTCCAATGCGGCAGGCTCCTCGGCGGACACAACGGTCAGCGCCAGAGAGTAGCGGCTGGTTTCAGCGGTTACGGAGGTTTCCGTGCACAGCAGGTAGTCCTCCGCCGCGTCGCTTCCGTCCAGTACCCGAAGAAGCTCTTGATGCTCTGAGGGCGTCATGTCGTCCTCCACGGCGATGCTGACGTTTGAGTGGCTCAGCTCGTCATACTGAATATCCATGATTTCAAAGATGGAGTCCCGCAGACCAAAGCCGGTGACGATGAGAGCAGTACATCCAGCAATGCCCGCCAGCGTCATAATAAAGCGCTTTTTGTAGCGGAACAGGTTGCGCACCGTGACCTTCTGGTTGAAGGAAAACCGCTTCCACAGGGCGGGAAGGTATTCCAGCAGCACCCGCTTGCCCGCAGGCGGCGCTTTGGGCCGCATAAGCTGGGCGGGGGAGGCGGTCAAGACGCTGAGGCAGGCCGCCAGAGCGGACAGGGTGAGCACCGCGGTGGCTGCGGCCACCGAAAGGACGGCGGTGCCCGGCTGGGGCAGGAAGGTGATGGGCGGCAGGGCGTAAATGATGCACCATGCGTTGTAAATGATGAGGGGTATCATGGTGACGCCCAAAATCAGTCCGGCAATTCCACCCAAAAGACCGGCGGCAAAGCCGTACCCCACATATTTGAGGGCGATAGCGCCCTTTTCATAGCCCAGCGCTTTCATGCCGCCAATCTGCACCCGCTGCTCCTCCACCATGCGGGTCATGGTGGTGAGGCAGACCAGCGCGGCCACAAGGAAGAAGATAAGGGGGAACACAGAGGCAAGGCCGGTCATGCGGTCGCCGTCCTGTCCAAAGGTGACAAAGCCGATGTTGGTGTTGCGGTCAAGGATATACCACTTGCAGTCCTCGATTTCAGCGATTTTCCGCTTGGCGTCGTTCAACTCCCGGCGTGCGTCGGAGAGCTTTTCTTCCGCCTCCTGTTTGGCGTCTTCAAACTCCGCAAGGCCGTTCCGGTATTCCCGCTCGCCGTCCGTCAGCTTTTGATAGGCGTCCGCAAGCTCTGCTTCACCGTCTGTGATGGCGGTGGCCAAATCCAGTTTGGCCTGCTCCAAGTCGGCTTTGCCTGTTTCATACTCCGCAAGACCGTCCTCATATTGAGTCCAGCCGTCGTCCAGCTCGATGCGGGCATCCGCCATGACGGTTTCAGCGTCGTCCAATTCTACGCGGGCGTCGGCAAGCTGCGCCTCCGTTTCATCCAACTGCTTTTTGGCGTTGCTCAGTTCCGTCCATGCGCTGGACAGGGCGGCGGAACCGGCGTTCATCTGGGCCACGCCGCTCTCATATTGCGCCAGTCCGCTTTTGTATTCGGCCCAGCCGTCGTCCAACTGCTGCTTGGCGGCAAGAAGCTCGGCCGTAGAGCCTGGAATCCCCGCATCCGGCTGGGCGGCCTGCATACCGGAGAGAAGAAGGTCAAGGGTGCCGGAAAGAGCAGGCCCCTGCGCAGGGTCATGCAAGGCGTTGAAAAGAGCCTCGTCCGTATCAAAGGAAAAACCGTAGAAGGAGAGTGCTCCGCGGACGGTGGCGAGCAGCGTTTCAAAGCCCGCCTGCTGCTCGTCCAGCGTAGCCTTGGCGGCGTTCAGCTGCTCTGCGGCGGCGCGAAGCTGCGCCTGCCCGGCAGAAAGAGCCGCCGCTCCGCTCCGGTATTCAGCGAGACCGTCCTCGTATTGCTTGAGGCCTTCCTCATACAGTGTCCTGCCGCGCTCATAATCCGCAAGTCCCCGCTGATAGTCGAAAAGGCCGCTTTCATACTCTGTTTCGCTGTTGTTCAGGGTGGCCTTGGCGTCCCCAAGCTCTACAAAAGCGTCGGTCAGCTCCGCCTCGCCGTCGGCAATTTTTTGCTGGGCGTCCGCTATCTCCGTTTCAAAGGTGCTTTTTCCGTCGTAATATTCCCGCCAGCCGTCATCCAGCTCACGGCGGGCGTCCCGCAGCTCCCGCTCGGCGTCGGAGAGCTTTTCCTCCGCCTCCTGCTCTGCGTCCCGCAATTCGGTTTCCGCGTCCGCCAGTTTTTCGTTGGCCTCGCCCACCACCTCGTCATAGCGCCCGTCGGCCCGCTCGTCCCCAAGAGCGTCCATGGCGTCGGTTGTGGCGTCCATCAGGCCTTCGTACTCGTCGCTGTAAGAGTTAAGGGAGCGGGCGCCCTCTACGGAAGCGTACAGGTCGGTGTAATAATCGAGGGCATAGCTCTCCTCCGGCAGAAGGAGAAATGCGCCGACCCGTCCGGCGCCCAGCGTAGTGGTGCCCCGGTCGATGGAGATATACAGGGGGCTGTCGGCAAGGCCCACGATGGTGTATTCCTGATAGCGGAACGCGCCCTCCATATCCTCGCCGGGGTCAAGTGTCACCGAATCCCCGATTTTCAGGCCGTCAGTGAGAAGCCGGGCGTCCAGCAGGCACTCGTTGGGCTGTTCCGGCATACGGCCGTCCACCAACGCAGGCCGGTTCAGGCCGCCGGGCCGGTAGGAAAGGGTCTTGACAATCATGTCTCCGCTTTCCAGGGAAATCATCGCGTCCACCGTGTAAGCGCCCTCCGCCGTTTCGATGGAGTCAAAGGCCCCGACTGCGGCCACGTCGTCCTCCGTCAGGCCGAGGGTGGAGAGAATGTGAAGGTCCATGGTGTTGGAAACATCAAAGTAGCAGTCGGCGGAGTGCTTCATATCAGGCGCTGCGGCCCGCAATCCGGAGAGAAACGCCACTGCCAGCGCCGACAGTAGAAAGAGGGAGAGGAACCGGCTTTTGGTGTTTTTGACTTCCCGCCATGCGTCCGTCCAGACGCGGTTTTTAGCCATGGTCATCTCTCCTTTCTGGTGTTAGTCTCCTTGTGCGGCATACCCTCGCGCTTCTGGGCACGCTTGCGCTGGGCGCATGGCCGGGTCGATAACCCCTCCGACTGCGCCGACAAACAGACCGCACGTTGTGCGCTCTTCGGTTTGCCGGCATTCGCTCCGGGGTCTATCTCCCCTATGCGCTTACGCGAGCGCTTCTATCTGTCACGCTCGGGTTGAGCCGCACGGCCAGTCGAATAATGCCGCCGACTGCGCCAAAAACCCAGTTGACCCTTCAGGTCACCTTGGGCTTTTGGCATCCGCTCTGGCATTATTCTCCTTGTGCGGCCTACCCTTGCGCTTCTTATTACCACTCGATGTTTTCAACAGGCGTGGGCTGCTCATTGCGCACAAGACTGTCCACGGTGCCGTTTTTGATATGGATAACTTTGTCCGCCATAGGGGTGAGGGCGGTGTTGTGGGTGATAACAACCACCGTCATGCCGTCGTGGCGGCAGGTGTCCTGTAAAAGCTTGAGAATGGATTTTCCGGTCACATAATCCAGCGCGCCGGTTGGCTCGTCGCACAGCAGGAGCTTGGGACGTTTAGCCAGTGCCCGGGCAATGGCCACCCGCTGCTGTTCGCCGCCGGAAAGCTGGGCGGGGAAATTATTCAGCCGGTCGCCCAGCCCCACGTGCCGGAGGGTGTCTGCGGCATCCATGGGGTCCTTACAGATTTGAGCGGCCAGCTCCACGTTTTCAAGCGCGGTCAGGTTCTGCACCAGATTATAAAACTGAAAAACGAAACCGATGTCATACCGCCGGTAGGTGGTAAGCTGCTTGGCGTTATATCCCGACACCAGCTTACCGTCCACCGTTATCTCGCCGGAGGTGCAGGCGTCCATGCCGCCCAGCAGATTCAGCACGGTGGTCTTGCCTGCGCCGGAAGGGCCGACAATGATGGCGAACTCGCCCTTTTCAATGTCGAAGCTCACCTTGTCTGCCGCTTTAATGTGCACTTCGCCCATCACATATTCCTTAATCACGTCTTTAAGGGTGATATACGCCATAAAACCGCCTCCGTGTCTGCTATTTGACAGGTGTTGATTTTCTGTACAATCCTAATTATAATCAATAAGAGAAAGGATGCAATCATCAATCTGCCGCCGAATTGTCTAAAAATGTACAGAAACGGCCGCTGTGTTGATTTATTAACAAAAAGCTTTAAAAAGGAGAGAGAACCATGGGGCGCAAAGAGGATGACCGCCGTGTGCGGCGCACCCGTGCGTTACTGCGGCAGAGCCTGACAGGACTACTTCAGGAAAAGAGCCTGCGGGAAATTACAGTTAAGGAACTGACCGAGCGGGCGGATGTGAACCGTGGAACCTTTTACAGCCATTACGAGGACTTGAACGATATGATGGCTCAACTGGAAAATGAGCTGTTTGAGGAATTCGAGCAGGTGATTACCGCCTACCCCGCACGGGTGCTGCAAAAGGGAATACAGCCTATTCTGCGAGATGCGTTTTGCTTCATTGCCCGCAATGCCGACCTGTGTGCCACCCTGTTGCGGGATAAGGACAGTACGTTTTTAGAGCGCTTAAAGGTGATGGTATACCGGCAGGTGGAGGCGGAATGGGGCGCGCTTCATCAATTCCCGGATGAAAACGTGCAGCGGCGCGCGCTGGCTTTTTTTGTCGGCGGCGTGGTGGGCATCGTCCAAAGCTGGGCGGAAAGCGGTTGGCAGGACACACCGGAGGAACTGGCGCTGCTGGCAGACCAGTTGATGATGAAAGGCTTGGGGGAGAGCATATAAGGCGCATCCTCTGGCAATGAACAAAAGGCGGACGGAGCAGTTGCTCCGTCCGCCTTTTAGTATGCCCAATCAAGGAGAAAAATGGTCACGCCCGTAAAAATCCTTTTCCGAAAATCTCGCTGGAGTTGGAGGCCATGACAAAAGCTGTGCTGTCAATGCTTTTGACATACCGCCGAAGCGCTACCGCCTGCATGGGAGAGAGGGCGCACAACAGCACATGGTGCTCTGTGCCGGCATAGGCGCCGACAGCGGACCATACGGTGGCGGAACGATGCAGGGTATGGATGATGAAGTCGCACACCTCGTCCCGCTTCATGGTGATGACAATTACGCTCTTGCGGCGGTTAAGGGACTCGATAACCGAATCCACCAGCACCGACTTGAACAACAGACCCAGAATACAGAACAGGCCGGTCTCGATGTCGAACAAAAAGAGGGTGGAGGCGGCAATCACCACGTCGGAAATCAGCAGGGCCTTGCCGATGTCCAGAGCGGTGAACTTTTTCAAAATCATGGCCGCGATGTCAGTGCCGCCGGTGCTGGCCTCCAGATTGAAAAGGATAGCGGAGCCGAAGGCAGGCAGAATAACGGCGAAAAACAGCTCCAGCAGCTTTTGGCCGGTGAGGGGCGCGTGCATGGGGAACAACCACTCAAAGCCTTGCAGCAGAGCGGAATAGAGCAGAGAGCAGTACACTGTTTTCAAGCCGAACTTGCGGTTGAGCACAAGGAAGCCCAGCAGCAGAAACAGGATGTTGATGACAGAGCTGATGGTAGCGGGGGGAAAGGGCAGTGCTTTGCCCAGGAGAACCGAAAGGCCGGACACGCCGCCTGTGGAGAAATTGTTGGGGAACTTGAAAAAATAGACGCCGACGGCCACCAACAGAGTGCCGAGGGACATAAGCAGGAAGGATTTCAGTTTGTCTTTCACAAGGGAGGCCCCCTTTCCTCGTCACAGTGTAGCAGAAAGGGAAAGAAGGTGCAAGAGCGGCATAGACGAATGGCGAAAAATTTGTTATCATAGGGAAAAAGAGAAGGGTGGTTGAGGCAATATGGGCTTTTCATTGTTGGAAGAGCGCATCAGACGGGATGGTACGGTGCGGGGAACCGATATTTTAAAGGTGGACAAATTCCTCAATCACCAGATTGACGTGACCCTGCTGGAGGAGATTGGACTGGAATTCCACCGGCGGTTTCGGGACGTCGGTGTGACCAAAATCTTGACCATCGAAGCGTCCGGCATCGCCATTGCCTGCTTTGCGGCCAAGGCTTTCGGTGTGCCGATGGTGTTCGCCAAGAAGAACAAGACCAAAAACATTGCCGGTGATATGTACACCGCTAAAGTGGAGTCCTTCACCCACGGAAAGGTCTATGACATTATTGTGTCCAAAGACTTTCTCTTGCCGGAGGACAAGGTGCTTATCGTGGACGATTTCCTCGCCAACGGCGCCGCGCTGGATGGGCTTATCGCGTTGGTGCGTCAGGCTGGAGCCGAGGTAGTGGGCGCAGGCATCGCCATCGAAAAGGCCTTCCAGCCGGGAGGAGACCGCATCCGCGCCGCAGGGGTGCGGGTGGAGTCGCTGGCGCGGGTGGCCGCCATGGACGAGCAGGCGGGCGTTACCTTCTACTAAAGAACAAAAAAGGCCGCAGCCAGGCTTATGCCCGGCTGCGGTTTTTGACTGCCTTGACGATTTCGCACACCAGCGTGGGGGCGAGGGACAGGAGAAAAACAGCCAGCCACTGCATTGGCAGCAGCGGCACCACGGAGAAAATACGCTGCAAGGGGCGGAGAGTGAGTACCAGCATCTGCATGATAAAGCCCACCGCAAAAGCCCGGTTCATAGCGGGGTTGGACAGCAGGCCAATGTGGAAAATGGAGTGCTCCTCGCTGCGCACGTCAAAGGCGTGGAACAGCTGGCAGATGGTAAGGGTGGCAAAGGCCATGGTGGTGGCGACCCCTTCCGCCGACTGGAGGGGTCCGGCCAGGCGGGTGCCGCCGAGGATAAAGGCCGCCAGCGTTACGCCGCCCACCAGCAGGCCCTGCCACAGCAGCCGGAAGGCAAAGGGGCCTGCGAACAGCTTTTCGTTGGCGGGGCGGGGCTTATGGCGCATCACGTCCTGCTCCACGCCCTCCAATCCAAGGGCGAGGGCGGGCAGGGAGTCGGTGACCAAATTCAGCCACAAAAGCTGCACCGGCAGCAGGGGCATATGGGAAAAGCCAAGCAGGGTGGCGCAAAAAATGGTGACAATCTCCCCAATGTTGCACGATAACAGGTAGTGAATGGCCTTTTTGATGTTAGCATAGACCCCCCGGCCCTGCTCCACCGCGCCTGCGATGGTGGAAAAGTCGTCGTCAGTGAGAATCATGTCGGCGGCTCCCTTGGCTACGTCGGTGCCTGTCAGGCCCATGGCGCAGCCGATGTCCGCCGCTTTCAGGGCGGGCGCGTCGTTCACGCCGTCCCCCGTCATGGCCACCACGTGGCCCCGCTTCTGCCATGCCCGAACAATGCGCATCTTGTGCTCCGGCGTTACGCGGGCAAAGACGGAGAACTTTTCAATGTCGGCCTCCAGCAGAGCTTGGGGCATAAAGTCCAAATCAGCGCCGGTAACGGCAAGGTCGCCCTCGTGGTAGATGCCAAGCTCCTTGGCCACCGCTACGGCGGTCAGCTTGTGGTCGCCGGTAATCATCACCGGCTTGACCCCCGCGCCGAGGCACTTGGCCACCGCCGCCTTGACCTCCTTCCGGGGCGGGTCCATCATGCCCAAAAGGCCGGCAAAAGTGAGGTCGCGCTCCAATTCCTCAGGGTCGAGCCGGACAGGGAGAGAGGGCAGGTCACGGTAGGCTACCGCAAGCACCCGCAAAGCGCGGCCGGCCATCTCCTCCCCCCGCTCTAAAACGTCCCGCCGCCGCTGGGAGGACAGCGCTCCGCCGCCGGGCAGGGAGATACACCGGGGCAGCAGCACGTCGGGCGCGCCCTTCACCATCAGCCGCACGCCGCCGCCGGGCAGGGCGTGAAGGGTGGACATCCGCTTGCGCACAGAATCGAAGGGAAGCTCCCCCCGACGGGGCAGCTCCCGCAGTAAGTCCTGCTGGCACAGGCCATCCCGTGCGGCGGCCTCCACCAAGGCGGCCTCGGTGGGGTCGCCGGAGGCGGTGCGGCGGTTGTCGCCCAGTACCGCGTCAGAGCAGAGCGCACCGATGGTGAGGGCGGTGCTTCGCTGCCCCTCTTGGGGGACAAGGGACTCCACCACCGTCATACGGTTCTGGGTGAGGGTGCCCGTCTTGTCCGAACAGATGACGCTGGCGCAGCCTAATGTCTCCACCGCCGGAAGCTTTTTCACGATGGCGCTGCGCTTGGCCATCCGCTGAACGCCGAGGGCCAATACAATGGTGACGATGGCGGGTAAACCCTCCGGAATGGCGGCCACCGCCAGCGAAACGGCGGTGAGGAACATTTCCAGCATCCCCCGCCCCCATGCCAGACCCGCCCCGAACACCACGGCGCACACGCCCAGGCAGAGGGCGGACAGCGAGCGGGAGATTTCCGCCATTTTGCGCTGAAGGGGGGTTTCGGTGCTTTGTTCTGTGAGAAGCATTCCGGCGATGCGCCCCACCTCAGTGTCCATGCCGGTGGCTGTGACCACGGCACTCCCCCGACCTCCTGTGATGACGGTGGACGAGAGCACCATATTCACCCGGTCGGCTGCCGCCGCGTCCTCCGGCAAAAGGGCTTCCGCCTTTTTCTCCACGGGGAGGCTTTCGCCGGTAAGGGCGGACTCGTCGGCGGAAAGGGCGCTGCATTCCAACAGGCGGGCGTCGGCGGGGACGCGGTCGCCCGCTTCCAGCAGAATGATGTCGCCCGGCACCAGCTCTTCGGTAGACAGATGGGCGCTTTTTCCGTCCCGGAGAACATGGGCCTTTGGAGCCGCCATGCGGCCCAAAGCCTCCAGCGCTTTTTCCGCGCTTTGCTCCTGCACGATGGAAATGCAGGCGTTTACCACGATGATAACAAGGATGATGATAGCGTCTACCCATTCCTCGCCGCCGCTGGCAACGACGGACAGCACTGCCGCCGCCAGCAGCACTAAAATCATGGGGTCGCGAAGCTGGTCGAAGAAACGGAGGGGCAGGCTGCGCCCCGGCGGAGTGTCCAACGTGTTGGGGCCGTGGCGGTTCAGACGTTCCGCCGCTTCCCGGCTGCTCAGCCCTGCGGTCTTATGTACCCCCAGCTCGCCGAGCACAGCCGCGGGGGATTCATGATGCCAACTGGTCATGCCTTCAGGCTCCCTTCTGTATAACTGGAAGTTAATTCCAATCATACAACAGGGCACGTCCCACTTTTGGGGGAAAAATGGGGAAGAGAAAAAAATCCGCCTGTCCCGCATGAAGCGGGGCAGGCGGATTGGCTTTTATTTACTCTCCGGTGGGCTGAGGCGTTCCGGTCGGTTCCGGTGTGCCCGAAGGCGTGGGCTGGGGCGTATCCGTACCGGAGGGCTGGGGCGTATTGGTCGGCTCCACAGTTTCTGTGGGTTCCGGCTCCTGCGCTTCCTGCAAGGAGAGGCGGTAGTCGCTCAAAGCAGGGTAGAGGACGCTCAGGTCGATAGAGGCATAGGCTTCGGTTTGCTCCACCACGGCGGTTTCCATCCAGCTGTCCAGCGTGTCCGCAAAGATTTCAGCCCGCACGTCCTCGGTGTCGGCGTCCAGCCGGAGGATGATGTGGTAGCCGAAGTCACTCTCCACCAGCTCGGAAATCTCATTCTCCTTCAATTTCAGAGCGGCTTCCTCATAGGGCGCTACCATTTGGCCGGTGGTGGCCAGGTAGCCGTCTGGGTTGTAGAGGTTTCCCTCCTCGTCCCGTCCGTCCTCGCTGTTGGCGTTCATCAGCTCGTCAAAGAGGGCGATGGGGTCGTCGGCCTCACGGAGCTGCTGGAGCAGGCTCTCCGCCCGTTCCTTGGCGGATGCTTTCTCCGCTTCGGGCAGAGGGTCGTTGTTGGCATCCAGGGTAGAGATGAGGATGTGCTTGGTGCGGTACAGGCCGCCGTCCGCAAGGTACTGGTCAACCTCTTCATCGGTGAGCCGGTTCAGGTAGTGGCGGTAAAGGTACTGAATGGAGTTCATTTTATAATAAGCGTCATAGGACAAGCCAATTTGAGAAAGCCACTGGGTGAACTCCACCTTGCCGCCCCGGTCCTCGATGGCGGTGTCCACCATCTCTGCCTGAAGTTCGGCCTCCTCCTCTTTGGTGAGGGTGATGTCGTCCGCCTCTGCGCGGGTGGACAGGATGCGGTAGAGCTTGGCAGTGTTCAGCGCGTCAGAAAGGATATACTCCTGAAGGGTTTGCTCCTCTCCGCTGTCGTCTGTGCGAAAAGCGCCGTCCCACGCCATGTTTTCCACGCCGCCGTAATAGTAGGCGGCCAGATAGTCGCAGTCATAGAAGGCCCAGTAGAGCAGCTCCTCGGCGGTGATGGGCTGGCCGTCCACGTTGGCCACCACCGTGTCGCGGGTGAGGGCGTTTTCCGAAAGCTGGGCGATAATATCCTCCGTCTTGTACCGGTTGCCGCCGGTGCAGCCCGCCAGCAGCCCGGCGGTCAGGCACAGGGACAAAAGAAGCGCAAGGGCGCGCTTTGCGTGTTTCATAGGTGCGTTCCTCCTAAAAATAGGGTGTGCATACATCCCAGTTATCCTAACACAGTTTGCCTGTCCGCGCAAGCGAGGCGGAAAATATTTACACTTCGGACACATCCGCCGCCTGACCGGACGCGTAATCGTCCACCAGCTTGCGGGCCAACCGGAGGGGGTCGTCCCCCTTCTTCAGCCGGAGGGAGAGATAAGGCTTTTCTCCGGCGGAAAAGAGCAGGCGGCCCTTGTAGGCGCTGTCGCCGCACAGTTCCGCCACCCGCTTAAAGTTGCAGGCGGGAACTGTGAAGAGCAGGCAGCCGTTCTTTTGGCTGATTTCGGTCATACCGCATTCCGCCGCTCCGGCGCGGAGCAGGGCCACGGCAATCAGGTTGTTCACCGAGCGGGGCGGGTCGCCGTAGCGGTCAATCAGCTCGTCGGTCATGTCGTCGGCGTCCGCCTCGCTGCGAATATGGGCGATACGGCGGTAAAGGTCCATTCGCTGTTCCGGCGAGGGTACATACCGGTCTGGAATGGAGGCCGCCACGCTCAGGTCGGCGGCGCACGCCGCCTCTTGCGGCAGAGGTTTGCCCTGTTGGGTGAGAACGGCCTCCTCCAACAGCTTGAGGTACATATCATAGCCCACGCTCATGAGGAAGCCGGA
>JAAWDI010000062.1 GCA_022793685.1 Oscillospiraceae bacterium
ACGACATCCCCGTCGGCAGCACGGATTATCCGTTGGCGATGGGCGTGAAGTACGCGGTGACGGTAACGGCGTGGCGGAGCTTCACCACCAGCGACGGCACCAGCGGCGAAGTGCCCGGCGCGGGCCATACGCCCTGGACGAATTCCCGCAATCTGAACGTGGATACGGACGGTGACGGCAACGTTGACCTGTATCCCGACAGCGGCGGTACCGGAAATCCGGACATCGAGGTGGGCACGCTGGTGCATGTGACCGCCACGGTGACCGCAGGCGGCAACGCTGACGTCGACCCGACGGTGAAGGTGTTTGACCAGACCGGCGCAGAAATCGAGCCTGCCAAGCTGGAGTGGGTACGCAATGCGGATAAGACCCTGACCCTGACGCTGGAATACCGTGTTCTGACCAGCGAAACGGCAGAGAACGCGGCCAAGTACAGCATCAAGATTACAAAGGACGGCTGCACGTACTTCGAGCTGACCGACATCCCCATGATTTCCAGCGTGACCGGCATTGATATGGGCAGAGCCGAGCTGTATGTGGGTGATGCCAATGGAGATGGAAAGATTAATAATGCAGATATTTCGGTCATAAACAGAAACTTTGGTAAAGATGTATCTGTTTACAGCGGAGATGTAGATGGAAATGGAAAGATTAACAATACAGATGTTTCAGCAGTAAGCAGAAACTTTGGCAAAACGAGTACCAGCAATA
Organism: Oscillospiraceae bacterium; assembly: GCA_022793685.1. Classification (GTDB taxonomy): domain Bacteria; phylum Bacillota; class Clostridia; order Oscillospirales; family Oscillospiraceae; genus CAKUEI01. The sequence goes on from JAAWDI010000062.1 coordinate 712, forward strand.
AGTATGTGCAGATTTGAGGTCAAATGAGTTCTCCTGCCGGACGCCTTTATTGGGCGTCCGGCAGGAGAAAGACAGGAGGCAATGAGAGTGAAAAAAGCTAGCAAAAAAATCCTCGCGTTGGTTCTGTGCTTGGTCATGTGCATGTCGCTTTTGCCTGCAAATGTCTTTGCGACATATGGCACATTGAATGGTGATTCAAGTGCTATTGAGGGAGATGATACCCCATCTTCTGAGATGATAACAACGAGTTGGGGAGAGATTCCAGCCAATTGGCACGGCTTGGTTATGAAATATTCTTACGATGAGAGTAGCAGGACTGTAACTATTGATACAGGTTTATTCAATACTCCATATACGAATGGCATAGCTACATGTTTTACTTTCAACAAGGATAAAATGTCTATCGTTCTGTTAAGTGAAGAAGCTGATCCTTCAGAATTGTATCCTGAGGATTTTATAAAAGCCAGCACATATGGCAGTGAAGTAAATGCTACTACAGGCGGTAGTGCTGATGTAACCAATACAGAGGTAATTGGGAAAAGAGGCAATTCATATTTCACGTTCAGTGATAATGGAAACGCATGTGCAGAGGGTACTGTCAGCGTAGCGATTCAGTCGCGCCGAAGTGCTGCGATGCAAGGAAATTTGCCGAATTTGGTAACCTTAGATGAATATATGCTAAAAACGCCAAACAATATTATCTTTCCTCTTTACTCAATCCAATTAAAAGTGCAAGAGGGCGCCACCCTTGCCGACACGGATTTTGGCTGGGGTACGAACATTGATGTTGAGGCAGATTCCAAAGGCGGCGTCCTTATGGGCAACGATGATGGTACTTTTAGGTCGACCGGCGTCTACACCATCGATTTCCCGACACCTCCCCCTCCCATGGGAGCCGTCAAGGTAACCACAGACGCGACAGGCGCAGGCGTAACCGTCAGCGGCCTGACCGCCACCCTGACCAAGGACAGCGAAACCTATGAGTGCGTGTATGAAGACAACGCGTATGTCTTCAAGAACGTACCGGTTGCCAACGGCTATCGTCTGGAAGTGTCCGGCAGCGGTACGGGCAGCGACGGCAAGGCGTACAAGATGACCTCAACGTATACCAACGCAGGCGTGAACGTGGTGGAGAATACAGAGACGGGCAATACCACGAGCGTCGCCGTATCGAACACCTATTTCCAGGAGGTCAAGGACGAATACACCTTTAACCTGAGCCTTGCCCGCAAGGACGGCACGCTGATGGACATGAGCGGCGCCACCGTTAAGCTGGACGGGGTTCAGGTCTGGCCGGAGGCAGGGGTGCCCGCAATGGCGGCTGACGCCGTGACGGAGGTGCCCATCACCACGGCGCTGACGGGCGACCACACCATGGAAATCAGCGGTCTGGTTGGCTATCAGCCGACAACGCTGAAGGTAACCCTGACCGGCTCGAACAGCGTCATCACCGACCTGACCAGTGAGACGGCAGGCGCGGTTACCGGCGGCGGCGGCAGCTACACCGTCAAGATGACTGCCGCACAGACGACGACCAACGTGAACATTCCGCTTCCGGTGCCGGAGGGCATGACGGAGGAAGCGGCAAACGAGCTGGCCATTACAGCCAAGCCGGCAGAAGGCGTGACGGGCAGCGACATTCCCGCAACCGGCGAGACGCTGGACACCAAGGTGACCCTGACCAAGGACAACGAGGGCAACATCACCGGTATGAAAGTGTCTGCGGATTTCCCCGATGGTTCCTATGAGGTTGAGATTGGCGGAAACGGTTTGGAGCCTGCCAAGACGACCGTTACCGTGTCCACTGTGCGCGACGAGGACGGCAATGTGATTGAGCGCGTGGTGAACGTGGGCGGTTTCCCAACCATAAAGGACGGTAAAGTTGACAGCGTGACAGGCGGCGTGACCGTCATCACGAAGCCGGAAGCCGGCGAAAACGGCGGCAGCGACAACGGCAAAGCCGACCTGGGCACTTCCTCTGAGGACAACATCATTTATGACGCCGGCACAGACGGCAAGACGGAAATCGGCGGCGCCGATGGTACGGGCAATACCACGGTCAGCGATGCGGAAGGTGGGTCTATCACCGGAACGACCGACGGCAGCGGCCTGCTGGAGACCGATTCTCCGGTGCTGGGCGATTTGGTGACCAATGTGGACGGCAGTGCCCAGTACTATGTGGTGGTAGAGCCGAAGACGGCTGACACCAACGGCCAGTATAAGTCCTTTGAGGCCAAGGTCTACCTGAAGAACACGAAGGGCTATTCCGGCGCGTTCGGTATGTACTTTGACCCGAAGGTGTTTGGCGACAGCACGCAGGCGACGAACGACGGCATCAAGCTGGACGTAAACGCAGCCAATAATATCCAACTGAGCGCCACAAGCGACTCTCAGCCGGCCGCGTCCCCCATGGATTACGAGATTGAGCCGAACTACAACGGAAACGGCTATGTGGTATTCAACTGGCAGGTGAAGAACGGCGCCGAGGCGCTGGACGGCACCACCGGAACGGGCGCGCTGGTCGCGACCATCACCCTGCCGGTGAAGGCGCAGTACTGGGCGGAGGCCGACTTGGCGCAGGTGGTGGATAACCACAGCATCTTTACCATGGCCTACAACCAGACCAAGGGCGGCGAAGCAATCATCCAGAAGGTAGACGCGGAGAACCCTGACCCTGATTACCGTGACGAAGCGCTGGCGGCGCAGATGGGCTCCATCTGGCGCGCGCTGGGCAAGGACTATGTCACTCCGCCTGAAAACCAGCTGCCCGACAGCAAAGCGACCCGCGGCGGCTTCTATCAGTACTATACCGACTACGCTCCGGCGAGCGACCCAGTGGTGCAGCTGATGGCTGAGGCGCACGATATTGCCATGGTGTTTGACCTGCCGGAGATTTTCAGCAAGCAGCGCGTAGATTTCTGGGCGACGGAGCCGGGCGCGGACGCCAGCTCCATGGGCGCAGGCATCGACAATGCGTACATCTTCATCAGCGCGGACGCCACAAAGCTTCCCACCACGGATACGGCCTGCGCTGAACTGGTGGATGAGAACTCCGCTGCCCTTACAGCCGACGGCTTTGTGGTGCTGGAGGATGGCGTCATTATCCTGAAGACGGCCAACGGTGGTCATGTTCACACCACGCAGGAGGTAGGAACCTACTACTTCACTGCTTACGAGAGCAGCCACTGGACTTATCCCAACGGCGCGTCTGATACAGACAGCGACAACTGCGCTTATGCGGCCTATCAGGTCACGGACAGCGGCGTTGTGATTATCGAGGGCGACAACAGTGTGAAGGTTCCCTATAACAGCGACTGCATCAACCCGCAGATGAACCCGAAGACCTTCCATAAGGTCGAGCTGGAGAAAGAGACCACCGATACCGATACGCTGGAGGTCAAGCTCACCAGTCCCGCTACCGCGTACAACAACGTGAAGTACTACTTCACCGTGGAGCCGAATGCCGGCTGGACGTGGAACGAAACCGATTATGCCGATATGGACGCGCTGGCCGCGGCCATGGGCGTGACCATCTATGGCGTTGACGCGACTGCTTCCAATGTGACGGACGCGTTCCGCAACACGGACGGCGAAAAGACGTTCACCGTCAAGTGGGACGCTACCCGTGAGATGTTCTACATCGACGGCACCATCGAGGGCGAGGCCATCGGTGTGGATACCATTGGCGGCACTGCGGTGGAGAAGCTGCGCGCCGGTGATGTTGTGATTACCATTCCCACGGACAGCGTGAAGAAAGCCCAGTATAAGATTACGGCGACCACTGGCAACGGCGGCACGCTGAACTATACTGCGTCCACGGAAACTCCGGCGTCCACGTTTGTGACGAACCCGACCAGTTCTGCTGACGGCAAGTACACCAGCGTGGTGGAAACCCTGGGCGAGGGCGTTATGACCTCCGCCACATACACCTTTACGCCGGACGGCACGAACAAGATTGACAAGGTTGTCATCAACGGCGTGGAGCAGACCATCACCGACCAGCAGAAGGAGAACGGTTACAGCTACCAGTTCACCAATATCTCCAGTGACCAGAACATTCATGTGACCTTTGTGGATAAGGATAATAATCCGCTGTCCGACCCGTATGTGACCATCACGGTGGGCACCAACGGTGCGGTGGAAGTATCCGCGACCAAGGGCGGAACCGACGTCGACCTGAACGGCGCTGAGACCGGAAACGGCGACACCGTGCCCGGCGGCGACACCGGCATCTACGAGGCCGACATGGATAAGATGACCTTGGTTATCAAGCCGGACAACAGTGCCGGAACTGACACAGGCGCGACCCAGTATGAAGTCGACACCCTGCTGATTGGCGATGCCAAGATTGACCCTGCTGACAACACCACATGGCCTGAGGGCGTGACCGTTACGAAGAACAGCAACGGCACTTGGAATGTCGACATTCCTCTGAAGCCGGGCGACAATGAAAGCGTTGTGGTCACCTTTAAGGACATCAACGGCCCCAGCACCCAAGCCATCGTGACTGCGAAGGTCGTGGACGGCTTTGGTACCCTGACGCCGGTGGGCGTGAAGATTTATCCCATCGGTTCCACCCCCAGCTTCACGCTGGCTCCTGACGACGGCTGGAAGGTCGTCAATACGAGCAGTGTGGATAAGGCCGGTTCCGTGAGCGTGGACGGCGTTGACCGTTCCACCGGAATTACCATTGACAGCAGCACCGGCGTCGGCACCTACACGCTGCCTGCCCTGACTGGCGATGTGACTGTGGAAGTGACCTTCTTCGAGAACACCGTCAAGGTGAAGGGCTCCATCCAGATTCAAAAGGGCAGCGGTCCGGCCGTTGCGGCAAAGCTGGTCTTTGTCCGTGCGGCGGTGGATGGCAAGACCGACAAAACCACGGTGAATGTGACCAGCGGCAACAACGTGACCAGCAGCCTGCTGAGCTTTGAGGCCGACATTCCGGCCGGCGAGTGGACGGTAACGGTGTATAAGCAGGGCTACCTGTACTACACCATCACCGGCTTTGAGGTGAAAGCGGACGCGACCCATGACATCGTATTCGGCACCTCCTGCGACGGCACGGAGGGCTCTCACACTGAGAACACGCCGAAGCCCATCGTCCTGATTGCGGGCGACGCATACGGCGACGGCATCACGGTGGAGCGGAGAGACGTGGCCACTGTGGTCGGCGGCTGGATTAACGGCGCGACTGCGCTGAACCAGACCAAGGGCAATATCGACGAGGACACTGCGGTGACGACGGACGATATGGCGCTGGTACAGCAGAATATGTACAAGACGCGCACCACGACCACTTACAGCAATTTTAAGGCGAGCGCCTGATTGATTTTTTCCTGAAAGCGGACAATACCAGACCCCGCGGAGTCGGCGTTGACCGGCTCCGCGGGGGCAAACAAAGGAGCGATACCCATGAGAAAAAACCGAATCGCTGCGGCACTGCTGCTGGTATGTCTGTTGACCGGCCTTTGTCTGCCGATGGCTTATGCGGCGGACACGGGTGCCCCCGGCTATGTTATTTCGGGCAGCAGCTCAGGGAGCGCCTATACACTGAATATCTACGCAAGAAATATCCATGCATGGACTGGGCGGATTGGCCTGGAGTTTGACACAAGCAAAGTAGCGCTTCAGGGGGGCGACTCTCTGGCGGCGTTTCAAATGGGCTCCGGCGCGGAAGCGGTGCCGGAGGTAAAACCGGAGAGCGATATGGTATCTGCTTCCGGCGGCTTCGCGTGTTTGGCGTGGTACCGGAATTACGGCCTGAACGCGCTGACAAGCGAGGCGCTGGTGGCAACGTTGAGATTTGAGCTGAAGGTACCGGCGTCGGAGGTCGACGCTTCCACCTTCCGGCTGCGCTGCATTGATACCGGGGACTTCGGCGAATGGAAGGCGGCGGCGTCGATGCAGGGACGGGGCGAGGCTGCTCCCATCAGCTATGTATATTTGGCAGACGCCAATGAACTGACAGTGAGCTTTACCTATGAAGGCAGTGAACGGGTACCGGCCAACGGCAGGCCGGTGCGGTTTGAGTGCCGTAACATTAAAAACGAAATCATTGCGGGCGCAGCTTTGACGCTGAACGGCAGAAGCTATACCTCGGACAGTGAGGGCAATATCACCCTTACGCTGGCAGAGGGAGAGTACCTGTACCGCGCAGCCTATCCGGGCTATGGCGACGTGCAGGACAAGCTGGTTGTGCGGGGGGAAGAGAGCGTTCCGCTGGTCTTTGTCAATGACGCGGACCTGGTGGCCAATGCGGCGGAAAAGCTGACCATCGGCTATCAGAAGGGGGACAGCGCGGAGCATGTGACAGGCGGGCTGTACCTTACAAAGCGCACGGACGACGGAATAGATGTCTCGTGGCAGAGCAGCACGCCCGGCGTTGTGACGGCGGACGGCCTGGTCTATCTGCCGGACAGCAAGGGGCAGGAGGTCGTTTTGACCGCAGAGCTGAGCCGCGGCAGCGCCCATGAGACGAGAGAATTTACCGTATATGTCTGCTCGAAGGCAGAGCTTTCCGCCGGTGTGGCGCCGGAAAAGGTGAGATTCACCGATTTGGTCGGCTATGACTGGGCAAAAGCGGAAATCGAGCAGATGGCAGCGGCAGGCATCATCACGGGGCGTACGAAAACAACTTTCGCGCCGGGAGAAAACATCAAGCGGGGTGACTTTGTACTTCTGCTGATGCGGATGCTGGATGTTGTGGGCACGCCGAAGGTTGCGTTTGACGATGTGCCGGAGAGCAGCTACTACTTTACGGCGATTGCCCAGGCCAGAACGCTGGGGCTGGTAGGCGGTACGGGCGACAACCTGTTTAAGCCGGAAACGCCGATTACCCGTCAGGAGATGTTTACCCTTGTGATGCGGGCGCTGGAAAAGACGGGGTATCTGCCTACAACGGACGCGCGGAGCGACCTGAGTGTGTTCTCGGATTATGGACAGGTGGCGGGTTACGCGCGGGACAGTATTGCGGCGGCAGTGGCGCAAGGCCTGATTGTTGGCGCACAAGGACGGCTGAACCCGCTGGGCAACACCACGCGGGCGGAAGCGGCTGTCTTTATCGCGCGCATTTACAACGCGCACAACACCTGAGGTGACGGCATGGGAAAGAAAAGAACGCTTGCTCTCATATGGGCCGTTCTTGCGGCGCTGCTTCTGACAGGCTATGGAGCGGCGGCGGAAGAAGCTGCCGACGGTGAGTGCCGGTATTACTACCAACTGGTAAAAGAGGAGACGCGGCAAAACCTGTACTATCTCTATGTCGAGCGCACGGATGCAGGCGGGGTTCCCCTTCACGCGGGCAGTATCGTATTGGGAGCAAAAGCAAACAAACTGGAATTTGAGCCGGCAGACGGATGGGCGACTTTGTCGTCGGTGTACCCGCTGCCGCCCGGTCAGGCGGTGGATGATGTGGTGACGGAGGGAACGACCACAGACGGCCTGAACTATATCAGCTTTGGGTGGTATTGGCAGAAAATAGACGACGCGCCGCCCAAAGACAGCCTTTCCACAGGAAAGACCGGTGCAAGCGCGAACCGCCAGCTTTTGGGAACGTTGGAGTTGACTTCAGACGGACCTCTGGAGCTGGAGGACATAGAACTCCTGCCGTGGACGGAAACGGCCAGCGGCAAGGCGCAGGTAGCCGACTGGCAGGCGGCGGTGGCCAATGGCGGCGATGAGGAAGCCTACCGTGAAATCATCAATAACACCTGGCGGGTGCCCAACTGGAACGTAACTTCGACGGGGTATTATCAGGGCTTCTATGTTCCTGTCGAGCCTGCGGAGGGCTGGGAAACAGAGGAATCCCTGCGGGCGGTGGACTTGACCGCCGCATGGCAAAGCCTGACCATTGGCGCCTATGACCCAAAAGACCCAATGACGCTGGAGTTCTATCAGGACGGCGTGCTGGCGGCAACGGCGGAACAGACCTTCAGCGATACAGGCGTCGGCCATTTCAAGGGACGAATCAGCTTCACCAAGCTGACGGTTGCGGATGATTCGGGCGTAAGCGTTGTTTTGGACGGCGTTTACGAGCTGCGGCTGACCAAGCAGTCCCATGTGATGTGTACGCTGGGGAATGTGACCTTCACAGAAGGCCGGTGCGATATGCTGCTGGGTATGTATATTGAACTTCCCTGCGGCGATGTGGACGCCAATGGACATATCCGCCAGCTTGACCGCGCCAAGCTGACAGCGCCGGCACGGTACGGCAAAGCGGCAAAGGCGGGCGAGCCTTACGACCTAGACGGCGACGGCCGTGTGAACCAAAAGGACCTGGCGATTTTGATTGCGCCGGAAAACTATGGAAAAGATTCCATCAGAATAGACTTTTGAATTCGGAGATGACGGTAAATGAGGAGAAAAAGAACAATACTGATGCTCGTGGCCGTCATGCTGCTGTGCGCCATGGCAGTGAGTGCAGCGGCTGCCAATCTGGCAGAGCCGGCTGTCCTCAAGCGGAATAATCGCCTGACAGCGAGGGAATTGGCGGACATTCCCGAAACGCCTGAGGTAACGGTGGAGGGCAATCTGGTCAGCAATGACAATGGAAAAACCTGTACCGGCTATTTTGAACTGAGCGTGTATGTGAGCGCAAAGGGCTTTCAGTCGGTGGGCGTCGTGTTGTCCTATGACACGGCGGTGCTTCAGCCGGTGGACTGGACGGCCGGCGACGCCATCACAGTGGCGGGCAAGACCTGGGACAGCCCGACGGTGCTGCACACCAAAGGCGCGGATGCGCTGTCCGGTAAACCGGCGCTGGCTTATACAGAATACGAGACAGCCGAAGGAGAGGACGGCGCCGCGGAAACAGAGCAGGCGACCGGGCGTGCGAACCTGTATTTGGGCGCGGACGCGCTGAAGTACACAGACCTTTTGGAAGAGCGCGTGGTGACGGTGCGCTTCAAGCTGGCAGAGAAGGCCGACGGGTCTGGCTATGCAGAGGTGACGATGCCAACAGCAGATGCTGCGGCGAACGGCTGGAGCGAGCCTTATACGGTTCAGCTTGCGGACAGCGCCGTGGCGCAGGCGGCCATCCCCGGCAGCGAGGTTTTTGTGACGGTAAAAGGCGAGGACGACGTAGAGCCCAAGGCGTATGCCTATCAGGCGGACGGGAACGGCGTGGAGGCCTGCGCCACACAGTTCAGAATTGTGAGCCAGAAAAGCATCGTTCAAAGCGGCAGTGTGGTGAGCGGGGATTACGCCATTACGTTCTTCGACTGGGACGGGCGTGTAATAGACGCGGTAGCGGCGCCGGAGGACGCGGCGGACGTGGTGGCGTCGTGGGAGCAGCATACGGCGATTCAGGCGCGGCTTGGGAACAAGCCTGGGTATGAGTTCGACCGGTGGCTTGTGGTGTATGAGGACAACGACGGGGAGGGCCTGCACACGGTGGGCGGCACGTTTACGTCCAACGACACGGCTGTGGCGGCCGGGAATCCGGATGTGGCGGACCTGAGCGACATCAGCGGCTATGTGAGCCCGAAGGACCCGGACTCCAAATCTGTGCTGCTGCAGGCGTGCTATAAGGCAACGGAGGACATCAACACGGGGATAGCGGACGCAACGGCGTCGAATTACACAGTCAAGCCAATCAAGTACACACGTTACGGCGGCGCATCGGCGGATGACGCCAAGTACTCCATCACGCTTGAGGTGACGCGGCTGAACACAAAGGGCATGGGCGTGACCCGGGCACGGACGCCGGGCGTGGTGGTAAAGATGCAGCCGACGGCAGGCGGGAATGCGATCTTTACGCTGCTGTCGCTGGAGAACACGGACGTGACCACCTGCGAGATGGTTCCGAACAAGCAGATCGCGTCGGTGGAGTACTACTTCATTGATTCAGCGACAGCACCGAAAGGGAGTTGGCCGGATGCGGGCAACCGCTCTCCGTTGGGTGTGAAGATTGACCAGAACGGCGACAATGGCTTCAAGGTACTTGGTACGGTCGGTTACATCAATCAGATGGCGCGCGAGATGACGTGGGATGAGTTCAAGGCGGCCATCAATGCGCAGACCTTTACAGACGCGGGGCTGACTTATTCCACCATAGAAACAGCACAGGAGCGGATGTACAACGCGGTGCGCGGGTCGTCGACAGACCTGAGCAAGAAGCAGCTGCAGACGGCCATTGGGAACGGCTGAATGGGGGGATAGCATGAAAACGAAACGATTTGTGACCGTGCTACTCTCCGTCCTGCTGGTCTTGCAGATGTTGCCTGCGGCGGCGCAGGCGGCGGCGCCGGTGCCGGGGTCTGCTGAGTATGCGGCGGTGGTTGAATTGCCGGTGGGCGCTGACAAAATCGTTACCAGCATCGATGAATTTTCGGTGAACAAAGGCGCAGTGTCTATGACGCTGAGCGTTCAGGGCAGTTATAAAGGCAACAGCTCACAGGGCATGGAGGCCCGTGCGGTGATCGTGTCGGCGGCAGATTATGTCAGCACGGCCACCGGTAAATTCGGGAACAAGCCGCTGGACGTTACCGTAACGAACTGGGACCAGAAGAATACAGCGCTGAATCAGACTTTCTGGCGGTATGGGAATGGAAAAATAAACGCGCAGAAGGTGACAATCAGCAATTTCAAGAACAAGGAGAGTCCCGCTGCCACCACGCTGCGGAGCCGGCCGATGGCGGTGGATAACCACGGGAACCTTCAGGTAACAGAGAACGACTGCTACTATGACGACTATGTATGTATCCTGCATATTTCTGAGGTTGGCACCGGTTTGGATGAAAATTATGTGGTATTTAAGTTTCAGGTGGACAGCCAGGGGAACCTGAAAAAGGACTCGTACATGGTGCGTTACGTGAAGAACACGGCGTCTATGGGCACGACGGCGGGCGTTGCAGGCACGGTGGCGCCCCAGATTACTTCGCCCCACACAGCGACAACAGAGTTGAGTACCGGACGTTACAGCAGAACAGGTTACACCTTCATGGGCTGGGACGACGACGCCAAATTCCTGGAGAAGCAAGGAACGGGGACAGGGTCGGAACTGGCCAACGCAGTGGGAGATAAGGATGACGCGGCGCTGAAGGCGGGGATGGACTACCCCGCAGGCGGGACGAACACGACCGTCCCCGCGCAGGAGCAGGACGCCATCTACAACCTGTATGCCCAGTGGAAGCCGAACGCAGTAAAGTTCGATATGGGCAAGGCGGACCCTGTGACGGCAAGCGGCGGAACGGCGGTTCTCTCCTATATGAAAGACCCAATTCCGGTTCTTACGCTTCCATCCCCGCAGGTGAACGAGGCCTATAAGCAGGAAAAGATTGCGCTGGCCGCTTCGCCGACGGACAAGAATACGAATAAGACATATGGGCCTTACAGCGGCAAGACCTTGACGCTGTCCACCGGAGAAACCGTCACGACGAGCAATCCGGGGACCTATGGCCTGACCTTTGCAGCGGATGGAAAGACCGCGTGGAAGGTGACGGGAACGCCGCAGGCGGACAGCAAGGGGCAGGACGTCTATATCCTGCTTCAGGTGCAGGACGATGTCAATAAGACCCAGGACTGGATTATCATCCACTTTGAAGAAGTGAAGAAGGGCGCGCAGCCCATCCCGACGCTGGACGCCAACACGGGTCTGCAAAGCCGTGTGGTGACGTCCACGGGGGACGACGGCGGGGAGGTCAAGGACGGCCAGATTTACGGCTTCTACTCCGGCGGTCCGAAAAAAGGCGCTGACACTGGTTATCTGAACGGCACAAATGCCACAAACGGCACGAACGGCACGGGCACCATGACGGAATATTACTGGAATTTGGGCATGGTGTACGAATACCGGCCCGTTCAGGTGGGCGGCGCGCCCGTCACGTATGAAAGCGATGACGTAGGCTGGCGCGAGGTGCCGTTCCCGGAGAGCTGGTACACGGAGGCGCAAAAGACGGCGCTGCTGGCCAGCATGGAGAAGAACGCCGCAACGTATGTCAAGAGCACAAAAAAGAGCTATAACACCGCTACCAAGGTGGGAAGCGCCAACACGGAAGCTCCTGTGGCGGTTCCGGCATGGCCGGACAGCTACGGCTCCATCTCGTTTGAAGAGGGCCTGCCCGTTATCCACGGCCTGACGGAGAACGACCAATACGAGGTGCGCTTCCGCGCCAATGAAACCTTTGAGGTGTCAAAAGCGCAGAAGATTACCATAGGCGGCGCGGTAGCCGGCGGAGAACCGTCCGGCGGGAGCGGCCTTGCGGTGAACCTTGCGGGCGGCAAGTGGAAGGCCGGCCAAGAGACGGACGGAAAGGCATTCGAGGACGCCGCGGCGGCCCTGAAGCCGGGCGGCACGCTGACCCTGCCGGAGATAGAGCCGGAACGGGACGGCGGGAGTAAGTTCCTGGGCTGGACGCTGGGCGAACGGGACAGCGACGGCCGCCTTATCCTCTACAAGCACACTGTGACGGTCACGCCGCCGGAAACCCCTGAAACCGTGACGGTCAAGTGGGTCAACGGCGAGACCGGCGCGGAGATTCCACACACGGTGACCAGCGTGCCCAAGGGCTCCACGGTGGCGGAGGAGGACTACCCGGAACCGCCCGCAGACATTGACAGGGATGCGGCGGACGGTCAGGAGGCCGTGCATAAAACCTTCGACAAGTGGACGGTTGCGGTGGACGAAACCACTGGGGACATCACCATCACGGCGGTGTTCAAGGACAAGCGTGAAATCACCTACATCTGGGTCGACCCGCTGAAGGACACCACAGGGCAGGAAAATCCAGACGACAAAACGGTGGGTACGGCCTTCACGGGCTACAACCCGCCGACGAAGGAGCAGTATCCCGCCGACCCCGTCCACGAAGGGGAAGCGCCCTTCAAGGAATGGGTGATGGGCGAGCCGGTGGAGGTTCCCGTTGAGGGCGGCGCGGAAGGCGAAACCAGGCTCCAGGTGACCATTACCGCCGCCTACAAGGAGA
>JAAWDI010000063.1 GCA_022793685.1 Oscillospiraceae bacterium
CCTGTTTCCCCGTGCCGGGGTCACGTCCAACGGTTGCCCGCGCCTCCCAATAGGTGTACTGCTTCCCGGCGCGTGTCACGGTCTTTTTGCGGATGGTTCCGGTACCTGCTGCGGCTTTCTTTGCCATGGTTTGCTCCTTTCCCTCTTGCACCATAGCCGCCCGCGTGGTACAATAAGGGCGCAATAGTGCCTTGACTTGGTGGTTGTGGTCTGTTGCGTTTGCCGTTCCGGTGTTGTCAGCGCCGGGGCGGCTCTTTTTTTATGCCTGTTAGTAAAAGTTAGTTTCGCTCACCCATTCGAGCGGGCGGGGCGGGGCGCATGAACTTCATAAAACTTCAGGTTTTATCAGGTTCAGAACTCATGCGCAACGGCACACTGCAAAGGCATCGTTGAAAGATGGGTGAACGATTCGTTAGGCCAAAAGAAAACTTGTGAAAACTTGTGAAAACTTGTGTTTTGTCAGGGGTATTTGTGCTTTAACCAGTAGCGCCGGAAGCAGACGATTTTTCCGCCCGTCTTGCCTCAAGTTCCAGTTGGGCACGGTATGCGGCAACCTCCCGCTCGATGTCGCCCTCTGTGAGAGCGTCACACGTATTGCGATTATCCAACAACTCCCGCGCCATTTTTTCAAGCAAGCCCCATTCCCGTTCACTCAGATGGGAGAGCATAAGCACAAAACGTTGCTTGAAGCTGTCCGGTTTATTACTGAGTATGTCAGCAAAGAAAACGGAAATTTCCTCACTCGTAGTTAACTGAACAAACATGCCACCTTCGCCGGTGCGGAGCCAATTCTCCGAGACGTTAAACGTACGGCAAATGAGGGCAATAACAGATGCGCCGGGGCTGCCATCCCGCGTTTCATAAGTGGCGATATTCCCGCGGCTAATCCCTATACGGTCAGCAAATTCTTGCTGGGTAAGGCCCAAAGCCTTGCGCAGTTTTTTAATACGTTCCTTCACTGGTGAAACCTCCTTGTTGCAAATATTTTAACTCATAAAATGCAACATGTCAACAAAAATGTTTCAACGTTGCAAAAAATGCTTGACATATGCAACATAACAACGTATAATGGCGACATTGAAACGAATGGAGGCGACAAAATGACCGAAATGCAAAAGAAAACGCTGGACGCGCTGAGGACTGTTTTTGCGAGGCTGAATGATGCAGAGATGCGCCAGCTGGTGGCATATGGGGAAGGAATGGCCGTCATGAAGGAGGCCACTTCCGAGCGGGAGAAGGGAGGCGTGGCATGACAACAAGCACGCCGAGCGACACCCTCACGGCCATCAATGAACGGCTGGAGGAACTATGCGGCCTCATGAGGGGACAACAGCAAACCGAGCTGTTGAGCGTCAGGGAAACGGCGCAGTTGTTGGGCGTGAGTACGGCCAACGTGTACGACATGACGCACATGGACGGCTTTCCGTCTTTGAGGATTGGACGAAGGCTGAAAATCAAGCGCCGTCTCTTGCTGGAATGGCTGGACGGGCTGGAAGGAAGCACGGAGGTAAAACAATAAGTGGCGGAACGACGTATGTTTTCCCGGTCTGTGATAGGCGCGGCGCGTTTTCTGCGGATGCCGTCCACATCCCGGCTATTGTACTACGACCTTGGTATGCAGGCAGACGATGACGGCGTGGTGGAGGCGTTTTCAGTGATGCGTACCACAGGCGCAACGGATGACGACCTGCGTGTTTTGGTTTCAAAGGGGTTTGTAACTGTCATGAATGATGACCTTGTTACGCACATCACAGATTGGAGCCGAAACAACTACATCCAGAAAGACAGATACAGGCCGAGCGCATACCGGGAACTGTTGGTACAACTAAAGATTGAGGGCATAGCAGAGGCACAGCAAACAGGCAAGGATACGGAAAGTATACAAGGTGTATACAGTTCGGATACGCAGGTTAGGTTAGGTAAGGATAGGTTAGGTAAGGTTAAAAACGAGAGAGAGCGCGCGGGCGCGCGCAAGCACCCCCGATTTCTGCCGCCAACGGTTGAAGAAGTGGCGGAGTATGTGAAGCAACGGGGGAGCGCGGTAGACCCGCAGGGCTTTGTTGACTTCTACACGGCCAAAGGCTGGCTGGTAGGCAAGACCCCCATGAAAGACTGGAAAGCGGCTTGCCGGAACGCGGAAGGCTGGGAGCGGTGGAAGAAAACGGATGACAGAGCGCGGGTTAAAACGTCGGCGGACTATGAGAAGGGCGGAGATTTCTTCTCATAACGAAAAATCGAGCGGGAAAGGCCGCGAAGGGGTACAGGCCATGAAGCTACATACCCGACACACGGTGGGGCTGTCCTGCGTGATTTTTGAGGCTGTCAGGGGCATCTGGCGGCGACAAGGAAGGAGAAAACACACATGGGATGGATACCGGGCAAGTTGATGGCAACGAGCGCAGAGCCGGGGGACTATTCGGAGAATGGCTTGTTGATGTGCCACCGGTGCCATGAGCCGAAGCAGGCGCGGGTGAGCATAGACGGGAAAGACGTGCTTGTTCCCGTACTGTGCCGATGCCAGAGCGAGGCGGAGGCCATGCAAAAAGAGGACGCGGCGGCAAAGCGGTTCCGGGGCATGATGAAACAGCTCTGGGAGGACGGCATATCCTGCCCGGACGCACTTCGCTACACTTTTCAGGAGGACGACGGGAAGGACGCCAAGATTTCCAACGCCTGCAAGCGGTATGTGGAGCGGTGGGAGGAAATGAGCGCGGACAATATCGGCATCCTGTTTCATGGCACCGTTGGGACGGGCAAGACGTTTTTTGCGTCCTGCATCGGGAACGGCCTTTTGAAAAAGCGGGTGAGCGTGGCGGCGACCAACTTCCCCCGTCTGTTGAACCTGTTACATGGGGCGCAGGAGAAGCAAAAGCTCCTTGACCGCCTGCGGCTTTACTCCCTGCTTATCGTGGACGATTTAGGCGTGGAACGGGACAGTGGCTTTGCTATGGAGCAGGTTTTCAACGTCATCGACGCGCGGGCGGTGTCCGGCCTTCCGCTTATCGTGACGACCAACTTGACATTGGACGAGCTGGAGCGCCCGGCCTCTATGCAGGCCGCCCGAATATATGACCGCGTTCTGGAGCTATGCCCGGTGCGCTTTAAGCTGACAGGCGAAAGCAGGCGGCACGGGAACGCGGAGGAACGCAAGCGGAAGGCGCGGGAGCTTCTGCTTGACAAGAAGGAGGAAACACCATGACGGCAATCGAGCGGATGAAGGCGTACATAGAGAAG
>JAAWDI010000012.1 GCA_022793685.1 Oscillospiraceae bacterium
CGCCCCGTCTTGCCCCGGACCAGCTCGGCCACGTCGCGCTTTTACAACAGGGTCATTAACGACCAGCCCGTCGACTAGGCTACCACAATGACCACGAATTTGAACTCCCACGAGCACCAGAGAATGATTTCCTCCGAAAAACGGGAAAGGTGCATCATCAGAATGGAGCAGGCGGACAGGAATTCCAGAGCAAAGTCCCGGTCGGACACCGAGTCCATGGAGTTGTCGGTGGGCTTGCGGAAACCAAGCGCTTCCGCCGTCTGGAAGCGGTCGACCGGATAGGTGGAGGTGGCCAGCGCCCCTGCGCCCAAAGGGCACTCGTCCATGCGCTCCAGGCAGTCCTCCAGCCGTGTCACGTCGCGCCTCAGCATATTGGCATAGGCCATCATGTGGTGGGCAAAGGTGGTGGGCTGCGCCCGCTGGAGGTGTGTATAGCCCGGCATGACGGTCAGCTTGTTCGCCTCTGCCTTTCTGATAAGCACCTTTTCCAGTTCCAAAATCATGCCGATGATTTTGGGAATTTCCCGCTTGACATACAGACGGAAGTCCACCGCCACCTGGTCGTTGCGGCTGCGGGCCGTGTGCAGGCGCTTGCCCGTCTCTGCAATGCGTCCGGTGAGCATGGTCTCGATGTTCATGTGAATGTCTTCGTTTTCCAGCGAAAACTCCACCCGGTCGGCCTCAATATCTGCAAGAATGGCCTTGAGGCCGCCAATGATTTTCTCCGCCTCATGCTCCTCAATAATGCCCTGCTTGCCAAGCATAGCCGCGTGGGCCATGGAGCCTTCAATGTCCTCTTGATACATCCGGGCGTCAAAGCCAATAGATGAATTGAAGTCGTTGACCAGCGTGTCGGTCTCTTTCTGGAAGCGGCCTGCCCAGAGTTTCATAAATCATTCCCCGCTTTTCTGATGATAAAATCCCTTGAGATGATAAGGGCAACTTTCCCAAATACGGCAGAGCGGCGGGAGACATCTCCCGCCTCTGCCATTCTCAATAACGATTGTGTTGTTATTTCTTCAGCTTGCCCTGCTTCAAAAGGGCCTGTACCTTGATAGGCAGTCCGTACAAGTTGATAAAGCCCTGGGAGTCCATCTGGTCATAGTCGCTCTCGCCGAAGGTGGCAATGTCCTCGGAATACAGGCTGTACGGCGAGGTTACGCCGGCGTTTATCATGTTGCCCTTATAGAGCTTCAGCTTCACCGTGCCGGTGACATTCTGCTGGGTGGAGGTCACAAAGGCGCTGAGGGCCTCGCGCAGGGGGGTGTACCACTGGCCGTTATAGACCAGCTCTCCAAAGGTGATGGCCAGCTCCGCCTTCTTATGGGCAGTCATCTTGTCCAGCGTCAGGGTCTCCAGAATGCGGTGGGCCTCATAGAGGATGGTGCCGCCGGGGGTCTCGTATACGCCGCGGCACTTCATGCCCACCAGACGGTTTTCCACAATGTCCAGGAGGCCAATGCCGTTCTTGCCGCCCAGCTCGTTCAGGGTGCGGACAATGTCGCTGCCCTTCATCTTCTTGCCGTCCACCGCCACGGGTACGCCTTGCTCAAAGTCGATGGTCACATAGGTGGGCGCGTCGGGGGCCTCCAGCGGAGAAACGCTCATCTCAAGGAAGCCGTCCTTCTCATACTGCGGCTCGTTGGCGGGGTCTTCCAGGTCAAGCCCCTCATGGCTCAAATGCCACAGGTTCTTATCCTTGGAGTAATTGGTCTCCCGATTTATCTTCAGGGGGATATTGTGGGCCTCGGCATACTCAATTTCCTTCTCACGGCTGTCCAGTTCCCACGTTCGCCACGGGGCGATGATTTTCATCTCCGGTGCAAAAGCTTTGATGGCCAACTCAAACCGCACCTGGTCGTTGCCCTTGCCGGTGCAGCCGTGGGCGATAGCGTCCGCGCCCTCCTTGAGGGCAATCTCCACAATGCGCTTGGCAATGATGGGCCGGGCAAAGGAAGTGCCCAGCAGATAATTTTCATACATGGCCCCCGCCTGCATGGTGGGAATGATGTACTCGTCCACAAACTCGTCTGTCAAGTCCTCGATATACAGCTTGGAGGCGCCCGTCTTGATGGCTTTCTCTTCCAGTCCGTCAAGCTCGCTGCCCTGCCCCACGTCGGCGGACACGGCGATGACCTCGCAGTTGTCGTAATGCTCCTTCAGCCAAGGGATGATAACAGAAGTATCCAGCCCGCCGGAATAGGCGAGCACCACTTTTTTAATGTCAGACATGATGGTTTGACCTCCGTCTTTTTTAATGTTGCACACAGTCTATCACGGCTTGACCCGAATTGCAAGTGTATTTTCGCATAAATATGCGTTCTTTTTCCTGAATTTTCCCCTCTTTTTCCGTCTTGTTTTGTATAATATTCAATTCTAATGGAATATTCATTGCAATTATTCATATCTCGTTCCCTTGCGCCCTGGGTTGAGGCGTGCTATGATAAAGGCGTTCCACCCAAAATATAGGTATTTTTACATAAGGAGGACACGACCATGTCAATTCTGGTGACCGGCGGCGCCGGTTATATTGGCAGCCATTGTGTGGCGGCGCTGGTGGAGCGCGGCTACGATGTAGCGGTCATTGACTGCGGCGGCCACAAGGCCGCCCTGAAGGGCGGCCGCCTTTATGAGGGAAGCACCGCCGACCGCGACTTCCTGCGTTCCGTCTTTCAGAAGGAGCAGGTGGATGCGGTCATCCATTTTGCCGCCTCCTCGCTAGTGGGCGAAAGCATGACCGCACCGGAAAAGTATTTCCGCAACAATGTGGCGGGCGCTATCAATCTGGCCGATACGATGCTTGAGTTCAAGGTTCCTTACCTGGTATTTTCCTCCACCGCCGCCACCTTTGGCGAGCCGGAACGCACCCCCATTCTCGACAATGACCCCCAGAAGCCCACCAACCCCTATGGGGAGAGCAAGCTCATCATTGAGAAGATGCTCAAGTGGTACGACTATGCCCACGGCCTCAAATTCTGCGCCCTGCGCTACTTCAATGTGGCGGGCGCATGGCATGACGGCTCCATCGGAGAGGACCACCGGCCGGAGACCCATCTTATCCCCATCATTTTACAGGTGGCACAGGGTAAGCGGGAGAATTTGAAGCTGTTCGGCACCGATTATCCCACCAAAGACGGCACCTGTGTGCGGGATTATATCCATGTGGAAGACCTCATCGACGCCCACCTGCTGGCGCTGGACTATCTGAAAAAGGGAAATCCATCCGCCACTTTCAACCTTGGCAACGGCACCGGCTTCTCCAACCGGCAGATAATTGAGGCCGCCCGCAAGGTGACCGGCCACCCTATCCCCGTCATAGAAAAGGGGCGTCGGGCGGGCGACCCGGCGGTGCTCATCGCCTCCAGCCAAAAGGCCATGGACGTGCTGGGCTGGAAACCAAAATATACCTCCATCGAACAGATTATTGAAACCGCATGGAAATGGCATTCCACCCATCCGAACGGATACGGAGACTGACGAAAAAAAGGACACGCTGCAATGCAGCGCGTCCCTTTTTTTGCCTTTCGAAGATGATACATCTGTTATGGCGCATCTGTTGGAATGGGACTCTCATCAGATGAAGGAGTCTCATCGGGATCAGACTCCTCTGTCTCCAACGGAGCGGGCGGGTTTTGGGAATTATCCTGCACCACTTCCCCGTTGAGAATGGACAGCAGTCCGCTCTCCGAATTTACGTCGCTGACGAGAATCATGCCGATGCTGGTTGGCTCGGGCATCTCCCATTTAACTTTTTCGTACATCTCGGTGCACATATCGGCAAGGTAGGTGCGGAACTCGTCCCATGTGGCGGTGCGACCCGCTCCCGCTGTGATAGGAACCTCTGTCCCCGCTTTCAACGCCTCTGTCGTGCCGGGCAGAGCGGTCAGGTAAATGGTAGCCAGCTTGTTTTCCACGTCATATTCAAAGCGGGGGGTGAACTGGGAAACAGCCGGGAAATAGGACTCCAGCACATAGGAAAGCATGCTGGTCTGTTGCTCCATTTCAGACAATGTAACATGCTTCCACTCGGCGTCCTTGGCGGCGGTCAAGTCATAGGGCAGCATACTGTTCTGGTCAAAATAGACACCGTACGCCGTAAGCGCATATGCCTTGCCACCATAAACAAAAACCTGCTCCGTATCGGTAAAGAAAGGCGGGAACGCACTGATTTCCTCCCCACGGAAATAGTAGGTCGTGGTGCTGGGTTTGTCATAATGTTCTCTCAGATATTGCTCGGTAAATGCATCCTCATTGCCGGTTCGCGGCACCCTTCCGCTTTTGTAGACCGAACAAAAGTCGCCGTAGGCCGCGCCCTTATTCTTTTTATTGTCGTAATATCCGCCCTTGCCGTTCTGGAATATAGCGCTCTCTCCATGCTCTTCCAAAGCATCCACCAACTCGTTATAAGGCAGCATCTTCTCCACATCTAAATAAGTTTCCAAAACAGGCGCGCCGTTTACCCCTGTGGCCATATCGCTTCCCTCCAAGGTTCCGTCTATCCGAGCCGGAATGGTGACCGGGCTGGTGGTGGCAATCTTCATCACCTCTTCGAGAAAATCATCGAGGTTTGCTTTGCCGTTGGGCATTTCCCGCTTGACCTCCTGCCAACGCGCGGCATAAGCGGAGATGATTTCCTCATCGGGCAGCAGGGTTTCGTCGCTTGTGTAATATGGAAGTGCTTTATACTTCAAAAAGGCGATATATACACTGCGGGTCACCAGCCAGTTATCCTGTCCCTGTACTTCCGTCAGGGCTTGAGCCACAAGGCCGTCCATACATTCTTTAACCTTTTCGTTCTCATAGCCAAGGTACTCCAGCACCGCCGCCATACTGTATACTCTCTGAATACCGCTCGCCTCAAACGCTCCGCCGGAGGATTCATTATCCCCCGCATCGGTACAGAAATCTTCCATGGCGGCCGTAATCGCTTTGGCCAGCTTTTGGTTGTCCTTTACCTGCTCGTAATAACTGTCATCCGTACCTAAAACATAATCATCCACCTCTGGGTAGGAAGGTTTTCCGCTCTGGGTACAGTTCTCCAGTTCAGAAACCACTCTCTCAATGCGGTAGTTTACCTCGTTATTGTGCCGGACAGCCATAGCCGCCGCAATTATTACAATAACAGCCGCCACCACGGCTCCGAGGATTATCAGCGTCTTCCTGTTTGGCTTTTTCTCCGCAACACTCTGCTGTTCCATCGGTTTCACCTCTGCAAAATTGAATTCCGCTGCCGTCATCCTGCCAGCGCCTTTTTCGGTATTCATTATAGAAAGAAGTCCGGTGCCTGACAATACTAAACATTCTGCATAGTACCCGCAAAATGCAAAAAAGAACGGCGCATCTGCACGCAGATACACCGTTCTTTCCTTTGGCTATGTAGCGCTTGCCTGCTCAGCCCTCGCGGTCGATGGCGTCGGCGGGGCAGTTCATCTGGCAGCTGCCGCACTGCACGCATGCGTCCTGGTCGATGACGTAGTGGTCACCGCCTTCAGCGATGCAGTTGACGGGGCAGTTGGCGGCACACAGGCCGCAGTTGACACAGTTACTGTTGATGGTGAAAGCCATTGGTATCCCTCCTACCTTTCGATACTTTCAACATTTTAGCATATTCCTTGCAAATTGCAATGCTAAATTTCCCCTCAATCGGATATATTTCTTTCCGAACGGAGACAATATTGGAAGCATTTTCCGCGGCACATCCGCGAGGGGAGGACATCAGATGAGCGATTCACGATTTACTCCGGCAGCCCAAGCGGCCCTTCGGCGGGCGCAGGAGGCGTCCGCCCGGCTGGGTCACGGCTATGTCGGCACCGAGCACCTGCTGCTTGGCCTTGCCCGTGACGGGCAGGGACTTGCCGCCCGCATTTTGCAGAACGCCGGTCTGGACGAGGCCAGCGTGCGCAGCACCATCACCGACCTTGTGGGCGTGGGCGCGCCGTCCCATGAGCCGTCTCAGGGGCTTACCCCCCGCTGCAAGCACGTCATTGAGCTGGCCACCGCAGAAGCCGCTCAGCTCGGCCATCCCCGGGTCGGTACCGAACACCTGCTGCTCGGCATCTTGGAGGAGGGGGACGGCGTCGCCATCCGCGTTATCAACGACCGAGGCGGCGAGCCGCGGCGGCTCTATCACGATGTGATGTCAGCGCTGGGCGGCAGCCCGCTCCTGCCACGGGCAGCACGTCCGCGGGAACGGGAGTCCTCCTCCAAGGAGCACGGCGGAAGCGGTAAGCTGCTGGAACAGTTTGCCCGCGACCTCACCCGCCAAGCGGCGGCTGGGACGCTTGACCCCGTCATCGGCCGTGACGACGAGTTGGCGCGGGTCATTCGCATTCTCTCACGGCGCACCAAAAACAACCCCGCCCTCATTGGCGAGCCGGGCGTTGGCAAGACCGCCATTGCGGAAGCGCTGGCCCAGCGCATTTCCTCCGGTCAGGTGCCGGAGACGCTTTTGGGCAAGCGGCTGTGCTCCCTCGACCTGACCTCTATGGTGGCAGGCACCAAGTACCGCGGCGAGTTTGAAGAGCGGGTCAAAAAGCTTCTGCAAGAGGTGAGCAAGGCAGGCAACATCATTCTCTTCCTCGACGAGCTGCACACCATCATGGGGGCGGGCAGCGCCGAGGGGGCCATCGACGCGGCCAATATTCTCAAGCCCGCTTTGGGGCGGGGTGAATTGCAGGTCATCGGCTCCACCACCCTGACCGAATACCGGCGCTACATTGAAAGGGACGCTGCGCTGGAGCGGCGTTTCCAACCGGTGATGGTGAAGGAGCCGGACAAGGACACCGCCCTTGCCATCCTCCGCGGCCTGAAAAGCCGCTATGAGGGCCACCACCGGCTGACCATCACCGATGAGGCCCTTCAGGCTGCGGTAGAGCTGTCCTGCCGCTATCTGCCCGACCGTTTTCTACCCGACAAGGCCATCGACCTGGTGGACGAGGCCGCCGCTCAGGTGCGTACTGAACGCCCAGAACAACCGCCGGAGCTTGTCGAGCTGGAAGCGCGCACTAAGCAGGCCGCGCTGGAAAAGGAGGCCGCTATCCGGGCGCAGGACTTTGAGAAGGCCGCCGCCCTGCGGGACGCGGAAGGCAATTTCCGCGCCCAGTGGGAGGAGCGGCGCAAGGTCTATCTGGCGGAGTGCGGCGAGCGCTCCGTCACCCGTGAGGACGTGGCGGAAGTGCTGTCTGCCTGGACGGGCATCCCGGTTACCGCCCTCACCACAGAGGAGAGCCAGCGCCTGCTGCATCTGGAGGAAGAACTTCACCACCGTGTGGTGGGACAGGAGGAAGCGGTTCACGCGGTGGCGTCCGCCGTCCGCCGGGGACGGGTGGGGCTGGGCGACCCCAACCGTCCGGTGGGTACGTTTCTCTTCCTCGGCCCCACCGGCGTGGGTAAAACAGAGCTGTGCCGGGCGCTGGCGGCAGCGCTGTTCGGCAGCGAGGACGCCCTCATCCGCTTTGATATGTCGGAGTATATGGAAAAGCACACTGTATCTCGGCTGCTCGGCTCCCCGCCGGGCTATGTGGGGCACGAAGATGGCGGCCAGCTGACGGAAAAGGTGCGCCGCCGCCCCTACTGCGTGGTACTGTTTGACGAAATTGAAAAGGCCCACGAGGATGTATGGAGCGTCCTCTTGCAGTTGATGGAGGACGGGGTGGTCACCGACGCCCAGGGCCGTAAGGCGGATTTCCGCAATGCGGTGGTGGTGATGACCTCCAACATCGGCGCACGGCACCTGACCGCAAAAGTGCGGCTGGGCTTTGCTGACGACGGCCGCACAGACGACGGTCTGCGGGAACCAAAGGCCGCCCGCGCCATGGTGATGTCCGACGTGAAAAAGACCTTCCGCCCTGAATTTCTCAACCGGGTGGATGAGTTCATCGTCTTCCGCCAGCTGACGAAGCAGGAAATTGCCCGCATCGCCCGAAACCTGCTGTCCAAGCTTCAGGAGCGCCTGCAAAAGCTGGGTGTATCCCTCGCTGTGACGGACTCTGCCGCCGACCTTTTGGCACAGCAGGGCTTTGACCCCGATTACGGCGCACGCCCCCTTCGCCGCGCTATCCGCACCGGCGTGGAAGACCAGCTTGCCCAACGGCTGTTGTCCGGCGACCTCAAGGCGGGGGACAGCGTGACTCTTCTCGCCCAAGACGGCGCTCTGGCCCTTCAGGACAGCACCACCGCTGGAAAAAAGCGGTGAATTTCCCCGAAAACCGTTGCAAAAGGCGTGGGGAGCGTTATATAATGAAAGATACGCTTGAAGCGTGATTATAAAAGGGAGTGAACGATATGACCGACGAACACACTGTCCCCGCCGGAGAGAGCGAGAGCTTTGCCCCGCAGAATTTCATCCATGCCTTCATTCAGGAGGACATCGCGCAGGGCGGCCAGTTCGAGGGCATGACCGTCCACACCCGTTTCCCGCCCGAGCCCAACGGCTATCTGCATATCGGCCACTGTAAGGCGCTTATCATCGATTTTGGTTCCGCTGAAAAATTCGGCGGCCTGTGCAACCTACGCTTTGACGACACCAACCCCACCAAAGAGGACACAGAGTATGTGGACGCCATTCAGGAGGACATCCATTGGCTGGGCTTTGACTGGGGCGACCGGCTTTTTTTCGGCTCCGACTACTTTGAAAAGACCTATGAGCTGGCGGTTGACCTTATCAAGCAGGGCCTCGCCTATGTGTGTGAGCTGACGCCGGAGGAATTCAAGGAATACCGCGGCGACGTGGGCGTACCCGCCCGCTCGCCTTGGCGGGACAGACCCACGGAGGAAAGCCTCGCCCTCTTTGAGCAGATGAAAAACGGTGAATTTCCCGACGGGAAATTCACCCTCCGTGCAAAAATCGACCTGGAGAGCGGCAACTTCAACATGCGCGACCCGGTCATCTACCGCATTCGCCATGTGGAGCACCACCGTCAGGGCAGCAAGTGGTGCATCTATCCCATGTACGACTTCGCACACCCCATTCAGGACGCGCTGGAGGGCATCACCCACTCCCTGTGTTCCTTGGAATATGAAGACCACCGTCCCCTCTACAACTGGGTGGTAGAGCACTGCGACCTGCCCAGCAAGCCCCGGCAGATTGAATTTGCCCGGCTGGGCATCAACTACACCGTCATGTCCAAGCGCAAGCTGCGCAAGCTGGTAGAGGAAAACTATGTCTCCGGCTGGGACGACCCCCGGATGCCCACCCTCTGCGGCCTCCGCCGCCGGGGCTATACCCCCGCGTCCATTCGGGATTTCTGCGAGCGCATCGGTGTGGCAAAGGCCACTTCTACCGTGGAGTTCGGCTTTTTGGAGCACTGCCTGCGGGAAGACCTGAACGAGCACGCCCGCCGCGTCATGGCGGTGCTGCGTCCCATCAAGCTGACGGTGACCAACTATCCCGAAGGCCAGAGCGAAACCTTTGAGGTGGAGAACAACCCCAACCGTCCAGAGGACGGCACCCGGCAGGTCACCTTCTCCCGTAACCTCTACATCGAGGCCGACGACTTTATGGAGGTTCCCATTCCCAAGTACAAGCGCCTCTACCCCGGCGGGCCGGAGTGCCGCCTAAAGGGCGCTTACCTCATCACCTGCACCGGCTGCATCAAAGATGAGAACGGCAACGTGGTGGAGGTGCTCTGCGAATATGACCCCGATTCCAAGGGCGGTAATCCCGCCGACGGCCGCAAGGTAAAGGGCGCCACCCTCCACTGGGTGGACGCCGCCACCGCCGTGGACGCGGAGGTTCGCCTTTACGACAACCTGTTCTCCGACCCCGACCCGGACGGCGGCGACAAGGACTTCCTTGACTGCCTGAACCCCGCCTCGTTGGAGGTGTTGACCGGCTGCAAGCTGGAGGCGTCCCTCGCAAGCGCGGAAGCCCCCGCCTCCTACCAGTTCATGCGCCTGGGCTATTTCTGCCCCGACAGCAGGGACTCCAAGTCCGGCGCGCTGGTCTTTAACCGCTCCGTTAGCCTGAAGGACAGCTTCAAGGCGTGAGGTGACGGTATGTACCCCTTTCGGAACGATTATTCTTACAGCGCCCACCCCGCCGTGTTATCCGCCATCGCCGCCTGCGGCGGCGCGCCTTACATCGGATATGGTCAGGATGGGCATTGTGAACACGCCGCCCGACTGATTCGGGAGACCTTTCACTGCCCAAACGCCATGGTGGAATTCTGCATCGGCGGCACACAGGTCAACCTTCTGACCATCGCTGCCCTGCTCCGTCCATGGGAGGGCGTTATCTGCGCCGACAGCGGCCACATCAACGGCCATGAGGCGGGCGCTGTGGAGGCCGCGGGGCACAAGCTCCTCCCTGTGCCTGCCACCCCCGGCGGTAAACTGACCGTGGAAGCCATTGCGCCGCTGGTGGACGCTCACCGCGACCCCCATCTGGTCAAACCGGCGTTGGTGTATATCTCGCAAGCCACAGAGCTGGGGGCGGTCTATACCAAAGCGGAGCTGACCGCCCTTTCCCGCTTCTGCCATGAAAACGGCCTCAAGCTCTTTGTGGACGGTGCGCGGCTGGGCTGTGCCTTTGCCGCAGATAACTGTGACCTCTCCCCTGCCGATTTGGCCGCCCTCGCCGACGCTTTCACCGTGGGCGGCACCAAGAACGGCGCGCTGTTTGGCGAGGCGTTGGTCTTTTCAGACGGCAGCCTCTGCCCTGACTTCTTCCGCATCAAGAAGCAGCGGGGCGGCGTGCTGGCCAAGGGCTTTCTGCTGGGGGCGCAATTCGAGGCGCTGTTCACCGACGGCCTGTACTGGAACATCGCCCGTCACGCGGTCAAGCTGGCGGGCAAGCTCCAAGACAGCCTGACGGCGTTGGGCGTTCCTCTGCTGTGCTCATCTCCTACCAATCAGATTTTTCCGGTGGTAGCGGACGAGCTCTTGCCCGCCTTGCGAAAGCTGGCTGAGTTTGAGGTGTGGAGCAAGCCGGATGATACCCACACCGCAGTCCGGTTTGTGACCTGCTTCGCCACCACGGAAGCGGACGTGGATGGATTGCTTTCCGCACTCCGCCCACTCTTCCGAAAAGGAGGCTGAGTAAGATGGTCTTTCTCATGATATTCGGCGTGCTTTTTATCCTGTTTCTGATTACCGGCATCTACACGCTGGTGTGCGGCCTGCGTATCAAGCATTATGAAGGCCGCACGGAGGGTAAGGTAGTGGAATTGCAGCACTTCGGCAGCTACCGCGACAAGAGCCGCAACCACAACTACCGGCCCGTATTCCGTTACACCGTGGACGGCACGGAATACACCCGCCCCTTTGACGTGATGAGCAAGGATAAGGAACGCTTTCAGGTGGGCGAGGAAATCATGCTTTGCTACGACCTGCAAAAGCCGGAACACTTTGCGCCGGAGGGAGACACCTCTATGGTGATGTCCAGCCTTCCCTATCTGGGCGGAGCCGTCCTGTGCGCCGGGCTGGTGCTTTTTATCCTCTTATAAAAGTAAAAAAGCCTGGGCCGTAACGGCCCAGGCTTTTTCATTTCTGATTCTTGCGGTAAAGCAACTCGCAGCCCTTCAGCAACAGCAGCTCGTCATAGACGATTTCCCGCCTGCACAGCGGCACGATGAATTTTGCCACGCCGCCGGTAGCCACCACCGTCAGCGGCTTGCCTACCGCCTCCTCCATTCGCGCAATCATACCGTCCACCATGGCGGCGTGACCGTTCAGCGCACCGGAACGCATACAGTCCACCGTATTGCGGCCGATAACCTTGACTGGGCCTTCCAGACTGACCTCCGGCAGCTCTGAGGCCCCTGCCGACAGGGCATTCAGCGCCCCCACCAATCCGGGGCAGATGCTTCCGCCCAGAAAACTGCCTTTCTCGTCCACCACGGTCACGGTGGTAGCGGTGCCCATGTCCACCACAGCCAGCGGCGCGCGGTATTCCGCCAGCGCAGCCACGGCGCAGACAATGAGGTCGGCTCCCACGGCGGAGGGATTTTCGATTGCAATATTCAACCCCGTTTTGATACCGGGGCCGACCACCAGCGGCGCCTTGCCTGTGATACGGCGCACCGCCGCCTTCACCGCTCCCAGCGCCTGCGGCACCACGGAGGAAATGATGGCTCCCTCCAACTGCGCGGCTTCCGCGCCGTACAGCGCCAGCACGCTTTGCAGTTCAACGCTGTACTGGTCTTCTGTTTTCGTGCGGTCGGTGGCGATGCGGCCCACAAAAATAATCTTCCCCGCTTCAATCCCGCCCAGTACGATGTTGGTATTGCCGATGTCGATGGCAAGCAGCATACTCATCCCTGCCCTTTTTGTTTTGACTTATTATACCCGCCCCACGCAAAAAAGGCAAGATTAGCCTTTTACTATAAAAAGTGCTTGACAAGGCGGAAAAGCACGCATATAATGATTGAGCACAATAAAGCAGGAAGGGCGCCCCCTCCTCACCTTCGGCCACAGGCCAACAGGTTAACAACGCAAACTCCGTCGGCTTTGTCGGCGCTTGTCTGCATGGAGCGGGTGCCTATTCCTCAGGCAGCCGCATTTTTTCTTGTTTGGAGGTGCTTTCCCATCAGTAATACAGGTCATCAACTCAACGAAGACATCCGCGACAAAGAGGTCCGTCTCATCTCAGAAGAGGGTGAACAGCTTGGCATCATGTCCTCTCGCGAGGCTCTGCAAATGGCTTTTGACCGCGACCTTGACCTCGTAAAAATCTCTCCCAATACAACCCCCCCTGTCTGTAAGCTCATGGACTACGGCAAGTACAAGTTCGAGCAGACCAAGCGGGAGCGTGAGGCGCGCAAAAACCAGCATGTGGTGGAGATTAAAGAGGTGCGTATGTCCCCCGGAATCGACGTGGGCGACTTCAACGTCAAGCTGAAAAATGCCCGGAAGTTCCTGAGCGACGGCAACCGCGTCAAGGTCACCGTCCGCTTCCGCGGCCGTGAAATGGCTCACACCGACATCGGGCGCGACCTGCTGATGAAATTTGCAGAAGCCTGCGAAGACATCGGAAGCATGGACAAGACCCCCAAGCTGGAGGGGCGGCATATGTCCATTTTCCTGGCATCGAAAGCGGCGAAGGAACCCAAAAAGTAACAAAAAGGAGTTTTACGTCATGCCGAAAATCAAGACCCACAGTGGCGCAAAGAAGAGATTCAGCCTTACGAAGTCCGGCAAGGTCAAGCGCGCCAAGGCCTATAAGCGTCACCTGCTGAACGGTCACGGAAAAACCACCAAAGTCAAGCGCGGCCTGCGCGGCGTTGCCTATGCGGACTCCACCAATGTGGCCGCAGTCAAGCGCATGATTCCGTATAAATAAGTAGGAGGCTGAACCACAATGGCAAGAGTGAAAGGCGCGATGATGACGCGCAAAAGAAGAAATAAAGTCCTGAAGCTCGCCAAGGGCTATTGGGGCGCCAAGAGCAAGCACTTCAAGATGGCAAACCAGCAGGTGATGAAGTCCCTGACTTACGCCTATACCGGCCGCCGCCTGAAGAAGCGTGATTTCCGTCAGCTCTGGATTACCCGTATTTCCGCGGGCGCCAAGATGAACGGAATGAACTACTCCAACCTGATGCACGGCCTGAAGCTGGCGAACGTCGCCATCAACCGCAAGATGCTGGCTGAAATGGCTGTCAATGACAAGGCCGCCTTCGCCCAGCTCGTGGAGTTGGCCAAGAGCAAGCTGGCCTGATTGCCTCTTTCGATACCGCCCGTCGAAGGGCGGTATCTTTTTTACCGTAAAATAATATTAAAAATTATTTAAAATAATTTTAGCTATTGCAATTTTATTGTGAAGTGTGTTATACTATCATCACTTCAATCAAAAGGCGGTGCTTGCAATGGCAATGGAACATATCATGACCTCTACATTGGCTCCTGAATTATATATTCCCCGGCGAAAGACTGTGGTAAAGAAGGAGCGCGAAATGAGAAATCCCTATGACGGCTTGCGTCCTTGGTCGGCCATCACCCATGGCGCGGGCGCGGCTCTCGCTTTGGCGGGTACGGTGCTCCTGCTGCTGAAGGCCATCTTCGCAGGAGCAGGAGCGATGTCCATTACCGCCTTTGCGGTCTATGGCGCTACCATGGTGCTGCTCTACACCGCCAGCACCCTTTATCATTCTGTGAATGTCAGCGTACGCGGACGGTTGGCGTTGCGAAAATTTGACCACACCTCCATCTATTTCCTCATTGCAGGCACTTATACTCCGGTCTGCCTCATCGCCCTTCGCGGCCCGTGGGGCTGGAGCCTCTTCGGGGTCATCTGGGGATTGGCGCTGGCGGGCCTTATCCTGTCGGTGGCATGGATTAACGCCCCCCGCAAGCTCACTTCTATCATCTATATCGCCATGGGCTGGCTTGCCCTGATTGCCTTCTATCCCCTGCTGCACACCCTCCCCGCCACCGGATTCTTCTGGCTTCTGCTGGGCGGCATCCTCTACACCGTCGGCGGCGTACTGTATGCTCTCAAGTGGCCGGGCAGGGACAATCCCCGATTTGGCTGTCACGAAATCTTTCATGTTTTCATCCTCCTCGGCTCCCTTGCTCACTTTATGCTGATGTATCAAGTGCTTGCTTTGCTTTGAGTTCCGGCTTTTTTACCAGATGCGCCGCATCATGCGGCGCATCTTTTATTTGCATTTTCGTCCTTTCACAGTTGCATTTTCTTTGGCAAGGTAGTATAATACCAATGGCGCAAAGAACATTTGTCCGCATATGGTGGACGCCCATAATTTTGGAACGGAGGAAATCACATGAAGAAGAGAAAGCTCCTTGCACTGGCGTTAGCCGGTGCACTGTCCGTTGGCCTTCTGGCCGGCTGCTCTGACGGCCAGAAAGACCCCGACCCCAGCAGCAGTCAGCCCGTTTCCGGCGACAAGGTCATCAAAATCGGTGTGTTTGAGCCTGCGTCCGGTGACAACGGCGCCGGCGGCAAGCAGGAAACTTTGGGCATGAAGTATGCCAACAGCGTCTGCCCCACCGTGGAAATCAACGGCGAAACCTATACCGTCGAGTTGGTTCCTGCTGACAACCAGTCCTCCAACGATAAGGCGCCCTCTGCCGCCCAGACCTTGATTTCCGCCGGCGTGAGCGTGGTGCTCGGCTCTTATGGCTCCGGTGTATCCATCGCCGCCTCTGACATCTTTGGCGACGCTGGCGTGCCCGCCATCGGCGTCACCTGCACCAACCCGCAGGTCACCGCCGGCAACAGCCACTACTTCCGAATCTGTTTCCTCGACCCCTTCCAGGGCACCGTTCTGGCCAACTTCGCCAAGCAGAATTCCGGCGCGACCAAGGCTTATTGTCTGGCCAAGCTGGGCGACGACTACTCCGTGGGTCTGTGCAACTACTTCATGCAGGCTTTCGGCGAGGAGAACTGTGTGTACGAGACCTTCCCCGACGGCACCTCTGATTACAGTTCCTATGTAACCAACGCAAAGAACAACGGCTGCGACGTGTTCTTTGCCCCCGTGTCCACTGAAGCCGCCGCGCTGATTATCGACCAGGCCGCCGCTCAGGATTTGGGTATGCCCATGCTGGCGGGCGACACATGGGACTCCAACGTGGTCATCGAGGCTGCCAAGGGTAAGAGCAACATCGACCTGTACGTCACCACCTTCTATCAGGAGGGCGGCAACACGGAGTTCGACGAGGGCTTCAAGGCCTATCTGAACAGCGACAGCACCGCCATGTCCGAGAACGGCGGCAACGATATGATTGCCGCTGTGTCCGCCATGGGCTACGACGCTTACTTCGTGGCGCTGGAGGCTCTGAAGGCCGCCGGTTCCACCGACCCCGCCGCTGTTATGGCCGCTCTGCCCGGCGTCACCTATGAAGGCGTGTCCGGCGCTATCGCCTTTGACGATGTGAACGGCGACGCTATCCGCGACGCTGCTTATGTTAAGCACTGCAACACTGAGACTGCCGCGTGGGACTTTGTGGCCGTCCAGACCATCGACTGATTTCGCCCGTTCGGGCTTAAAAACCGGCACGGCGGGGGCAATGCGCCCCCGCCATGCCGCTTTTCCCCTGCATTGCCTTTGCGCTGCCTCGAAAAGGGGCAGGCTTTTCCCCCTTTCGAGACCGCGCAACTTGACATCTCTGCAAAGGAGGCTCCTTTATGGGATTTATCCAAACCAACCTGCCCTATCTGCTGTCGGGCATTTCGGCCGGCGGACAGTACGCGCTGATTGCCATCGGCTACACCATGGTGTACGGCATCCTGCGGCTCATCAACTTCGCCCACGGCGACGTGTTCATGGTGGCCGGATTGATGATGGTTTATATCTCCACGTTCCTGCCCATCTATGCCGCCATTCCGCTGGTCATTTTGCTGACCGTCCTGTTGGGCTTTGTCATTGAAAAGGTGGCCTACAAGCCCCTGCGCTCTGCGCCCCGTATGTCGGTCATGATTTCCGCCATCGGCGTGAGCTACCTGCTCCAAAATCTGGCGCTGTATATCACCGGCGGCCTGAACAAGACCTATCCCGCCCTGCCTTGGGTGTCCGATACGGTCACCGTGTTCGGCGCGACCACCAAGCGGGTCACCCTCATCACCCCCATCCTCACCATCGTGCTGGTCGTCATTTTGGTTCAGCTCATCAACCACACCAAAATCGGCATGGCCATGCGGGCGGTGTCCAAGGACTTTGAGACCAGCCAACTCATGGGCATCAAAATCAACAACGTCATCTCCGCCACCTTCATCATCGGTTCCCTGCTGGCGGGCGTCGGTTCCCTGCTCTACTTCTCCAACTATCCCGGCGTCACCCCCACCGCAGGCGCGATGCCCGGCCTGAAGGCCTTCGTGGCGGCCGTGTTCGGCGGTATCGGCTCCATCCCCGGCGCGGTCATCGGCGCATTCATCATCGGCATTTGCGAGAATATCATCAAGGGCGCCGGGTGGACGACCTTTTCCGACGCGTTCACCTTTGTCCTGCTGATTGTCATTTTAGTGGCGAAGCCCACCGGCCTGTTCGGTGAAAAAGCCACCGACAAGGTTTAAGGGAGGTGTCAGCTATGGGAAACACATTGCGGAAACCGGAAAAGAAACGCACCGGAACCGTCCTGCTCACCGCCGCTATTCTTGCCATTGTCTTTGTGCTGATGGTGGTGCTGGAGCAGACCATCCCCGCCACCTCCTCTTGGGCCATGCTGCTCACCGTCATCAAAAAAGGCGCGGTGTACGCCCTGGTGGCCGTCAGCATGAACCTGCTCAACGGCTTTACCGGCCTATTCTCTCTGGGGCAGGCGGGCTTCATGCTGCTGGGCGCTTACACCTACGCCATCTTCACCATTCCGGTGGAGAGCCGCGCCGCCGTGTACCAGTATTTCAACGGCGGTATCGTTCAGTTCTCCATCCCCTGGCCGGTGGCCCTCATTCTGGCCGGACTGGTGGCCGCCCTGTTCGCCTACCTTATCGGCCTGCCTGTCCTTCGGCTGAAAAGCGACTATCTGGCCATCGCCACCCTCGGCTTCGCGGAAATTATCCGCGCCATCTGCCAGTGGGATAAGCTCGGCCCCCTGACCAACGGCTCCAACGTATTGAAAAGCTATACCCGCTTCAATTCCTTCAAATTCACCGTTGGCGGGACGACTATCTCCCTGTCCACCCTGGCTCCGGTAGCGCTCGCCACTATCTGTATCGTAGTAATCGTTCTGTTGATAAACTCCTCTTACGGCCGCGCCTTCAAGGCCATCCGTGAGGACGAGGTGGCCGCCGAGGCCATGGGCATCAACCTGTTTAAGCACAAACAGCTCGCCTTCTGCATTTCCTCCTTCTTCGCAGGCATCGGCGGCGCTATGCTGGCCATGTTCGCC
The DNA here is from genome assembly GCA_022793685.1 of Oscillospiraceae bacterium. Taxonomy (GTDB): domain Bacteria; phylum Bacillota; class Clostridia; order Oscillospirales; family Oscillospiraceae; genus CAKUEI01. Next base: position 17,785 of record JAAWDI010000012.1, read on the forward strand.
GGTACGGTGCAGGCCGGCCAGTTCAAGTCGGCTATGACCTATGAGCTGTTGCTCATCGTGGTCATCGGCGGCATCGGCTCCATCACCGGCTCGGTGCTGGCCTCCTTCCTGTTCATCGCCGCCTCCGAATGGTGGCTGCGCGGTCTGGACAGCGGCAAGTTCCTGTTCATCAACGCGCCGGGCATTTTCCGCAACGGCTTCCGGTTGGTGGTGTTCTCCGTCATCATCATGATTTTCGTGCTCTTCTTCCGCAAGGGTATCATGGGCGACAAGGAACTACCAGACCTGTTCCGACGGCGGAAGAAAAAGCCCGCCGGAGAGGAGGCCGCGAAATGAGCGAGAACGTTTTGCGTTTAGACCACGTCACCATGCAGTTCGGCGGCGTGGTGGCCGTCAACGACCTGAGCATGAACATCGACAAGGGTGAAATCGTGGCCCTTATCGGCCCCAACGGCGCCGGTAAGACCACCGCCTTCAACTGCATCACCGGCGTTTACGAACCCACCAACGGCCTTGTCTGCCTGAACGGACAGCCTATCATCCGCAACCACCCGCAAGGCAAGATGAAAAAGCTGTATGCCGGTGAGCACGCCGACCATTTCACCGCCGAGTACAAGCTGGAGGCCGTCTCCGGCGAAGCCCCGTCCAATCGTGCAGCGCAGGAAGCGGCCGCAAAAAAGCGCGACCCCTTTGTGTTCACGGCCAAGACCCTTCACCCCACTCCGGACAAAATTACGGAATTGGGTATCGCCCGCACATTCCAGAATATCCGCCTGTTCTCCGCGCTTACAGTGTTTGAAAACGTGCTGATTGCCAAGCACATGCGGGCCAAGCAGAACTTCCTCTCTGCCACCTTCCGCCTGAACTACAAAGAGGAGCGGCGGATGCGGGACGAGACCATGGAACTGCTGGAGCGACAGAACATGACTCATTTGAAGGACGAAAAGGCCAGCAATCTGCCCTATGGCGTCCAGCGCCGCTTGGAAATCGCCCGTGCTTTGGCCACGGAACCGAAGCTCCTCTTGCTGGATGAGCCGGCCGCCGGCATGAACCCCCAGGAAACCCAAGAGCTGACCGATTTCATCCGTCAAATTAAGGACGAATACAACCTCTCCATCCTTATGATTGAGCACCACATGGACTTGGTCATGCAAATTTCCGACCGCATTTATGTGCTGGATTTCGGCAAACTCATCGCACAGGGTACGCCCAGTGAAATTCAGAACGACCAGCGGGTCATCGACGCTTATTTGGGGGTGGCTGAGGATGCTTAAAATTCAAGACCTGCGAGTCAATTACGGCGGCATCGAGGCGGTCAAAGGCATCTCCTTCGAGGTGCCGGACGGCTCCATTGTCACGCTGATTGGAGCCAACGGCGCAGGCAAGTCCACCACGCTGCGCACCATTGCCGGTCTGGTGAAGCCTACGGGCGGCTCCATCCTCTGGAACGGCGAAGACATCACCGGCAAGACCCCCAACGCTATTGTGGAACGCGGCATTACACTGGTTCCCGAAGGCCGCCGGGTGTTCGCCAACCTGACGGTGCTGGAAAACCTGAAAATCGGCGCATACCTCCGCAAAGACAACCTGTCCAACGACATCGAGCACGTTTATGAGCTGTTTCCCCGACTAAAGGAACGCTCCTGGCAGCTGGCGGGTACCCTCTCCGGCGGTGAGCAGCAGATGCTGGCCGTCGGCCGCGCCCTGATGTCCCGCCCCAAGGTTATGATGATGGATGAGCCGTCCCTCGGTCTGGCTCCTCTGGTGGTCAAGGACATTTTCTCCATCATCCAGACCATCAATCAGCAGGGCATCACTGTCCTGCTCATCGAGCAGAACGCCAATATGGCCCTTCACGTCGCCGATATTGGCCACGTTTTGGAAACAGGACGGCTTACCCTCTCCGGCTCCGGCCAGGAGCTTCTGAGCAACGAGGCCGTGAAAAAAGCCTACCTCGGCACCTGATAAACAAAAAACGCTTCGGCTAAAAGCCGAAGCGTTTTTTCACCTCTTTGTGGCAACACAGCGGTTAATCGGCGTACCCAGCGCATGAAACTTGGATTCGTAGTCTGTCATAACGCCAACCACACCATTTTCATGGAGGTTGCGGGTGACCTCTGACAACTCAAAACCCACCTTCGGGAACTGGAACAAAGACCACTCAAACAAATTCCTGTTGTCGGTTTTGAAGTGTATCTGCCCGTCGGGGGACATGACCTGCCGGTAGCGGCGCAGAAAATCGGGGTGTGTCAGCCGCCGTTTGGCATGGCGGTTGGACGGCCATGGGTCTGAGAAGTTGAGAAAAATCCGGTCTACCTCCCCATCCGCAAAATAGCGGGGCAGTTCCGCCGCGTCAGCATCAATGAAAAAGACGTTTTCCACTTCCGCCTCTTGGGCGCGCTCCATGGCGATAATCATGGCGTCTGGCACACGCTCCACCGCCACATAAAGCGCCTCAGGATTCTGTGCCGCCATTTCCACGGTAAAGCGTCCCTTGCCGCAGCCCAATTCCAGCCAAAGCGCCTTTGCGTCCGGCTTCAGGCTCCGCCAGCTTCCGCGAAGCTCCTCCGGCGTTGGAATGAGCAGCGCGCCGCAGCGTTCCATCCGGGGAGCTAAATTCTTCTTTTTTCTCATGCGCATGGGTATATTCTCTCCTCTGTACCGCCGCGGCGGATTTCTTCGAAGAATATCATAGCATACCCCCTTGCATTCAGCAAGGAAATACCATATAATAAGGAGCGGTAATTTTCTCTGCCTCGGCATATCGTTGAAATAGTAATAGCTCTTTAATGAAATATCGGGGTGTTGCGCAGTTGGTAGCGCGCCTGCTTTGGGAGCAGGAGGCCCGGGGTTCGAGTCCCCGCACTCCGACCACCTTTTTTGGAAAAACCGCCGTTTTAGGCGGTTTTTCTGCGTCAATAGTTCGATTTTCAAACACACTTGACCACATATTAACTGTGGTCAGTAAACTAAAATGGCGGGCGCATCTTTGCCGCATCGCGACGCTGAAACCCGCAAAATCCCTAACCTATCCCTAACCTATCCCTAACAACAGAAAAAGGCAGGAAGTCCGAGGCAAAAGCCTGTGAACTTCCTGTCCTGCTCTATCAGCCTACCTTTTCGAATGGAATCAACTTGCCTAAGCTATGCTCCGGTGGATCAGGCGGTTCCGGGGTATTAGCTGCCGAGACCGACTCCATGAAGCCGCCGATCTTCTCCGCTGCGCCTCGCTGCATATCGTTGGTGATATGCGTATAGGTATCCAGTGTAACCCGGCACTGAAGTGTCCCAGCATACTGGATAGAGTTTTTACATTCACACCGCTGGAGATTGCCATGGTAGCGAAGGTATGTCGCAAATCATGGAAGTGGACATGCTCCTCGATGCCTGCGTTTTTCAAGAGCTTCCGGTTGATTCTCGACACGGCGTCCGGACTCCAGTAATCTTCCGTTCGTGGCGATGGGAATAGAATCGGATTGTCGGGGTGCTGTTCATGCTCCTGAATGAGCAATTCCACCGCCTGCTGGGACAACGCCACCTTTCGGATGGAGTTCCTTGTTTTCGGCTCGGTCACTACCAGATTTCCGTCCATACGAACTACTTGCTTACTGACTGATAGAATATGGTCTTTTACATCCAAGTCCTCCCACTGGAGCGCCAGCAGTTCGCCCCTGCGCAGACCGCTGGACAACTCCATGAAGAACATGGGCAAAACGCCGTATTTCTTCGCCTCGCTGAGATAGACGCCCAGCTTCTCCGGCGGTATGATAGTCATTTCCTTTTTCTCCTTGGGCGGGATGCGGCAGTTGTCGCAGGAATTGTACGGGATGAGTCGTTCCTTCACCGCCTGCTTCAACGCTCCGCTGAGTACCATGTGAATACGTCGGACATAGCTGTTTGACAACTCGGCGCTCTCCTGTTTGTTCTTGCGCTGTACCCGACCGCTCGTCCTTGCCTCGTTATACATCCGTTGAATCTGAATCGAAGTGAGCTGCTTGAGCTTTATCCCCCCAATAGCCGGAACGATGTGATGCTCAATCGTGCTTTCATAGGTTTTGGCGGTATTGAAGCGGATGACGGGCTTGCTGTAGGTTTCCAGCCATAGCCGGCACCATTCCGCCACTGTGTAGTCGCCGTTGTGGTTGACCGGGATGCCCCGGTTGTCGCGGATGGCTCTGGCCAGTTTGTCCTTGCATTCCGCTTGTGTCTTTGCGGACACACTTTATTCAATCCCACACAAATCCCAAAAGATGAAAGCAGCGCCCGAAACAAGCAGGGCAAAAGAGTTTCAAAAAGGAACCGCAGTAGTGCTGGAAAGCGCCAAACAGCGCACGAAAGCGTCTGCTGAATGTTCAGACATACTTTTGGGAGCAGGATGCCGCAGGTTCGAATCCTGTCACTCAGACCAAAAGCAAACCCTGTAACCGCAATGGTTATAGGGTTTTTTCTTTGCTTTTTTGACGCTGTTTTCCCTTATGTTTTCCCTTACGATAAGTGGAAAAAGGGAAAACTATGCTTCCCGCTCCATGGCTTCATCAATGATTCGGTTAATGAAGCCGTTGACGCTCTCCCCCCGGCGCTCCGCGTGGGCTTTGACAGTATCATACTTTTCTCGTTCTATTCTTACTTGCGCAATCATAAATTTTTCCATGTACTTCTTTTGAGCCTTTTTTTGAGCCTCTGTTTTCTCTGGCATGTTTTCACCTCCATGTGAGATTGCGTAAATGCCGACACCTTCCCCATCATGGGATTAGTATACCTCAAAAGTCAATCTAATTATAGATACATAATACACAAATCTATAATTAGATATTTGTTTATTTTACCCATTGAAATCTAATTGTAGATATATTACAATAAAATCACAGCAAGGGAGTACGGCAAGGTGGACGGAGTACCGAAGGGGAAACAAGACCACAAGACAAGAGCCGAACGGGATATGGAAGAGCACTTTGCAGAACGCCAACCCCATAACGCCCCCGGCCCCGCGCTCCCATGCTGAACCAACCGACAGGAGGAACCCCCGATGACGGAACGCATGATTGAGAACCGTGTGCAAAAGCTCCGCGCGCTGGAAGCGGAAGCGGAGGCCATTCAGGAAAAGGCCGACGCAATCCGCGCCGAGCTAAAGGCCGACCTTGAGGAAAAGGGTGTGGACGAGCTTCAGACTGCGAGCTTCACCCTCCGCTGGAAAGAGGTCGTAAGTAACCGCCTTGACGGCAAGGCGCTGAAGGCGGCCCTCCCAGACGTTTATGTTCAGTTCTGCAAG